>CAZPYU010000231.1:0-5670 GCA_964590905.1 uncultured Thermoanaerobaculia bacterium
CGCGATGGACGATTCCCTTGGCGTGCGCCGATTCCAGCGAGTCGGCGATCTGGATGCCGAGGTCGAGCAGCTCGCCGATCTCGATCGGCTGCTTGCCCATCCGCTGCGCCAGTGTCTGCCCCTCGAGCAGCTCCATGACGATGAACTGCTTCCCCTCGTGCTGCTCGATCGAGTGCACGGTGCAGATGCCGGGGTGGTTGAGCGAAGACGCCGCTCGCGCCTCGCGCTGGAACCGCTCCAGCATCGGCGCGTCCTGCTGCAGCTCCTCGGAGAGGAACTTCACCGCTACGTGGCGCCCGAGCCGCGTGTCCTCCGCTTCGTAGACGACGCCCATCCCCCCGGCACCCAGCGGGCGCGTGATCCGGTAGTGCGAAACCGTCCTGCCGACCAGAGACTCCGCGGTCACGTCACGCTCCCCCACTTTTTTCCGGAAAGAGCCTCTCGAACTCTGGATCGCCGCGCAAAATCGCGAGATCGGGATCGAGGCGCGCCCACACCGGGTCCGTCATCCCCGCCCGATGCGACTTGGCCAGGGCATCCATCCCTTCGGCCTTCTTGTTGAGCAAACAGAAGGTGCAGGCGGCGTTGTAGAGGACAGCCGCCTCGTTCGGGCGCAAGACCATCGCCAGATTGGCTTCCCGCATGGCGTCTTCGACCCGGTTCTCCTCGGCGTAGCCGCCGGAGAGCAGAATGCGCGCGCGGGCATCTTCGGGAATCAGCTGTAAGTGCTTCTCGAGCGTTTGGATGAAGCGCAGACGGATGTTCCGCACCACCTCCGTCTTCCCGAGAGCGGAGAGGGCGTTGAGCACCGGCACGTAGACGTTGTAGTCGGACCCGGCGGCCTCCAAGGCGGCATCGGCGAGGTTGGCGACATCCTGGTTGAACCCGGCCGCGAACAGCGCGCGGACCAGAAGGTAGTAAGCGCCCTCGCAATCAGGCTTGCGCGCGATCGCCGTGCGGACCGCACCCACGGCGGCATCGAAGTTGCCGAGCGCATATTGAACCCAGGCTTGCGCGACTTGGATTTCTGGCTGTTCGGGCTGCAGCTCGGTGGCGCGCAGTGCGGCTGCCCGACCGCGGTCGAGCAGCTTCATGTCGTGGCCGAAGCTCCCCTGGTACTGCGCACAGATGTTGGCGATCGCCGCGAAGGCGAGCGCGAACTTCGGATCCTGAGCCACCGCGCTCTCGTACATCTGCAGCGCGAACTCGACGTCCTGGCGCGTCAGGCGCCGTGCGTAGCTCTTGCCCTTGAGGTAGAGGTCGTAGGCCTGGAGGTCCTCGGTCGGCTTGGCGGCGAGGGCTTCTTGCTCCTGCGGCGACAGGGTGATGCGCAGCGCCTCGGCGATCTTGCGCGCGATCTCGTCCTGCACCTCGAAGACGTCCGCCAGCTCGCGGTCGTAGCGCTCGCTCCAGAGCAGTGAGTCCGTCTCCGCGTCCACGAGCTGGGCGCTGATGCGCAACCGGCTGCCACCGCGGCGGATGCTTCCGGCGAGGACGCAAGAGGTCTTGAGCTGTTGCCCGACCTGCGCGGTCGCCACCGGCCTGTCCCGGAAGGGCAGCACCGCCTGGCGAGACAGCACCTTCAGCCCCTTGATCTTGGAAAGCTCGGTGATGATGTCCTCGGTGATCCCATCGCGGAAGTACTCGTCCTCCTTGGCGCCGGAGAGATTCTCGAAGTAGAGGACCGCGACCGATTTCTCGACCTGCTTCTCGGCGCCAACCTTCGAATCTCCGGGCTCGCCCGCCCGGCGCCGCCCCGAATCGAGGTTGCGCTTCAGGCGGACGAGGTCGGTCTTGAGATCCGTGGCGGTCTGGTAGCGCAGATTGCGGTCCTTCTCGAGCGCCTTCTCGAGAATCTGTCCCAACCCTGGCGGCAGCGTCGGATTCAGCTCGGCCGGCGGACGCGGGTCGCGGTTCAGGATCGCCTCGAACACTACCGCCTGGGTGTCGCCCCGGAACGGCAGTTCGCCGGTGGCCATCTGGTAGAGCACTGCGCCGAGCGAGAACAGGTCGGTACGCGCATCGGTCAGTTGCCCGCGCGCCTGCTCGGGCGACATGTAGTGCACCGTGCCGAGCACAGAGCCCGCCACCGTCAGGTCGGCGCCGGTGTAGCGTGCCGCCGCCGTGTCCAAAATCGTCTCGTCGGCGACCAGCGTCCCGCTTTCGATCTTGGCCAGGCCGAAGTCGAGGATCTTCACCTGCCCGCGCGGGCTGACGAACAGGTTGACCGGCTTCAGGTCGCGGTGGACGATTCCCTTCGAGTGCGCCGACTCGAGCGCGTCGGCGATCTGAATCCCGAGATCGAGCAGCTCGCCGATCGCGAACGGCTGCCGCCCCATCCGCTGCGCCAGCGTCTGCCCCTCGAGCAGCTCCATGACGATGAACGACTGCCCTTCGTGCTGCTCGATCGCGTGCACGGTGCAGATCCCGGGGTGGTTCAGCGCCGAGGCCGCTCGCGCTTCGCGCTGGAAGCGCTCCAGCATCGGCGCGTCTTGCTGCAGCTCCTCGGAGAGGAACTTCACCGCGACGCGGCGGCCGAGCCGCGAGTCTTCCGCTTCGTAGACGACACCCATGCCGCCGGCGCCGATCGGGCGCACGATGCGGTAGTGCGAGAGCGTCTTACCGACCAAGGAGCTCGCCGTCGTCGACACTCTTTTCCCTCCCCTCTCGCCTCGGGCCCCTCGAACCGTGCTGTTCCGTTTGGAAGCGCTACTCTACTGCGCGACGCCCGCTACCCGGTGGTCGCGGTCGGCGGATAGAGCCGCTCGAATTCCGGCTCGCCGCGCAGGATGGTGAGGTCGGGATCGCGGCGCACCCAGTCGGGATCCTTGAAACCGAGGTGATACGCCTTGACGAGGGCGTCCATCGCGTCGGCCTTGCGGTTCAGCGCGCAGAAGGTGCAGGCGGCGTTGTAGAGCACGACCGATTCGTTGGTGCGCAGCGTCATCGCCAGGTTGAGCTCGCGGATCGCCTCCTCCGCGCGCCCTTCGCCGGCGTAGTCGCTGGCGATCAGGATCCGTGCTCGCACGTCCTCCGGAACCTGGCTCAGGTGCCGCTCGAGCGCCTGGATCCGGCGCAGGCTGAGGTTTCTCGCCGCCTCCTTCTTGCCCAGCGCTCCGAGCGCGTTGCCGATCGGGACGTAGACGTTGTAGTCGGTACCGGAGGCTTCGATGGCGATCTCGGCGACGTCGGCGACCTCCTGGTAGTGCCCCGAGCCGAAGAGCGCGCGCAGCAGCAGGTAGTAGGCCCCCTCGCAGTCGGGCTTGCGCGCCACTACCTCGCGCGCCAGGGCGATCGCTTCGTCGTACTGGGCGCTGGCGTAGCAGATCCAACCCTGGGCGACCTTCGCTTCGAGCAGCTCGGGCTGCAACTCGAAGGCACGCACCGACGCCGCCTTGGCGCGCTCGAGCGAGGTGGCGTCGCGGGAGTAAATGTAGTGGTAGCGCGCGTAGACGTTGCCGATCGCGGCGTGCCCGAGCGCAAACCCGGGATCGAGCGCCACCGCGGTCTCGAACAGCTGCAGCGCGAACTCGAGATCTTGGCGGGTCAGCCGGCGCGAGTAGCTCTTGCCGCGCAGGAAGAGATCGTAGGCTTCGGGGGAGGCCGTCGGCCGCTCGGCGAGCGCCTCCTCGTCTTGCGGGGTCAGAGTGATCCGCATCGCGCCGGCGATCTTGCGTGCGATCTCGTCCTGGACCGCGAAGACATCGCGCATCTCGCGGTCGTAGCGTTCCGACCAGAGCGGAAAGTCGGTGCGCGTGTCGATCAACTGCGCGGTGATCCGCAGCCGGTTCGCGGAGCGCCGTACGCTACCCGCGAGCACGTAGGTGGCGCCGATCTGCTGACCGACCTGAGCCGGCGTCACCCGGCGGTCGCGGAAGGCGAGAACTGTAGCGCGCGAGAAGACGTTCATGCCTCGGATCTTCGAGAGCTCGGTGACGATGTCCTCGGTGATCCCGTCGCGCAGGTACTCGTCCTCCTTGCCCCCGGAGAGGTTCTCGAAGAAGAGCACCGCGAGCGAGCCTTCGGCGAGCTTCTCGGCGCGATCGCGCGAATCGGTCATCTCCGAGCGCACTCCCTTCCCCGACTTGAGGTCGCGCCGCAGGCGAGCGAGGTCGATCTTGATGTCGGTCGCGCTCTGGTAGCGGAGATCGCGGTCCTTCTCGAGCGCCTTGTCCACGATCCGCCCTAGCTCGCTCGGCATCTCGGGGTTCGCCGCGGTGACCGGCATCGGATTCTTGGTCAAGATCGCCACGTAGACCATGGGCGGCGTCTGGCCCCGGAACGGAACGGCGCCGGTCGCCAGCTGGTAGAGCAGAGTGCCCAACGAGAAGAGGTCGGTTCGGGCGTCGGTGAGCTGGCCGCGTGCCTGCTCGGGCGACATGTAGGCGACGGTACCGAGCACGTCGCCGACCAAGGTGACATTGCGCGTGTGAGGACGTGGCGTCGGTTTCGAGCTGTGCGGCGTATCGGCAGGGATCGGCCGCGGCGGTTCTTCGATCTTGGCCAGACCGAAGTCGAGAATCTTCACCCGACCCTTGGCGTCGACAAAGAGATTGCCCGGCTTGATGTCGCGGTGGACGATCCCCTTCGAGTGCGCCGACTCCAGCGCATCGGCGACCTGGATCCCGATTTCGAGCAGCCGTTCGAGCTCGATCGGCTTCTCTTCGAGCAGCTCCGAGAGCGACTGACCCTCGAGCAGCTCCATGACGATGTACGGCTGCCGCTCGTGCTGCTCGATCGCGTAGACGGTGCAGATTCCAGGATGATTGAGCGCCGAAGCGGCGCGCGCTTCGCGCTGGAAGCGGTCGAGGGTAGCGACGTCGGAGAGACGCTCCTCGGAGAGGAACTTGAGCGCCACGCGGCGGCCGAGCCGGCCGTCCTCGGCCTCGTAGACCACCCCCACGCCACCTTTGCCGAGTTGGCGCAGGATCGTGTAGTGCGAAACCGTTTTGCCGATCAGCTCTTCCACGTCGAGATACACCCCTTCCGATACCCGGGCGTTCGACCTCGAAGACTGGTGCTGGTTCGCGCGCCGGCCGCAAGCATTCTAGCCCCCATTTCTCGCCCAAATCTCCTGGACGACCCTCCGTCGCTCACCCGCCGGCCGCGATACCGCTCTGCTTTTCGGCGGCTCCCAGCACCTCGTCGAAGATCGTGAGCGCCTCGTCGATCTCGGCCCGGGTCACGACGAGCGGCGGGATCAGCCGAATCGAGTTCCTGCCGCAACCCAAGATCAGCAGACCGTGCTCGAAGGCGAGTCGCACGACTTCCTCGCGCAGCTCGACGGCGCGCTCCTTCGTGGCGCGGCTCTTCACCAGTTCGACCCCGATCATCAGCCCGCGGCCGCGCACCTCGCCGATCGACGGATGTCGCGCTGCGAGGGTCGAAAGCCGCTCGAGGGTGTACTCCCCCACTGCGGCCGCGTTGGCGATCGCGCCCGCTTCGAGCACCGCAATCGTCGCCAGCGCCGAAGCGCAGGCGAGCGGATTGCCGCCGTAAGTATTGCCGTGGGTGCCGGGGCCCCAGGTAGCGACCGACCGCTTGGCGAGCATGGCGCCCAGCGGCACTCCGGAGGCGATCCCCTTGGCGCTGGTGACGATGTCGGGCTCGATCCCCCACTGTTCGATCGCCCACCACCTCCCGGTGCGCCCCATCCCCGACTGCACCTCG
>CAZPYU010000232.1:0-20108 GCA_964590905.1 uncultured Thermoanaerobaculia bacterium
AGAAGCATCGTCGACATCATCCGCGCGCCCGAGGCGTTGAAGCGGAGATTCTTGTGCTTGAGCCCGCCGACCAGGCAGGAGGCGCCGAGCACGAGGAGCACGTTACCCAGGATCGAGCCGGTCAGCGACGCTTTGACCACGTCGACGAGCCCCCTGCGAAGCGCCACCAACGCGATGATGAGCTCGGCGGCGTTCCCGAAGGTGGCGTTGAGCAGCCCGCCGATACCTTCGCCGGTCTTCTCGGCGAGATGCTCGGTAGCCCGTCCCATCCAGCCGGCAAGCGGGATGATCGCGAGGCACGAACAGACGAAGATCGCGACGTGGCTCTCCGCCGCGGTGAGCTCGAGCACGACGCTGATCGGTACGAAGATGAGCAGCCAGGAGAGCGAGGGGCGGAGAAGCGTGCGGAGATCGGGCATGGTCGAGGCTGGGATGACGCTCTAGTCTAGGCGATGAGCTCGCGGTAGACGGCCGGATCGACGTTGCCGCCGGAAATGACGCAAGCGACCGAGCGACCGCGAAAACGCTCGGGCTCGGCGAGAAGAGCGCCGATCGACAACGCTCCGGTCGGTTCGGCCTTGAGGTTCGCGAGCGTGAAGAGGAGCCGGACGCCATCGCAGATCGCCTCCTCGGGGACCTCGATGACGCCAGCGAGGCCGTCTCGCAAGATCGGCCAGTTGTGGCGGCCGATCGACGGCGTGCGCGCCCCGTCGGCGATCGTCGACGACTCGCTCGGATTCGATTCGATCGTTCCGGAGCGCAGGCTGCGCGCTGCGTCGTTGGCGAGCAGCGGCTCGGCCGCCCAGACCTCTACAGCGGAGCCGACTTCGCGCAGGCCGACGATAACGCCGGAGGCGAGGCCGCCGCCGCCGATCGGCACGACGACCGCGTCGAGCTCGCCCAGGGCCGCGATCTCGCGCCCGAGCGAGGCGTTGCCCGCGATGACCCACGGATCGTCGTAAGGGCTCGCGACATAGGCGCCGGGGTGTTCGGCGGCGAGCTGCGCGAGCCGCTCGATCCGCGAGACCTTCGCGGTGTCAATGAGGTCGACATCGGCGCCCCAGGAGCGCACCGCGTCGATCTTGACGCGCGCCGAGCCAGCCGGCATGGCGACGATGGCGCGCTTGCCGGCCAACGCCGCCGCGCGGGCGAGCGCCTGGCCGAAGTTGCCCGACGAAACGGTGACGAAGAGCTCGTTCGGCACCGACGCGACGACATGCGCGGCGGCGCGGAACTTGAAGCTGCCAGTCTCCTGAAATGTCTCACTGACGAGCACCAGATCGACGCCAAGAGCCGCCGCAAGCCGCGGCGCCCGTACGACAGTGGTCGGCCGGGGCGAGAGAAGGCCGTCGATCACTGGCACACGTCGCTATCCGTCGTTCGCAACCTCACCACTCAGGACCGGCTCGGGCTCGGTCTGCACGCTCGACTCGGAGGCGAGGAGGGGTAGGTAGGCGAGCTCGCAGTAGTCGCGCACCATGCGGTCGCTGGAGAAGCGCGGCGAGAGGGTGGCGATCGACTCCTTCATCATGGCGATCCAGCGGCGCGGCAGCCCCTTCTCGTCGCGCTCGTAGAACGTCGGCACGATCTCCTCTTCGAGCAGACCATAGAGAGTTAGAGCGTCTTCGCGGTCTTGTGCCGCCTCATCTAGCAGACACTCCTTGCAGGCGATGACCCAGCCGTTCCTGCCGTCGTAACCCTCGGGCCACCAGCCGTCGGCGATCGAACAGTTGAGGGCGCCGTTCATGCCCGCCTTCATCCCCGAAGTGCCCGACGCCTCCATCGGCCGGCGCGGCGTGTTGAGCCAGACGTCGACCCCTTGCACCAGCATCCGGCCGGCGCGGATGTCGTAGTCCTCGACGAAGAAGACCCGCCCCTTGAGCTTCTCCTCCTGGGAGAGCTGAAAGATGTGCTGGATCAGCTCGCCGCCCGCCTTGTCCGCCGGATGCGCCTTGCCGGCCAGCACGATCTGCAGCGGCCGCTCGGTATCGCCGATCAGCTTGCGCAGCCGATGCAGATCGGAGAAGAGGAGCCCGGCGCGCTTGTAGGTCGCGAAACGGCGGGCGAAGCCGATCGTCAGTGCCTCGGGATCGAACATCGTTTCGATGGTGCGCAGCTCGTCGGGGGCGAGCCCGTGGCGCGCGAACTGGCGGCGCAGGCGGGAGCGAAGATAGCCCGCCAGGCGTCGCTTCTGCGCCCGGTGCGCCTCCCAGAGCTCGTCGTCGGGATAGCCGAGGATGGCAGAGCGACCTACGTCGCTGCCGATCACATGCGGCCACTTCTCGCCGAACCAGCGCGCGAAGAGCTCTTGCAGCTCGGTGCCGAGCCAGGTCGCTGGATGAACTCCGTTGGTGATCGGCCGGATCTTCTCCTCCTCGGGCGTGTCGTCGGGGAGGAGGTGATGCCACATCCGCTGGGCGACCTCGGCGTTGATTCGCGACACCCCATTAATGCGGGAGCTGGTGCGGATCGCCAGCGCGGTCAGATTGAACGGTTGGTTGAGCTCGCCGTGATCGTTGTTGCCGGCGGCGAGCCAGCTCTCGAGTGGGACTCCGGCCTCCTCGCACCACGGCGCGAAGTAGCGCCGAGCTAGAGCGGCGTCGAAGCTCTCGTTGCCGGCGGGGACCGGGGTGTGGGTCGTGAAGACGGTGCTCGTCTTGAGCGCCGCCATCGCCGCCTCGAACGACTCGCCAAGGGCCAGCCGGGCGCGCAGGCGCTCGAACTGGAGCAGCGCCGAGTGCCCCTCGTTGAGGTGCCAGCATTGCGGTTCGATTCCGAGCTCGGCCAGGGCTCGCACGCCGCCGATCCCGAGCACGATCTCTTGCACCAGCCGCATTTCGCGCCCCGGCGTGTAGAGCATCGAGCTGATCGGCCGGTCAGCGGCGTCGTTCTGCGGGATGTCGGTGTCGAGGAGGAGGAGCGGAACCCGTCCGACCTCCGCGATCCAAACCTGGGCGGTGATGTCGCGACCGGGGAGCGGCACCGAGACGAAGACCTCGCGGCCGGTATGGCTCGAGGCGGGACGGACCGGCAAGCGCGTGAAGTCGATCTCGGGATAGAGATGCTGCTGACGGCCGTCGGCGTCGATCGTCTGGCGGAAGTAGCCGCTCCTGTAGAGGAGGCCGACGGCGACGAGCGGCACGCCGAGGTCGCTGGCGCTCTTCAGATGGTCGCCCGCCAAGACCCCTAGGCCGCCGGAGTAGAGCGGCAGCGACTGGTGGATCCCGTACTCCATGCAGAAGTAGGCGATCGGACCGGCCGAATCGGGGTGCCTCTGGGCGAACCAGCTCTCGCCGTCTTCGGCCAGATAGCGTTCGAATCTCGACAGCACCGACTGACAGAGCGCCATGAACCCTTCGTCTTCGAGCTTGGGCTGCCAGTGGGTGCGGTCGCAGTTGATCAGCAGCTGGACCGGATTCCGGTAGATCGTCCAGGCGCGGCTGTCGATCACCGAGAAGAGGTGGCGAGCCCTCGGGTCCCAGGTCCACCAGAGGTTGTAGGCCAGGTCGTAGAGCTTGCGCACCTCCCGCGGCAGCTCGATGTCGGCCACGTGGAGGCGGGCGATCTGTTTCCAGGAGCGGTCCATGCGGAGGGCTACTTTCTCACTCCTCGGGCGGCAGCGCCCACTCGGGCTCGATGTCGGCGAACGGGAGGTCGGCGGCGACCCAATCGGGCAGCGACCGGGTGCGCGGCCCGAGGTCGATCAGCGCTCGCAGCCGCTCCATGTGCAGACGAAAGCGCTGCTCGGCGTAATCGCGGCCGGTCCCCATGGTCACCAGGAACGGCCAGTCTGAAGCCGCGGCGAGCAGCAGCTGGTTGAGGATCGCGCGGCGCCAGAGTCGGCTTCCCCCCCAGCGCACCGCCGCGAAAGCGCGGCGCTCGCCGTCGGCGAGCTCGCGCCAGAACCAGTCGGTCTCGGCGTTGACCCAGACGCGATGGTCGCCGCCAGCACCCCAGGATCCTTCGGCGAAGAAGGCGCGCCGCAACGACGGCCCGGCGTCGAGCTCGCGCGATGGAGTCGAGGCCTCGACGCCGCTTCCCGCGGTGGCCAGCTCGAGCACCCGCTCGAGCCAGATCGGTCCCTCGAACCACCAGTGTCCGAAGAGCTCGGCGTCGAAAGGGGCGCAGATCAGGCCACCGTTCATGCCCTCCAGCCCGGCGGCGAGCTCGAGGAAGTGCTCCGCCTGTTCGCGCGCGCGGGTCGCCGCCTCCTGCGGCCAGTAGACTAGCTTGTCGAGCAGGTCCGAGTCGTCGCCGGTAACCCGCCAGAGGCGCAGACCCGAAGGCCACTGGCGCTTGTGGAAGTCGAGGAAGGCGCCGTCGCCTGGATATCCTCCTTGTCGCGACCAGACCTGCGCTGCCGTCCGCGCGTCGCGCAGGAAGGCCGCCACCGAGCTCTTGCGAATCCAGTACGGCTTCGGGTGCGGGCCACCCGGTTCCACGACCTCTTCGGGAGGCAGATCCGACATGTACGGGAAGGCGGGATCGCCGGCGCGCAGCAGGTGGGCGTCGACCACCGTCCACTGCAAACCCTGCTCGGCGAGGAGCTGCTCATTTCCCGGCCGGCTCTCCTCGGCGAAGCCGGTCACCGGGTGCTGCCAGGGGCCGCCCGGGCGATAGGCGCACTCCGGCATCCAACAGCCGCGCGGCTCGTCGCCAAAGAGCTCGCGGTGGCTCTCGCGCCCGGTGCGTAACGCCAGCCGGCTGAGCTTCTGCGTGTGGGCAAGCGGAAGGTAGACGTGGGTCGCGGCCGAAGTCGAGAGCTCGATCGCGCCGCGCTGGGCGAGCTCCGCCAGAGCGCGGACGAGATCGTGATCGAAGGAGTCCCAGATTGCGCGCAGGCGGCCGAACTCAGCGTGCCACCAGAGCGCCAGCGGATGGCGCTTGCGCGCCTGCCAGGCGGCCGTCGTGCGCTCGGTCAGGTAGCGTTCGACGATCGCCGGCGTCCGCGAGTCGGCCAGCATGGCGCCCAGGACCGGCGTCACCGACACGGTCACGAAGCTCCGGCGACCGGCGTCGGCGAGGCGGCGAAAGGCGTCGAGGAGCGGGAGATAGCAGTGGGCGATCGCTTCGGCGAGCCAATCCTCGCCGTGCGGCCAGGTCCCGTGCCCCAGGACCCATGGCAGATGGGCGTGCAGGACGAACGCCAGGCGCCGGGGCGCTCCAGGAGGTGCCAGCTTCGCGGGCGTGACCTGGTAGGGCGGCTCGAGCAGGGCCCGCTGCTCGAACTGGAGCTGAATCTCATCGCGCGAGATCGGGGTGGTGAGCGTCGTGCGAGGAGTCGTCGCGCTCGCCGTCGCCTTCGCTGGGCGCCTTTTGGCCACTCCCTTGCGCTTGCGTGGGCTCAATCGGGGATCGGTCCGAACGTTGCGACCTTGGTTTCGAAGCCCGCCGGAGTCGTGCCGTCGAGGGCGAGCGCGCCGAGCGAGATCGGCTGGAGGCGGTCCGGGTTCTTCTTGAGCGCGCGCGCGAAGCGCTGCGTCAAGAGCTGCTCGTTGGAGCGCATCTGGATCGGAGCCCCCTTGGCGACGATGACGTAGCCCCCCGCCATGGTGCCGTGCCCTCCGCCCTTGCCGGACTTGCCGATCAGTCGACGGATCAGATTTCCCGCGTCGGCGCGCGGATTGGTAGTCCGGATGGAGACGTAGAGCCGGTCGGCGAAGCTGCCGGTGCAGAGCGACCAAGTGCGCCCCTCCATGCGCAGCAGGAGGTCGGCGATCTCGGGCACGATGTCGGGCTGTTCGACGGCTCCGAGATGGGAGACCACCAGGCTGCCCACGCCCGAAAGTCGCTCGAGCGCGCGGTGCAGGTTGCGATAGTAGGCAAGCGGCAGCGGAGCGCTCTGAATGCGCGCCAGCGCCCGCCTGTCGATCTGGGGGAGTAGCCAGTCGAAGGCGCTGTGGTCGGGTCCGGTGGCCTGGCGGCCGAAGTCCTGGGTCTCGGAGCGGATCGCATAGACCAGCGCGGTCGCCAGGGCCCGCGACGGCGAGAGCGCGCTCTCCTCGAGGTACTCGGCGAGGATCGTCGCGGTGGCGCCGTAGTCGGGCCGCACGTCGACGAAAGGTGCGTCCTGAGTCGCTTTTCGGCGCGGATGGTGATCGAAGACCAGGTGGGGAACGACTCCGGAGGGGAGCTGGGAGTTCCCGGTCCAGGGCTGACAGTCGACCAGGGCGAAGTGGCGGTAGTGGCGCCGGTTCAGATTCCGCAGGTGCGAGAGTCGGAAGCGGAGGGCGCGCACCATCTCCCGGTTCTCGGCGCGGCCGATCATGCCCCCGTAAGCGACAGTGACGCGGCGGCGAAATCGCCGGCGCAGGATGGTAGCCAGCGCCGCCGTCGCCGCCAGCGCATCCGGATCGGGGTTGTCGTGGGTCAATACGAGCCAGCGCGCGCGGGGAGAGGTCGCGCTGACGAGGTCGGCGAAGGCGGCATACCGCGCCTTCGTCACGTCGCTCGACATGGCAGTCTGATCCTAGCATCCGCTCCGTCGAGCGTCGGTTTGCTAGACTCCTCGCGTTTCCCGTTCTCACGGACTGTGCCGATGCCCAGGGTGCTCTTTCTCTCCCCCGGCTATCCCGCCGAGATGCCTCATTTCGTGCGCGGCTTGGCCGAGGTCGGTGCCGAAGTGCTCGGAGTCGGGGATCAACCCGCTGCGCTCCTCCCCGAGCCAGTGCGGCGGGCGGTCTCCGATTATCTGCGCGTCCGTTCGCTCTGGGATGAAACGGCGCTCGTCGACGCGGTGCGCAGTTGGCTCGGCAACCGCACCGTCGACCGAGTCGAATGTCTCTGGGAGCCAGGGATGCTTCTCGCGGCTCGCCTGCGCGAGGCGATCGGCGTGCCGGGCCTGTCGGTCGAGCGTACGATTCCGTTTCGCAACAAGGAGCGGATGAAGCAGCTCCTCGACGCGTCCGGCATCCGCACCCCCAGGCATCGCGCCGCGAAGAGCGAAGCGGAGATCCGCTCTGCCGCCGAGCAGATCGGCTATCCGCTCATCGTCAAGCCGATCGCCGGCGCGGGCTCGGCCGACACCTACCGGGTCGTCGACCGGCACGAGCTCGACGAGGCGATCGCCAAGACGCGCCATGTCGAGGAGCTCTCGGTCGAGGAGTTCGTCGACGGCGAGGAGTACACCTTCGATACGGTCTCGATCGACGGCCGTCCGGTCTACTTCAACGTCGCCTGGTACCGGCCGCGCCCGTTGGTGGCGCGCTCGCACGAGTGGATCAGCCCGCAGGTGGTGGCGCTGCGCCAGTTGGATCGGCCAGAGCTTGCGGGCGGCATCGAGATGGGTCATCGGGTGCTGCGTGCGCTCGGTTTCGGAGCTGGGTTCACGCACATGGAGTGGTATCGGAAGGCGAACGGCGAGGTGGTCTTCGGCGAGATTGGTGGACGCCCGCCGGGCGCCCATCAGGTCGACCAGATGAACTACGCCTGCGACATCGACGTCTTCCGGGGCTGGGCCGAGGCGATCGCCTTCGGCCGCTTCGGCGAGAAGGTGCGCCGGAAGTACAACGTCGCCAACGTTTACAAGCGCGCGCAGGGAGCGGGTACGATCCGCCGCGTCGACGGGTTGGAGGCATTCCTGAATCGACACGGCGCGGCGGTGGTCTGGAACAATCTGCTGCCGGTCGGCTCGCCGCGCCGCGACTGGAGACAGACGCTCGTCTCCGACGGCTTCGTGGTGGTGCGCCACCCCGAGCTGGATATCACCCTCGCCATGGCCGACGAGCTCGGAACCGACGTGCAGCTCTACGCCGCCTGAACTGGAGGAGTCGGATGCCTGCGGTCGTCTTCGTCGCCCCCTTCTTTCTCGAGACCACCGTCCGCTTCGTCGATGCGGTGGCAGCGCTACCCGGAGTCCGCTGCGGGCTGGTCAGCCAGGATCCGCTTACCCGACTGCCGGCCGAGATGCGGGTCCAGCTGGCGGCGCATCGGCGGGTCCGCGACGGCCTCGATCCGCAGGCGATCGCCGACGCCACCCGGGAGCTGATCGGAGAGCTCGGTCCGGTATCTCGACTGATTGGGGCGCTCGAGCAGCTCCAGGTTCCACTGGGAGAGGTCCGCGACGCGCTCGGCATCCCCGGCATGGGGGCCGAGACGGCGAAGAACTTCCGCGACAAGGCGCGCATGAAGGACGTCTTGCAGCGCGCCGGCATCCCGTGCGCCCGCCACGCCGGGGTCGAATCGGAGGCGGAGGCGAGAGAGTTCGTCGCCCGCGTCGGCTACCCGGCGGTGCTCAAGCCGGTCGCCGGAGCGGGCGCCAAGAGCACCTATCGCGTCCAGAACGAAACGGAGCTCGCGGCGGCGCTCAAGTCGGTGCGTCCTTCGCGCGAGCGACCGGCCGTCATCGAGGAGTTCGTCGTCGGGCAGGAGTTCTCGTTCGACACCGTCTCGATCGGCGGCCGTCCGGTCTGGCATTCGCTCTCGCACTACCTCCCGGCACCGCTCCTGGTGGTCGAGAACCCGTGGATTCAGTGGTGCGTGTTAATCCCGCGCGAGATCGACGATCCGCGCTACAACGAGATCCGCCGCACCGCCTTTCGGGCGCTTGCGGCGCTCGGCATGGAGACCGGGCTCTCGCACATGGAGTGGTTCCGGCGTCCGGACGGCAGCGTCATGGTCTCGGAGGTGGGAGCGCGCCCGGGCGGGGCGCAGATCACCTCGCTCATCTCCTACGCCCACGACATCGACTTCTACGCCTCGTGGGCGAAGCTCGTGGTGTTCGAGAAGTTTCAACCGCCACGGCGCGTTTACGCCTGCGGCTGCGCCTACCTGCGTGGCCAGGGCCGGGGGCGGATCCGCGCCGTGCGCGGCCTACGCAAGGTACTGGGCGAGCTGGGAGCGCTGGTGGTCGAGAAGAGGGTGCCGACGATCGGTGCCTCGCCGTCCTCGAGCTACGAGGGGGACGGTTTCGTCATCGTCCGCCATCCAGATACCACGGTCGTCGAGCGGGCCCTCCTCTACATCATTTCCAACGTCCGGGTGGAGCTGGCATGACTCTCAACGTGATGATGATCTCGCCGGGCTACCCGGCGGAGATGCCGTACTTCACCCGCGGACTGGCGCTGGTCGGCGCGCGGGTGATCGGCCTCGGCGATCAGCCGAAAGAGGCGTTGCCGCAGGTCGCCCGCGAGCACGTCGCGCACCACGTGCAGGTCCGCACGCTCTGGGACGAGCCGTCGGTGGTGCGCGAGATTCAAAAGTTCTCGCGCCAGGTGCGGATCGACAGGGTCGAGTGTCTCTGGGAGCCGGGGATGATGCTTGCGGCCAAGCTGCGCGAGGCGCTCGGGATCCCGGGAATGACCTGCGATCAGACGCTGCCGTTTCGCGACAAGGAGGTCATGAAACAGCGGCTCGACGAGGCCGGCATCCGTACGCCTCGCCACGCACGAGCGCTGACCGAGGATCAGGTGCGCGAAGCGGCAGAGCGGATCGGCTACCCGATCATCGTCAAGCCGATTGCCGGGGCCGGCTCGGCCGACACCCACCGCTGCGAATCACGCGCCGAGCTCGAGCGCGCGCTGCGCATGGTCAAGCACGTGCCCGAGGTCTCGGTGGAGGAGTTCGTCGAGGCCGAGGAGTTCACCTTCGACACCATCTGCGCCGGCGGAAAGATGTACTTCGAGAACGTTAGCTGGTACAAGCCGCGGCCGTTGCAGCAGCGTCAGATCGAAGCGATCAGCCCACAGTCGTTCGCGTTGCGCGACCTCGAGCTGCCCGAGATCCAGGCCGGCCGCAAGCTCGGGCGCCAGGTTCTCGAGGTGCTCGGTTTCGACACCGGCTTCACCCACATGGAGTGGTTCCGGAAGTCGGACGGCGAGGTCGTCTTCGGCGAGATCGGCGGCCGTCCCCCCGGCGCGCGCCTGGTCGACCTGATGAACTACTGCACCGACAACGATACCTACCTGGGATGGGCCGAGGCCGCCTGTCTCGGCCGCGTGCAGCGCCAGTTCGAGCGCAAGTGGAACGTCGCCATTACCTTCAAGCGAGCGCTCGGCAAGGGTCGGATCCAGCGCATCGCCGGGCTCGAAAAGCTGCTCGCCGAGTTCGGCCGCCTGGTGGTCGAGGTCGACCTGACCCCGATCGGGGCGCCTCGCCGCAACTGGAAGCAGACCCTGATCGGCGACGGCTACATCATCGTCCGCCATCCCGACCTGCCGACGCTCCTAACGATGGCCGATCGCGTCGCGAAAGAGGTTCAGCTCTTCGCCGGCTAGAGCGACGGGCCTTCGGCGCCCGCTCGCGGTGGCCCGGCGAGCCGCACGGGGATCATCCTTCTGACTCGGATCGGCGTACCTGCGACTGATGCGTCCGATGGCTGGGGCATCCGGGGGGATACCACGGAGGCGATTTTCGCCGCCGACGGCGCCCACTCGTCTTCAGCGAGTCGACAGGCCGACTCTACCGCGCACGGCCCGGCTGCTCTCGGCAAAGATCGCCCGCCTAGCGGCCGAGGATCTCGAGCTGCGGCCGATGTTGCAGCGAGTGAGCGACGCGATCGCGACCACCTGCGGGTGCGAGCTGGTGGGGCTGGTGCGCGTCGATCGCGAGCCGTCGCGCTTCGTCTGCGAGGCGCTCACCTCGACCCTCCCGACCGCAGCGTTCGTCGGCTACGGGCGCGAGCTGGGCAGCGGCGTGGTCGGCAAGGTGGCGGCGAACGGGGTCTCGATCGTGCTCGACGACGTCCGCGACGATCCGGACTACATCGAAACCTTGCCCGGCGCGCGCTCCGAGCTCTGCGTTCCGATCCTCCGCCGGGGAGAGGTTCTGGCCGTGCTGAACCTCGAGAGCCCGAGGTTGGCGGCCTTTCGTGGCCAGCTCCCGCTCTTCGAGGCCGTCGCGGAGCGAATTTCGGGGGCGATCGCGTCGGCGCTGCTCTTCGAAGGGGCGGGACGCCGCGCGGCGAACCTCGACCTGCTGGCCGAGCTGTCGCGGCGCGCCTTCGCGGTGGAGGATCTCGATCTCCGGCTGCAGGAGATGGCGGCCTTCGTGCGCGAGCGCCTCGGGCTCTCGCTGGTGGCTCTGCTCGTGGCCGACCAGCGGGGTCGGGTCTGGCGCCATCGGGCGATCGCGACGGCGAAGCTCACCTCGACGCCGGAGCGCGGCGCGTGGCCCGTCGACGCCGGCATCGTCGGCCGCGCGGTACGGACCGGGACTCCGCAGCTGGTGCTCGACACCGCCTCCGACGAGAGCTACCTGGCCGTGGCCGCCGACACCCACTGCGAGTACGTGGTGCCGCTCAAGCTGCGCAGCAAGCGAGTCGCCGCGCTGAATGTCGAGGCCGCGGATCGCGCCCAGCTCGGGTCGGAGAATCTGGAGCTCTTTCGCACCCTCGCCGAGCACTCCGTCGGCGCCATCGAGCTGGGGCTGGTGCACCGGCAGCTTCGGCTCGCCAATCGGCGATTGGCGCGACTGTCGGGCGAAGACGCACTCACTGGGCTCGCTAATCGGCGGCGCTTCGATCGCGCCCTCGAGATCGAATGGCACCGAGGTGAACGATCGCGGGCACCTTTGGCCGTAGCGCTCCTGGACCTCGACCAGTTCAAGGCCTTCAACGATGCCGAAGGTCACCCGGCTGGCGATCGCTGCTTGCGAACAGTGGCGCGTCTGCTGCGCTCGCGCATTCAGCGCGCAACCGATCTGGTGGGACGCTACGGCGGCGAAGAGTTCGTTCTGCTCCTGCCGGGACTCGATGTCCAGCGGGCCGCGCAGCTCGTCGAGTCGCTTCTCGAGGAGCTGCGTCGGCTGGCGCTGCCCCATCCGGCATCGCCGACCGGTTTCGTCACCCTCAGCGGCGGGGTAGCCGCGTGCACGCCAACTCCGGCGGTCTCGCCGAAGCGACTCATCGAAGCCGCGGACAGGGCTCTTTACGACGCCAAGCGTGCGGGACGCGACCGCGTCGCAGTCGACTCTACGAACCGAGGTCGCTCGCTCGAGCCTGACCGGGGTGGGAAGTGATCTCGACCGGTTCCCAGAGGCCGGAGGAGAGATCGGCGGCGAGCAGCATCGAATGGTGGGATCTGACATCGAGCGGGCTTCGCTCCGCGGCCGGTTCGGTGGCCTCGTCCGCGGTGGGCGGGCTCCAGGAGTAGGCGCCACTCTCTGCGAAGTCGTCGAGCCGCTGGGCCACCTCGGCGGCGCTCGCCGGTCGTCGACCCGGCTCGCGATCGACGAGCTGATCGACGAGCTGAGCGAGCTCGAGGGGGAGCTCGGGCTGAAGCTCGCCGATCGGGAGCGCCGGCCGCGCGGCGGTCGAGAGGATCATCTCTTTCAGAGTTACGCCGCCGAACGGGCGTCGACCCGTAAGAGCGGAGTAGACGGTGACTCCGAGAGCAAAGAGGTCGCCGAGCGCGTCGTAGCGGCTCCCCTTGAGGAGCTCGGGCGGCAGGTAGCCTGGCGTGCCGAAGATGAGCCCTTGCTCGGGATCGTCGCCGCGCACCGCGCGGGCGAGACCGAAGTCGGCGAGTTTGATGGCGCCGCTCCAGCCCAGCAGGACGTTGCCCGGCTTGACGTCGCAGTGGACGATTCCGTGGGCGTGCGCAGCGGAGAGCGCTTGTGCCACAGCGCGCGCGAAGCCGACCGCTCGGGCCACGGAGAGCATTCGCCCAGAAGTAAGGAGATCGGCGAGCGCGACGCCGTCGACGAGCTCCATCACCAGAAACGGCACTCCGTCCGCCTCGCTCACGTCGTGCACTGCAACGGCGTTGGGGTGGAGGAAACGGGCCGCTGAGGTCGCCTCGCGCAGAAATCCGGTCACGAAGGCGTCGCGATCGGGGAAGCGATCGGGACGCAAAGTCTTGATTGCGACGTGGCGCTCGAGGCGCGGATCCCAAGCTCGAAAGATGGTGCCCATCGCTCCGCGTCCGACCTCGCGCTCGAGCAGGTAGCGCCCGATCGAGCCGCCGGCTGCCGGCGCCAATGGGGCAGCAGGCCGCGAGCGCGAAGGTCTGGCGGTGGCGCGCAGCAGCCGCCGCACGCGCAGACGCAGCTCCTCGGGCTCGAACGGTTTGGCGAGATAGTCGTCGGCTCCCTCTCGCAGCCCAGCGACCCGATCCTGGCCGGCGTCGAGAGCCGAGACCAGGATGACCGGAGTCTCCGCGGTCCGGGGCTCGCTGCGGAGCTGGCGCAAGATCTCCATCCCCGACTGCTCGGGCATCACGACGTCGAGGATGATGCAGTCGAAATTGGCGGCGGTCGCCGCCTCGACGGCGCGCGTGGGGTCGTCGAGCGCCACCACTTCGTGCCCGGCGGTCTCCAGCGTCGTTCGCAGGACGAGTCGGTACGCGGAGTCGTCATCCACGACGAGGATCTTGGCCACGGTCGGGCTCCGAGAAGCTCAGGCTCCGACCGGCGCGGTCGCGCCGTGGCACTTCTTGAACTTCTTGCCGGAACCGCATGGGCATGGGTCGTTGCGGCCGGGCGCCTTCTCGACCCGAACCGGTTGCTGAACGACCGGAGCCTGCTCGGCGCCACCGAACGGCGACTCCGGTGCCGCCCCGAGCGGTTTCGGCGCCGAGAGAGACGGCGCGCTGAACTGGAGGCGCGCCGGTTGCGCGGCGATGCGCTCGCGCCGAGAGCGCTCGTGCTCCATGTGCTCCTCGGAGACCGGTTCGAGCCGGAAGAGGGTGCGGATCACCGAGTCCTCAACGCGCTCCTTGAGGGCGCCGAAAAGCTCGTAGCTCTCCTTCTTGTACTCCTGTAGCGGATCGCGTTGACCGTAACCGCGCAGACCGATCCCCTCCTTGAGGTGATCGAGCGCCAAGAGGTGGTCCTTCCATGCCAGATCGACGTAGCGCAACAGAACGTCGCGCTCGAGCAAACGGATCAGATGCGCGCCGACCCTCGCCTCCTTGTCGACGTATTTCGCTTCGGCAACTCTCCACAGCGAATCGGCGATCTCGCGGTCGCCCATCTTGCCGAGGTCGAGGCCGGCCTTGTGAACGTCGATGTCGAAGTAAGCGAGGATATCGCTGGCCAGCTGGGTGGTGGACCAGTCAGAAGGATCGCCGCGTTCGGGGCAGTGGGTCTCGACCAGCGTCTCGACGATCTCCTTGCCGAGCCCCAAGACGTACTCTCTCCCCTCCTTGCCGTCGAAGATGTCGCGACGCAGGGTGTAGATCGCCTCGCGCTGCTTGTTCATCACGTCGTCGTACTCGAGCAGGTGCTTGCGGGTCTCGAAGTTGCGCCCCTCGACCTGCTTCTGAGCGCGTTCGATCGAGCGCGAAACCATGTTGTGCTCGATCGCTTCGCCGTCCTCCATGCCGAGCCGGCCGAGCAGCCCTTGGATCCGATCGGACCCGAAGATCCGCATCAGGTCGTCTTCGAGCGAAAGGAAGAAGCGCGAAGAGCCGGGGTCGCCCTGGCGGCCGGCGCGACCGCGCAACTGGTTGTCGATCCGCCTCGATTCGTGGCGTTCGGTGCCGAGGATGTGCAGCCCGCCCGCGGCGAGCACCTGTTCGCGCTCGGTGGCGCAGATCTCGCGATAGCGGGCCAGCGCGGCTTGGAAGCCCTCGGCGTCGGTCTCTGGACTGGCCTCGCCACGGGCGAGACCTTCGGGGTTGCCGCCGAGTAGGATGTCGGTGCCGCGCCCCGCCATGTTGGTGGCGATCGTCACCGCGCTGCGGCGTCCGGCCTGGGCGACGATCGCCGCCTCGCGCTCGTGGTACTTGGCGTTCAACACTACGTGGGGAACGCCCTTCTTCTTCAGCAGTCCCGAGAGCATCTCGCTCTTTTCGATCGAGAGCGTGCCGACTAGGACCGGCTGTCCGCTGGCGTGGCACTCCTCGATCTCTTCGACGACTGCGCTCCACTTTTCGCGGGCGGTGCGAAAGACCAGATCGGGACGGTCGTCGCGGACCATCGGCCGGTTGGTCGGAGTGACGACGACTTCGAGCTTGTAGATGTGGTCGAACTCGGGCGCCTCGGTGGCGGCAGTGCCGGTCATCCCGGAGAGCCTGCCGTACATGCGGAAGAAGTTCTGGAAGGTGATCGTGGCGAGGGTCTGATTCTCGCGCTCGATCTTTACCCCCTCTTTCGCCTCGACCGCCTGGTGCAGACCGTCCGACCAGCGCCTGCCGGGCATCATGCGGCCGGTGAACTCGTCGACGATGACGACTTGGCCGTCCTTGAGCAGATATTCGACGTCGCGTTGGTAGAGATGGTGCGCGCGTAGCGCTTGGTGGATGCCGTGCAGCAGATCCATGTTCTCGATGTCGTAGAGGTTCGAGACGGCGAGCAGTTTCTCGACCCGCGCCACGCCATCCTCGGTCAGCGCTACCGACTGCGCCTTCTCGTCGACCACGAAGTCGCCGGTGGTGTGCTTGGCGCCGTCCTTCTCCTGGATCTCCTCGCCGCGCTCGAGCTTGGGTACGATCTTGTCGATCGTGTAGTACTTGTCGATCGACTCCTCGGACGGTCCCGAGATGATGAGCGGCGTGCGCGCCTCGTCGACCAGGATCGAGTCGACCTCGTCGACGATCGCGAAGTGGTGGCCTCGTTGAACCATCGCCGAGAGATCGAACTTCATGTTGTCGCGCAGGTAGTCGAAGCCGAGCTCGTTGTTCTGGGCGTAAGTGACGTCGGAGGCGTAGGCGCGGCGGCGCTCTTCGTCGGGCACGCCGTGTTGGACGACGCCGACCGACAGTCCCAGGAAGCGATAGATCTGGCCCATCCACTCGGCGTCGCGGCGGGCGAGGTAGTCGTTGACGGTGACGACGTGCACGCCCTTGCCGGAGAGGGCGTTCAGATAGACCGGCAGGGTGGCGACCAACGTCTTGCCTTCGCCGGTGCGCATCTCGGCGATCTTGCCCTGGTGAAGGATCATGCCGCCGATCAACTGGACGTCGTAGTGGCGCATCCCGAGCACCCGCCGGGAGGCCTCGCGGACCACGCCGAACGCCGGCTCGAGGAGCTCGTCGAGCGGTTTCCCGCTGGCGAGCACCTGGCGGAGCTCGTCGGTCTTGCCGCGCAGCTCGGCGTCCGAGAGCCGCTCGAACGACGGTTCGAGGGCGTTGATCGCCACCACGCGCGGCTGCAAGCGCTTGACGTCGCGCTCGTGTTGACTGCCGAAAGCCTTGGTCAGGAGACGGTTGAGCATCCTTCTCCTCGTCGCTCGGAGCGGTGCGTCGGGACGAGGAGGCGTCCGGACGTCGAGGAGTCTATCAGCGAGCCCGAGGGTGCTTAGGCGCCGGAGCGGGCGCTGCCGAGCAGATAGGGCAGCGGATTCACCGGCTTGCCGTCGAGCTGCACTTCGTAGTGGAGGTGGTAGCCGGTCGAACGGCCGCTGTTGCCGACCAGACCGATCGCGTCGCCGCGCCCGATTCGCTGCCCGGGACGCACCAAGACACGAGAGAGGTGGCCGTACACCGTCGTCGCACCGTAGCCGTGCGCAACGTAGACGGCGCGGCCGAGGCCGCCGTACTGCAGCACCTTGGCGACCACACCCGATGCGGCGGAGGCGACCGGGCGGCCCGGATTGGCCGAGATGTCGACGCCCTCGTGAAAAGCACGCTGGCCGGTGATCGGATCGCGGCGCCAGCCGAAGCCGCTCGAGAAGAGGCCAGCGACCGGGACCAGCGAGGGGGCGGCGGAGAGGAGCCGGAAGTTTTCGGCGAGGCGCCCTTCGACGCGATCGATTCTGGAGGCCACTTCGGCGCTGCGCTGCTCGAACTCGGCGAGTGTTCCGGCAGGTGCACTCTCGGCGTTCAGCCCGCCGCCCCGCCCCGGTTCGCGGCCGGCGGCCAGGTTCTCCACCCCGGCGACGATGGCGAGTTTGCGCAGTCGATCCTCCGAGTCGGCGAGGCCCTCTTGCAGCCTGCCGAGCTTCGTCTCGAACGAGCCGTTGGTGGAGCGCAGGCCCTCGTTCTCCTGCCGGAGCGAGGCGAGCTCGATCCGATCCGAGCGCGCCGAGAACCAGAGCCAGCCCGACAGCGCAGCGACGCCCACCAGGGCCGCGGCGCCACCGAACCAGGTCGCGATACGCCGGCCGGTAACCTCCCAGCGAGCCACTTCAGGGCCCTCGCCACGGAAAAGGATCAGCGTGTGTCGGCGGTTTGGCACTCGACTCCCATGCGTCGCGAGACAACAACCCAGCGAGCGGTCCGCCCAGGACCGCGAGTAGACAGAACGGTGAAATCTAACGGTCGGAGAGTGAAGAAGTCAACCAAGCCAGTCTCGAACACCTTCGAACGCCTTCAGATCGTCAGCCGCCGATCGAGAGCCCGGAACTGGATCGCCTCGGCGACGTGCGCCACGCTCAGCCGGTCGACCTCGGCCAGATCGGCGATAGTGCGAGCCACCCGGAGGACCCGGGTCAGGGCTCGCACCGAGAGCCCGAGCCGTTCAAAGGCGGCATCCAGGAGCGCTCGGCCGGCGTCGTCCAGCTCGCACTCCCGTTGCAGTTGGCGGTTGTCGAGCGAGGCGTTGACCGGAGCGGCATGGCCAGGCGGGAAGCGAGCGCGCTGACGCTCGCGACTCCTGAGCACGCGCGCCGCGACCGCGGCGGACGACTCAGCCGGCCGTTCGCGCAGCTCGTGCAGGCGGACCGCTGGCAGCTCGACGTGCAGATCGATCCGGTCGAGAAGCGGCCCCGAGATGCGGGAGCGGTACTTTTCGACCAGCGGTAACGGGCAGCGACAGGCGCGGCGCGAGTCTCCGAGATGACCGCAGGGGCAAGGGTTCATGGCCGCGACCAGCATGAAGCGGGCCGGAAAGAGGTGGGTCGCGCGAGCTCGCGCGACGGTGACGACCCCGTCTTCGAGAGGCTGGCGCAACGCTTCGAGGGCGTCGCGCCGAAACTCGGCGAGCTCGTCGAGGAAGAGCACGCCGCCGTGCGCGAGGCTCACCTCGCCGGGGCGCGAGAACGGGCCGCCGCCGACCAGAGCTGCGGAGCTGACGCCAGCGTGGGGGGCGCGAAACGGACGCGTGCGCAGCAGTCCGGCCGGCGGCTGGTCGGCGGCGAGCGAGTGGATCTTGGTCACCGCCACGGCCTCGCTGCGGTCGAGTGGCGGCAGGAGGCCGGGGAGGGCGCGGGCGAGGAGCGTCTTGCCGGCTCCCGGCGGCCCGATCAGGATCAGATTGTGGCCGCCGGCAGTGGCGATCTCGGCGGCGCGCTTGGCGACGGCCTGGCCGCGGATATCGGCGAGATCGACCGCCGGTTCGCCCGGCGCGCTCCATTCGAGGTCGGCGGGGGCGGCCTGGAGCGACACGACACCGCCGAGATGATCGAGCGCCTCGAGCAGCGTGGCGATGCCGTAGGCCGGGACAGCTCCGAGAGCGGCGGCCTCGGCGGCGTTCGGCGCCGGCAGGACGATCTGCTCGCAACCGGCGCGCGCGGCGGCGGCGGCGATGGCCAAGGCGCCACGCACCGGCCGCACGCCGCCGTCGAGCCCCAGCTCGCCCAGGACCAGCTTGCGGCCGAGCTGCTCTCCCGGAATCGCTCCGTGCGCGGCGAGGAGGGCGAGGGCGATCGCCAGGTCGAGGTGATTCCCCTCCTTCCTCAGATCGGCGGGGGCGAGGTTGATGGTCACCGCCCGCGGCGGCAGGTCGAAGCCGCAGTTCTTGAGGGCAGAGCGGACGCGCTCGCGGCTCTCGCGCACGGCGGCATCGGGCAAGCCGACGATCTGGATCTGCGGCAGGCCAGTCTGGACGTCGACCTCGACCTCCACCGGTCGAGCCTCGATCCCCCACGGAGTCGCGGATAGCACACGGGCCAGCATCGGCTCACCAAGACGCCAGCCATGCGGCTAAACTTTCTTCGCGGGAGACGTCCAGCTCGACTCTGCCAGCCGGCATGTCCCGACGAAGCGGCAGTGAGTGGAGTGGCTTGCTTCGGCCGCCTCCAATCTTGCCCGCTCTTGCTACGCTCTGAGGGATGCGTTCGTACCTCGACCTGTTGCGTCAAGTTCTCGAGCACGGCGTCGAGAAGGCGGATCGCACGGGAACCGGCACGCGGTCACTGTTTGGCTACCAGATGCGGTTGGATCTACGGCACGGCTTTCCGCTCGTCACGACCAAGAAGCTACACCTCAAGTCGATCGTGCACGAGCTGCTCTGGTTCCTCTCGGGCTCGACCAATGTCGCCTACCTGCGTGAGAACGGTGTGACGATCTGGGACGAGTGGGCGGACGCAGACGGGGAGTTGGGGCCGGTCTACGGGCATCAGTGGCGCTCGTGGCCGGCGGAAGGCGGCGGAACGATCGATCAGATCGGCCGCGTCGTCGACTCGATCCGCCGCGACCCGGACTCGCGTCGCCACGTTGTCTCGGCGTGGAATCCGGCCGAGATCGATCGCATGGCGCTGCCGCCCTGCCACGCCCTCTTCCAGTTCTACGTCGCCAAGGGCGAGCTCTCCTGCCAGCTCTACCAGCGAAGCGCCGACCTCTTTCTCGGCGTGCCGTTCAACATCGCTTCGTATGCGCTCCTGACCGCGATGGTGGCGCAGGTCTGCGATCTCGCGCCGGGCGATTTCGTCCACACGTTCGGCGACGTCCATCTCTACGCGAACCACCTCGAGCAGGCGCGAGAGCAGCTGTCGCGCGAGACGCGTCATTTGCCCACCTTGCACCTGAATCCCGCGGTCCGTTCGCTCTTCGACTTCCGCTTCGACGACGTGAGCGTCGAGGGCTACGACCCACATCCGGCGATCCGCGCGCCGATCGCGGTCTGACTCCCATGAGAGTGTCGATCATCGCCGCGATGGCCGACAACGGCATCATCGGGCGCGACGGCGGGCTGCCTTGGCACCTGCCGGCCGACCTGCGACGGTTCAAGCGGTTGACGAGCGGACACCACCTGATCGTCGGTCGGGCGACTTGGGAGTCGATCGGCAAGCCGCTGCCGGATCGCACCTTCGTGGTCGTGACGCGAACGCCGGGCGAGGATCAGCCGGGTCTACTCTTCGTGCGCTCTGTCGAGGAGGGGATCCGGCGAGCGGAGGCGGCGGTGGACCCCGAGCCGTTCGTCGCCGGCGGCGCCAGGATCTTCGGCGAGGCGCTCGAGCGCGATCTCGTCGATCGGCTCTATCTCACCGCCATCCATCGCTCGTACGACGGCGACACCCGCTTTCCGCAGTACGACTCGTCGCGCTGGCGGCTCCTGGAGCGCGAGGCGCA
>CAZPYU010000233.1:0-13271 GCA_964590905.1 uncultured Thermoanaerobaculia bacterium
AGCGCCTCGGCACGCGCGATCCATTCGGCGGGAAGCGCCAGCCGGCGCGCCAACGCGATCGCCTCGGAGCCTCCCGGCGCCCCCGGACGCAAGACGTAGGTCGGACGGCCGCTCGTCGGATCGAACTCCATCGCGGCACACGCGGCGCCGGGGAGCTCGAGCGCCGCCAGCGCCAGTGGCGAGAGGTGGGTCGTGACGAGCGCGAAGCCGCCGCCCGCGAGCAGCCGCTCGACCAGCGCGACGGCGAGCGCCGCGCCCTCCTCCGGATCGGTGCCGGAGCCAAGCTCGTCGAGGAGCGCCAGACTGCCGCGCTTCGCGCCGCGCCACGCTTCGGCGAGCCGGCTCAGCCGACCGCTGAACGTCGAGCGCTGCGCCAGGAGGTCCTGGTCGTCGCCGACCGTGGCGACCAGGCTCGTGAAGAGCGGCAGCTCGCTTCCGGCGCCACACGGCACCGGGAGCCCGGCCTGCGCCGCGAGCGCCAGGAGCCCGAGCGTCTTGAGCGCCACGGTCTTTCCGCCAGCGTTCGGGCCGGTGACGACGAGCAGCCGCTGCTCGCGGTCGAGCTCGAGATCGAGCGGCACGATCGCGGCGCTCTGTCCGGCCGCTCCGAGCACTCGCTCGCGCCGCCCGGCGAGGCGCGGATCGAGCAGCGGATGACGCGCCGCGCGGAGACAGATTCGCCCCTCGGCGAGCGTCGGGACGAGGCGAGCGTCCGCCGCGCCGGCGAAGCGCGCCGCCGCTTCGAACGCGTCCAGCTCGGCGACCAGCGCCGCGAAGCGCCGTACGAGCGCCGCCTCGGCGACCAGCGCCAGGCGCAGCTCCTCGAGTAGACGCCGCCGCTCGGTCTCGATCTCCTCGACCGCCGTTTCGAGGCTGTTGTTCTCCTCGACGACCTCGAGGGGCTCGAAGTAGAACGACTTCCCGGAGGCGGAGCGCCCGTGAACCAGGCCCGGAATCCGGCCGCGGGCTCCAGCGGCGAGCGGAAGGACGAGTCGTCCGGCACGCATCGGAACGGTTTCGTCGACGAAGAGCTCGCCGTGGGTTCCTCGCACGCTTTCGAGCCGAGCGTAAAGTCGCTCGCGCACGCTGCGAATCTCGCGCGCCAGCTCCGAGAGGCGTGGGCTCGCGTCGTCGCGCACGCGGCCTTTGGCGTCGAGAACGCGCCCGATCGCGGCGAGCAGCGGTCGCGCGTCGCCGAGTCCGACGATCCGCTGCGACAGCTCGGGACAAGTTGGATCGGCGCCGGCGATCCGGCGCGCCGCGTCGGCTCCGGTGGCGAGCAGGCGAGCGAGCTGGAGAATCTCGACTCCGTCCAGCCCGCTATCCGAGTCGAAGCGCGCCAGGAGCGGTTCGAAGCTCTCGCCGAACGAAGGTACCAGCGGGAGTTCAACGGCCAGGCGCGCCGTCTCCAGATAGCCGGCGCGCCGGCGCTCCAGCTCGACCGCGTCGCCGATCGGCTCGATCCCCCGCAGCCGCGACGCGCCGAGGTCGGTTCGCGCTTCGGCGGCGAAGAGCGCCAGGAGCGCCGGATACTCGAGGGCGGCGAGGGTCTGGGCCGAGGCGATGGCTGGCATGTCGGGAGAAAAGAAAACGGGGCGAGAGTCAGCCGACTCTAGCCCCGCTCGTACTCTAGCTACTCGCGGCTCTCAGTTCAGACCGAGCCGCTTCTCTTCTGCCACCTTGCGCAGCGCCTTCTTGCGCGCCTGGATGGCTTTGCGCTTGCGCTTCACGGACGGCTTCTCGAAATGCTGCCGCTTCT
The DNA here is from genome assembly GCA_964590905.1 of uncultured Thermoanaerobaculia bacterium. Lineage (GTDB taxonomy): Bacteria > Acidobacteriota > Thermoanaerobaculia > Multivoradales > JAGPDF01 > JACTMI01. The sequence continues at coordinate 1,760 of CAZPYU010000233.1, forward strand.
TGAGCTCGGTCAAGACGCCCGCCTTTTCGCACTTGCGCTTGAAACGGCGCAGTGCGTTCTCGAAACTCTCTTCTTCACGGACATGGACGATCGGCACCTACGAATCACCTCGCTTCGGCTGCGAACTACCGGACGCAGCCGGACGCAGAGGCCCTGGGGGCAAGAGATTCTAGGCGGCCGGCACGGCCACGGTCAAACCGGGCTCCGCGGCTTCAGCCCCCCGCCGGTTCCACCTGAGCCTTCTTCTTGGCGTTGAAGTCGGTCGAGTAGGCGATCTTCTTGTCGTTGAAATAGACCCCCGCGGCTTCGCCCTGCTCGTTCTTCGGGTAGTACCAGGCGGTGATCCGCTTCTCCGGAAACTCGCGGATGTTGGCCGGCATCGGCCGACCGACCGCGGCGACGACCTCCCTCTCTGCCATTCCCTTCTTGACCGCGGCGAACCGCTCGGGAGTCATGAAGCGTTTGGCCTGGGCGTCGGCGAGCTCCGCCTTGAGATCGGGGTTGTCGGGATCGATGCCGAGCGACATCTGGAAGATGTCGATCGCCTTCCTATAATCGCCGCTGAAGCCGATGTGCTCGCGGGCGATCAGGATGTCCTCGGCGCTCTTCAACCGGATCGCCGCCAGCTGCTCGGGGCGGAGCGGCTCGCCCTGCACTGGCGGATCGGCGTTGATGTACGCGACGAGGCGACGGCTGAACTCGTCGCTGAGCTCGGTCAGCTCGGCACTGGTGGCATCGATCTGCGGCCCCACCGCGGCTCCCATTGCCAGCTGCTCGCGCAGCGAAGCCAGCTCTTCGCGCTTCTGGACGAGCGTTTTCTTGGAGCTCTCGAGGAGCTTCGAATCCTCGCTGCGCGAAGCAGAGGCGACCTTCTGCTGCGGCCCCGCGGCCGGACCCTCCTTGCCACAGGCTCCCGCCAGCAGGGCCAGCGCGACCCAACACCAGGTCGATCTCTTCATCGCCGTTCTCCCCCTCACCCTTTCGAGCCCATCGAACGTAGCACAGGCCTCGAGCATCAAGAAGTCCTGAACGAGAAGTCCTGGACGAGGATCACGGCGCCGGATTCAACCCGTTGCCGAGACTCGACTTGTCATTTTCCTACGCCTTGACGCCGGCCGGTGCGGTCCAGATAATGGGTGTTTCGAAGTTAGCGCAACTACGACGCGTAGCAGGAGGTCACCGGCATGGCGCTTCCCCCGCATCTGGCAGAGCTCGAGAGTCGGCTCGCGAGTCGCCTCGACGAGGTGCTCGGCGGCTATCGCCGTGCCATGGAAGAGCGCCTCCGCGCGGCGACCGTTCGCCTCGTCTCGGAGGCCTCCGAGGTGCCGGCGCCGACGCTCGACGGAATCCTCGCCGAGCTCCGCGGCTCGACGCTCGACGCGGTGCCGCGCCAGGAAGGCGCCCGCGCCGCTCTCGCGCGGCTGCTCGACGACGTACGCGCCGTGGACCTCGCGGAGTCGCAGGTTGCCGTTCTCGAGACGCTGCTGGTCTCGGGGCGCGACGCTGCCGACCGCTTGGCGCTCTACCTGGTACGCGACGCGATCCTGGTTCCGTTCCGGCAGAACGGTTTCGACGAGCCGTTTCCCGAAGGGCGCGAGCTCGACTGGAGCGGCTCGCTCGCCGAGCGACTTGTCGACCGACGCGGCTGCGTTCGCTTGGACGCCGACTCCGCAGCTGAGCTCGCGCCACAGCTCGGTTTCGGCGGACGCGGAGCGGCGGTTGTCGTTCCCCTCGTGCTGCGCGACAGAATCGCCGCTCTCGTCTGGGCGGACCGGCTAGCTACCGAGCCGGAGCTTCCCTTGTTGCAGCTCCTCGTCGCCTTCTCCGCGCAGCGGCTCGAGCTGCAGGCGCTCTCGCAGCGCACCGCGACCCCCACCCTCTACGCGAACGGCGAAGCGCCCGGCGAGCCGCTCCCGCTCTGGAGCCTAGCGCCGGCCGCCGCACTGTTCGCCGCGCCAGAGGTCGAGGAGATGGCGGAGCCAGAATGGACGCCGCTCGAGAGTGCAGCCGAGCTCGGCACCGAAGAGTCCGGCGAAGCTCCGATCGCCTTCGTCGAAGTCGACGCGACTCCGAGCGCCGAGAGCCTGGCTCCGATGGCTCCAACGGTTCCGGCAGCGCCGACGCTCTGGGAGCCGTTCGCGAGTCCGGCCGCCGAGCGCGACGAGCCCGCCTTCGCGGCAGCCGCGGACGAGGCGGACCAGGTGGCCGAGCTCTGGGAGCCGGAGCCCGAGGCGCTGCCCGTCGAGTCCGAGCCCGCGCCCGCTCCGCCTCCATTCGCATCGCTGCCGTTGCCGCCGCTGCCGGAGCTCGACGTGCTCGGCACAGTGCGCATGCCGATTCTGAGCTTCCCGCCCGCGGGCGGCCTACATCCGTCGGAGGAGACGACCGCGCCCCTGCGCGTCGACGTAGCGAAGAGCCTCGAAGGAGCGGCAAGCACCCACGAGTTTCCGGCCCCAGGGCTCGAGGCTCCGCCGGAGGCGGCTCTAGAAGCGCCCGAGATCGACGTCAACGAAGACGCCACCGTCTTGACACAGCGCTTCCCGGTCGGCTTCCGCTCGCCGGCGCCCGCGGTCGCCCCGCCGCCTGCCGCCGAAGATCCGAACGACCGCACCGCCTCGCGCAGCCGTTCGACCGAGGTGGCGGCGCCCGCCGATCTCTCTGGACCCGGGCTCGCCTTCATGACGGGTCGCGCGACGCGCCGCACGGCTGTCGATCAGCCGCTGCACGAAGAGGCCAAGCGGCTAGCTCGGCTGCTGGTCTCCGAGATCAAGCTCTACAACGAAGAGCAGGTGCTCGAGGGGCGCCGCAATCGCGACATCTACCACCGCTTGAAAGACGACATCGATCGCTCGCGCCAGATCTACGAGGAGCGCATCGACGCTAGCGTCCGCGGCTCGACCGACTATTTTCAGCAGGAGCTGGTGCGCAGCCTGGCTGGCGGCGACCCACGCGCCATGGGGATCTAGCCTCACGGTGGCGCCCAGCGAACACCGATCTTCACGCCTCGACCTCTGGGCCGCGCTCCTCTTCGCGGTTGGAACACTCTTCTCGTCGAGCCTCGCGGCAGTTGAGAAGCTCCCCGAAACGGGCGGCTTCGGCGCTGCGTTGGATGCCGCGGCCGAGGCCGGCCGCCACCGCGACCTCGCCCTCGCGCGTCAGCTCCTCTCCCCCTACGTAGAGCTCGACGCCGCTCCGGAGAGCGCGCGAGCTCGGATCTACCTCGGTCTGCTCGCCCACAGCAGCGGCAATCTGGTACTCGCCGAGAAGCTGCTCGGTCAGCCCGGGCCGCCCGAATGGGAGGACTGGCGCCTGACGCTCGTCGCCGAGTGCGCCTCAGCGCGCCAGGACTTGGCCGCCGCGCGCCAAGCGCTCGACCAGCTCGTGGCGATCCACCCCGACTCGCCGCTCGTCGCCGCCGCTCTGCTGCGCAGCGCCGAGCTGGCGGCTGAGGCCGGCGATCTTGCCGCTCTCCAAGGGTTGAGAGCTCGCGCCGACACGGTGGAGCTTTCGCGCCAGGAGCGTCAATCGTTCGACGAGCTCACCTGGAAGGTCGCGCTCGCAAGAGGCGACGGCGCCGAGCTGCGAGGAGTTGGGCGCCGCCTGCTGGTGACGGCGCCACTCGCCGCAGCCAAGCTGCGCGTGGTCGACATTCTCGCGGCGCGTCGGGAGAACGGCTCCGACTGGCGACTCTGGCTCGAGCCGGAAGAGCTCGAGCTCCGGGCGCGCGCGTTGATCGAGATCAAGCTGCCGGCCGGAGCGCTGACCACCCTCGCGGCCGTCTCGCCCGAGCAACGCGGTTTCTCCTGGCAGCTCCTCGAGGCGCAAGCGCTCACCGCGTCGGAGCGCGGCGCCGAGGCGCTGCTGCGCTTGAGCGCCGTCGTCGGGGCGGAGCCGCGCGAGCGAGCAGAGCTCGAGTGGGAGCGGGCGAACGCCGCCGCCGAGGCGGCCCGACGCCGCACTGGGAGGTCGCTGGCAGCCGACGCCGAGAAGCGCTACCGGAACCTCTTCCGCGAGCATCTGCTCGCGGTGGCGCGGAGCAGCGGCGCTCCCGACCTCGCCCGCCGGGCGTGGGCAGAGCTTGCCACCGGCTTTCTCGAAGAGGGCCGCACCGACGAGGCGGTGGCGGCGCTGCGCCAGCTACTGATTCGGGCGCCGTTCGACACCACGGCAGCCCGACCGCTCTTCGAGCTCGGCTGGTCCGCATACGAAGGGAAAGAGCTCGAGCGGGCGCGGCGGATCTGGAGCGATCTCGTGGCGCTCTACCCAACCTCTCACTCGGCGCGCAGCGCCCGTTACTGGAGCGCACGCGCCGGCGAGCAAGTTGGCCAGAAGGAGGCCGCGAAGGCGCTCTATCTCGAGCTCTTGGCGACCGACACCGCCGATTTCTACGCCCGTCTCGCCGGACTCAGGCTCGCCGGCGCTTCGGTTCCGCCGGCGCCCATGGAACGCGAGGCGTGGCCCGTCGATCCTCGCCTCGAACGGGCGCGCTCGCTCTCGGATCTCGGTCTGGACGCGCTGGCGCTGCGGGAGATCGCGCTGGTCGGAGCGCAGGCCGAGCCGCGCGCCGCGGCGGCGCTCGTCGGCGTCGTGCGAGCACGAACCGGCGAGCGGCGCTCGAGCCTCGCGGCGCTCAGGATCGCCTTTCCCGATCTCGGCACCGCCTTGCAACGCCGCGTGCCGCACGAAGCCCTGGCGCTCTTCTACCCGGTCGATTTTCGCCCTGCGATCGCACGCGCCGCCTTGAGCGAGAGTCTCTCCCCGGCGCTCGTCTTCGGTATGGTGCACCAGGAGAGCGCCTTCGATCCGAGCGCCCTCTCCCGTTCGGGAGCGCGGGGACTGATGCAGGTGATGCCGGCCACCGGCAAGGAGGTCGCCCGGTGGCTGCGGCTGCCGTTCTCGACCGCGCGGCTCTCCGAGCCCGACTACAGCTTGCAGCTCGGGACCCGATACTTCCACCAGATGCTCAATCAGTTCGACGGCAACGTCGAGCTCGCGCTGGCGGGCTACAATGCAGGTCCGGGACGGATCTCCAGGCTCTGGCACGCTGCGGGACCGAAACCGGAGTTGGATCGCTTTCTCGAGGGTCTGGTGCTCACCGAGTCGCGCAACTACGTCAAACGGATCGTCGCTCTGGCCGAGAGCTACCGGAGTCTCTATCCAGACCTCGGTTGAGACGCTCGTTCCTTCGTCGGGGGCTTTACTCCCCCGGCCGCAGTCCGCCGCAGCTCCCGGGTCCATAGCTCAGAGGTCAGAGCAACCGGCTCATAACCGGCAGGTCCCTGGTTCGATCCCAGGTGGACCCACGCCTCCGTGCTCTCCCGCGTTCCATCCGAGGTCTCCCGTCCGATGAACGATCTCGCCCCCCGCTTCGCCGCCTTCGACCGCCTGATGCGCGCCCTGGCCGCCGAGACCCTTCGCCTCGAAGGCGTCCCCGAGGAGATGCGCGCTCTCCACGACGAGTACACGGCGGAGCGCCTCGCCCTCGATCAGCTCGCCGCCGACGCGGAACAGGCGGCCACCGAGCGAGGCGCCCGCGAAGTCGCGGTCGCCGATGCGCAGGAAAAGCTGCGCAAGTTCCAGCAACAGGTCCCGAAAGTACGCAATCAGCGCGAGTACGGAGCCCTCCTGAGCGAAATCGACGGCGCCAAGAGCTCGCTGCGCACGCTCGACGACGGCGCGCTCGAGGCGTTCGAGCGCGCCGAGACCCTCTCCGCCGAGCTGGCGCAGAGGGAGAGCGCCTTCGTCGCGATCGCCGAGCGGCACGCCGCCGCGCTCGCGGACTGGGAAGTCAAGAAGCCCGCCGTGGCGGCACGCGTGCGCGACCTGTCGGCCGAAGTCGAGGCGAGCAAGAGAGAGCTCCCACGCGCGATGGTCGCGCAGTACGGGCGCGTCAGCGTGCGCTACAAGGGAGACGTCCTGACCACGGTCCGGCGGGTGGAGCGCGCCGGCGGCTCCATTCTCTGGCACTGCTCGACCTGCAACTATCAGCTCCGCTCGCAACTCGCGGTCGAAATCCGCAGCCGCGGAGCGGTCGTCGAATGCGACAGCTGCAGGCGCTTCCTGATCGCTCTCGACCAGTTGCCGTGACCGACATCGCGGCCAACCTCGCGGCGATCCGCGCCAAGGTCGACGCGGCCTCTGCGAGGAGCGGTCGCGATGGGCGAACGGTCGCCATCGTCGGCGCCGCGAAAGGGCAACCGGTCGAGAAGCTGCTCGCCGCCCAGCGTGCCGGGCTCACGATCTGCGGCGAGAACCGCGTTCAGGAGGGCCTAGCCAAGGCGCCCGTACTGCCCGCCGAGCTCGAGTGGCACCTCTTGGGACCGTTGCAGTCGAACAAGGTGGGCGCCGCGCTCCGGATCTTCACCCTCTTTCATGCCGTCGATCGAGTCAAGATCGCCCACGCGCTCGATGAGGCCGCGCGCCGAGCGGGCAAGACGATCGCCGGCCTGGTCGAGGTCAACCTGGGCGGCGAGAGCTCGAAGCACGGCTTCGCGCCCGACGGCCTAGCGGCGGCGATGGCGCCGTTCGCTCGCTTCGAGCATCTGGCGATCACCGGGCTGATGACGCTGCCGCCGCCGTCCACCGATCCGGCCACGACGCGCGGCTACTTCCGCCGCCTACGCGAGCTCAAGGACGATCTCGCTCGGCGCCCCGAGTGGCGCGGTCGGCTGACCGAGCTGTCGATGGGGATGAGCGACGATTTCGAGCTCGCCGTCGAAGAGGGTGCCACTTTCGTCCGCATCGGCACCCTGCTGTTCGGCGACCGCGCGGCGGCAGCCGTGCGCCTCGACTCCGATTAGGCGCCTTTCGGCGGTCCCCAGACGGTGCGCTCGCTCTTGGGCCCGATCGGCGTCCGGCGACCGCGTGCGCGCAGCTCTTCGACCGCTGCCAGCCGCTCCGCCACCGCGGCGCTCTGTCGACGCGCGAGCTCTCCGATGCCGAGCTGGGCGAGATCGAGCACGCGATCGAGCTCGGCGCGCGTGAAGGTGCGGCGCTCGCCGGTAGCTTGCAGCTCGACGAGCCGGCCGTCGGCGGTGGCAACGACGTTGCAGTCGACGTCCGCCTTCTGGTCTTCGGAGTAGTCGAGATCGAGCAGCGCCTGGCCGTCGACAAGACCGACCGAAACCGCCGCCACCTGCGCGACGAGCGGCCAGGAGCCGAGCTCGCCGGCCAAGTAGAGCCTTGCGAGCGCCAAAGTGGCGGCGACCCAGCCGCCGGTCACTGCCGCGGTGCGCGTCCCGGCGTCGGCCTGGAGAACATCGCAGTCGAGAGTCAGCGTGCGCTCGCCGAGCGCCGTCAGATCGATCCCCACGCGCAAGCTGCGACCGATCAGGCGCTGGATTTCGGCGGTGCGCCCCGACAGGCGGCCCTGGACCACCTCGCGCGCCGAGCGCGAAGCGGTGGCGCGCGGCAGCATGGCGTACTCGGCGGTCAGCCAACCCTTGCCCGAACCGACGAGAAATCCGGGCACTCGACTCTCGACCGAGGCGGTGACGTGGACGCGCGTGTCGCCGGCTACGACCAGGGCCGAACCCTCGGCGTACTTCGACACGTCGATTTCGATCGTGAACGGGCGCAGCTCGTTGGCGGCGCGTCGGTCGGCCCTGCGAGCTCCGGCTTCAGTCATCGTTCGTCCCCCCTTCTACGATCTTTCCAGATCTACGAGCTCGAGCCGCGCTCCGCGGCCGAGAATAGTCTCAGCGAGCCGCGCAAAGCGCTCCGAGTCGTCGGTCACGTAGAGGTGATTCGAGCTCGCTCGCCCGTCGGCGAGCTCGTCGCGCCGGTGTAGAGCCGAGGCGACCTCCGCGGCCACCGCCTCGGCCGAGTCGACCAGCGCGATCTCGGGTCCCAGGAGGCGTGCCAGGAGCGGCGCCAGGAGGGGATAGTGGGTGCAGCCCAAGACCAGGGTATCGATCTCTGCCGCGACCAGCGGCGCGAGGTAGCGCTCGGCGACCGCCGCGGTGACCGGGTCGTCCACCCAGCCCTCCTCGACCAGCGGCACTAGGAGCGGACAGGCCGCAGAGACGATCTCGAGATCGCTCCGCAGCAGGCGGAGCGCCGCCGGGTACGCTCCCGAGCGCACCGTCGCCTCGGTCGCAATCACCCCGACGCGGCCGGCCGAGCGCGCCGCCGCAGCCGCAGCGCCGGGCTCGATCACGCCCCAGATCGGCAGCCCTGCTGCTAGGCGCGGCAACGCCAGCGCCGAAGCGGTGTTGCAGGCGACGACGACGCCCTTGACTCCGCGTCGCTCGAGAAAGGCGAGGTTGCGTTCGGTGTAGCGCGTCACCGTGTCGACCGACTTCGTTCCGTACGGCAAGCGTGCAGTGTCGCCCAAATAGACGAGCGTTTCATCGGGGAGCGCGCGCGCCAGGGCGGCGGCGACGGTGAGGCCGCCGACGCCGGAGTCGAAGACGCCGATCGGGCGCGGATCGCTCACCGCGTCTCGAGCTCCGGACGCAGGCTGAGCGGCCGCGTGGTGTCGACGTGCCCGGAGAGCGAGCGGCGCTGCGTGCCGTTCCAGAGCAACACGACCCGCTCGAACCCGACCTCGTTCCTCAAGATCGAGTGCACGATCGCGTAGACGCGTTGGAGCTCGAGCGTCGAGCCCGCGGGCGGCGGCTCGCCCCCTTCGGGAGAGCGCAGGTCGACGTAGAGCGTGCCGTCGGGCGCGGCGACCGTCGCCGCGAGCTCCACCGGTTGCGAGAAGAGAGGAGCAAGCGGCGTCGGCGGAGTGGCCAACAGGAGCGCACGCAGCAGAGCCTCGACCCGCGCTTTCGGCTCGGCTCCACTCTCGATCTCGATATCGAGCGCAGCGAGCCTCCCCCCTGCCGCCGGCAGCCAGAGCGTCACGTTAAATGGAGTCGGCGGAGCGATGACCGCTTCCACTGGCTTGGACTCGATGTCGGGAACGAGCGGCGTCAGAGTGGAGCGCGGCGCGCGCGACCGCGCCAAGTCGACGAGCGCGAGGACCAAGACGATCGCCGCCGTCGCGATCAAGACCCCGGCCAGCCGCCGGGTCATCGCGCCGCGGCTCCGGGCGCCTCGCGAGCCTTCTCGTACTCGGCCTTGAAGCGCGACACCGCGCGTACGAGCGTGGTCACCAGCTCGGCGCGATAGGCCGGATCGCGAAGGCGCTGCTCCTCCGCAGGTGAGGAGAGGAAGCCGAGCTCCACCAACACCGCGGGCATCGCGGCGCCCATGAGCACTCGGAATGGAGCCTGCTTGACGCCGCGGTCGGGCAGCTCGAGCTGGCGGTTCAGCTCCTCTTGGATGAGGGTCGCGAGCCGCTGGCTCGATGCCAGGTGTCGACTCTGGGCGAGGTCCCAGAGCAGGAGCTGCAAGTCGAACTCGTCCGAGCCCGGAGTCGCCGGGCGCTCGCCGACCACGTTCTCGAGCGCCGCCGCATCGGCGGCGCGCTCGTCGGAGGCTTGCAGCGAGAGGAAGTAGCTCTCGGCGCCGCGCGCATCGCCCCGCGCCGTCGAGTTGAGATGGATCGAGAGGAAGAGATCGGCTCGATTCTGATTCGCGAACGCCGAGCGCTCGTCGAGCCCGAGGTCGACGTCGTCGGTGCGGGTCAGCGCCACCCGCACTCCGAGCTCGGCGGCGAGCCGTTCGGCGAGCGCGCGAGAGAGGAGCAGCGTGAGCTCCTTCTCCATCGTTCCCGAACCACCGATCGCCCCGCTCTCGCCGCCGCCGTGGCCGGGATCGATCACCACGGTGCGAATGCCAGGCAGCGGCGCGGCTGTTGGCGGCGCTGCTGCGACCGCGGGGCTGCGGCGGGCTCGGAAGAGATCGAAGACGATCCGATCGGGAGCCCGCAGCCGGTAGTGCTCGGCTTCGACGTCGGGCGCCACCACGAGCTCGATCGAGCCGGGAGCAAACTCCACCGCGCGCAGGAAGGGGTCGTCGATCCGCCGCGGCGGCGGCGGCAGGAAGCGATCGCCGAGCGCGACGAGCTCGAAGCCCCGCTCGCTCTTCTCGATCCGGCAGCGCGGCGCGACGGCGAAGCGGAAAACGACGGTCGTCACCCCTTGCAGATGGACAACCGAGAGCTCGATCGGATGCTCGCGCAGCGTCGGTCGCACGGCGGTCAGCCGGCGCTCGGCGCGATTCCACGAGCTCTCGAAGCCGAGGATCGTCCCCCAGGTGCTCTCGACGAGATCGACCGGCACGTGGAGGAGCGTCAAGTAGACCGCCGGCGGCTGGCTGAGCGGCACGATCTCGTCGCCCTTCGTCAACGCCGCGCTGTCGGGCGCGAGGACGAAGAGGGTCTCACCCAGCACCAGCTCGTAGCTGGCGCCGAGCGGCCCGACCCGGAGCTCGCCGCCCAGCCTCCCTACCAGTGGTTCCAGAGCCACCAGCACGCCGCGCTCGGTCTCGATCCAAGGCAGGGGGCTCTCGGCGCCGTCGATCGCCAGGCGGCCGATCCCCGAGGCGACGACCGCGGTGGCGCCGGCTTCGGGAGCCTCTTGAGCTGGGAGCGAGCGGTCGACGAGGAGGGCCAGCAGTAGCCCCACGAGAGACTTCCGCGTCACGACGCGCCACGATACCACCGCGGCTCGACGGCTCGCTGTGACTCGTGGAAAGATTGCCGCTCGCTCTTGCGCGTCGCGGTGAGGAAGGGGAGGTCATGGAGATCCGGCAGTTCCGCGTGAGCTTGAAGGCACGCGATTTCGAACGCACCAGCCGCTTCTACGGCGAGACGCTCGAGATGCCGCGCCTCCAGAGCTGGGACAACGTGGGCGGCCGCGGCGCCCTCTTCCAGGCGGGGGCCGGGGCGATCGAGATCCTCGGCCGCCCGCACGGCGGCGAGAGCAGTAGCTACGACGAGAGCTTCGACTACCGGGGCCCGCAGCAGAAGCTCACCGTCGTCCTGATGGTGCCGTCGGCCGAAAAGGCCTACGAACAGCTCCTCTTTCGCGACCGCAACATCCCGGGGGGGCTACGCGCCGACGCCGACGGCTCACTGATCTTCGAGACCCACGATCCTGACGGCGTCAAGATCGTCTTTCGGCAGACTCCCGACTGAGCGCGCCTTGGCGCGGCGCTGAGCCCCAAGACGGCTGGGGGTTCAGCCGTAGCTCTCGTAGTAGATCCGCTCCTTGGGAACACCGATTTCGGCCAGGGCAGCCAACGTCGTTTCGAGAAAACGGGGCGTCGGATCGACACCACCTTCGCGTGCCGCCTTGCGCTCGAACGGGCCAATCGCCGGTCCGCAAGCGTAGACCAGCGCCGTCGCCGGGGCGGGGACGAATTCGCGCAACAGCTCGGCGCTCACCCGCCCGCGTCGGACGTCGCCGCCGAAGCGCGCCTCGTCGCGCTCGCGCGTCAAGGCGTGGACGATGCGCACCCGATCGGGATGGAGTACGGCGAGCTCTGCGAGGGCATCGCGGAAGATGATCTCCTCCCAACTCTTGTTCCCGTAGACCAGGGTGTGATGGTGCGGGAGGTCGCGGTGGAGCGCGTCTTGGATGAGCGCGAAGTTGGGCACGATCCCCGAGCCGGCGCAGAC
>CAZPYU010000234.1:0-4449 GCA_964590905.1 uncultured Thermoanaerobaculia bacterium
ATGCCGTAGCGATCGCAGATCGAGCGCAGGCGCGGGAAGAACGACGGCGGCGGAACGATGTAGCCGCCCTCGCCCTGGATCGGCTCGACCAGGATCGCCGCGATCTCCTCGGGTGGCGCGTCGTGGACGAAGATGACCTCCTCGAGATAGTCGAGGACGGCATGGCCGATGTCGCTGGTCGTCGCGTCGAAGGCAAACCGCGGTCGGTACGGATCGGGGAACGGGAGGTGGGTTACGCCCGGCATCATCGGGAAGAACCCCTTGCGCTGGGTGATCTTCGACGAGGTGAAGGCGAGCGCGCCCAGGGTGCGGCCGTGAAAGCCGCCGTAGAAGCCGACGAAGCGCGGCCGTTTCGTGTGGTAGCGCGCCAGCTTGATCGCCGCCTCCACCGCCTCGGCGCCCGAGTTGGCGAGGAAGACCACTGCGTCTTCTTCGAACGGCGCGATCCGATCGAGCGCCTCCGACAACTCGACCCACTTCTCGTGATGGTAGTCGGAGGAGATGTGTAGAAACTTCTCGGCCTGCGCCTGGATGGCGCGGACGACCTCCGGGTGTCCGTGGCCGGTCGAGCAGACGGCGATGCCGGCGGCGAAGTCGAGGTAGCGGTTGCCGTCGACGTCCCAGACCTCGGTCCCCTTGCCGCGCTCGATGACGAACGGCTGGTCGCGCGGGTAGGAGGGGGAGATGTGCGCGGCGTCGCGCGCCAGAATCGCCTGCGCCTTGGGGCCGGGAACATCGAGCTTGCGGACGGGCATGAGGACCTCCGGGAGCGCCGAGTCTACCCGCGCCGCCGACCCGCGCCCTCAGGCTCCAGGAAGCGGGGTCGCGACCGGGATCCAGCCGCGCAGAGCGTTGCCCAGGCGGACGCGATGGGCGCGGGCGAGATCGCGCGGGTAGAGCATCGCCTCGACCACCTGGCCGCTGCGCAAGAGCGACTCACGAAAGACGCCGGCGAGAAGCCCCGCCTGGCGCGGCGGCGTCACCCAACCGCCGTCAAACTGCACGAACAGGTTGGTGCGCGTCCCCTCGGTCAGCTCGCCGTGCTCGTTGACGAGCAGCAGCTCGTCGACGCCGCTGGGAGCGTTCGCCCGTGCCGCGTCGTAGATCGCCCGATGAGTCGTCTTGTGAAAGGCAAAGACGTCCAGAGAAGAGATCGGCTGCCCGGCGATGGCGACGTTCCAGGTCCGCGTCGGTTCGTCGAAGGGCTCCGTCTCGACGCAAGACTCCCCCGATCGTGCGAGTAGGAGCCGGATGCGATGCGACTGCTGCGGCAGCGTCGAACAGACTCTCAGCAGCTCCGCGCGCAACTCCCTCTCTATGGAAGCCTTTCGTCTCTCGAACGCGAAGAATTCGGACGAGGCCGCCAGCCGTTCGAGATGAAGATCGAGGAGCTCGATACCTCGACCGGGGCGCCAGCGCATCGTCTCCATGAGCTCGAACTCCGGCGGCGCGCCGTCGAGAACTCGCGCCTTGGCCAGACACTCCCGCCACTCTTCGCCCGCCGCCGAATCCCAGGTGACGCCGCTCCCCACGCCGTAGCGAAAGCGGCCGGCGGCGAGATCGAGCTCGAGGGTGCGGATGGCGACCGCGAAGCGCGCGAGCCCGGAGGGCGCCAGCCACCCGATCGCCCCGCAGTAGACGCCGCGTGGTTCGAGCTCGAGCTCGCGGATGGCGCGCATCGTCGCCGGCTTCGGCGCGCCGGTGACCGATGCGCACGGGAAGAGCGCGGCGAACAGCTCGGTCAGTGAGGCGTCGCTTTCGGCCGCGACCGTCGAGGTCAGCTGCCAGACTGTCGGATAGCGCTCGAGCTCGAAGCGGCGCTCGACTTCGACAGTGCCGGGCCGGGCGACACGGCCGAGATCGTTTCGCACCATGTCGACGATCATCAGATTCTCGGCGCGATCCTTCTCCGACGTTGCGAGCTCGGTCGCCAGCGCAGCGTCCTCGGCGGCAAAGCGGCCGCGAAGTCGCGTCCCCTTCATCGGGCGCATGACGACTCGCTCCGCGGAGCGCTCGAAGAAGAGCTCCGGCGAGAGCGAGAGAACGGCCCAGCGCTCACCCGCGAGCAGCATCGCGTAGGGCGCCTCGCCGGGAGCAAGGAGCGCCGCGAAGAGCTCCTCCGCGCCCCCCGAAAATCCTCCAGAGAAGGGAAAGGTCAGATTCACCTGGTAGGTGGTGCCGCGGGCGATGGCATCCCGAACTCTGGCGACCCCAGCAGCATGCTCTGCCTCGGCGATGGCCGGCGCACGCCCCTCGATCGAAGCCTCCCCTGCTCTGGAGAGGCTTTCTGTGGGTCGTGCCTCGGCGAAGAGCGAGAAGGCGGCGAGAGGCGCCGGGCCGCGGGTCGGCGAGTGCGCGACGAGCGCGGGATCGAAGGCGGGCGCCGCCTCGTAGCCGACGAAGCCGACCGCCCAGAGGCCGTGCGCGCAGCCCTCCTCGACGCGCCCGAGGAGGACGGGAACCTCGGCGGGCGTTCGCGCTACCAGCGATTCGAGCGGATCGTCGAAGGCGAGGAAGCGCTCGCTTCCAGGCTCGGCGCGCACCAGGGCGCGGCGGATGCCGTCAGCCACGGGATCGATTCTCGCCCGAGCGCGCTCAGCCGGCGAGCCGCCGGTGCGCTGCGAGTTTCTCCTCGACGCGTCGCTCGGCGAGCCGGAACGGAGGCACGCCGTCGGCGTCCGCGGTGGCGAAGAGCTCGGCGAGATCGCCGCCGATTCGCTCCACACGCCGCACTACGCCTTCCGCGTCGAGCTCGCCGCGCTCGAAGAGGAGCGAAAGGATCCCGCCGGCTGATGCGACGAAGTCGGGAGCGTAGAGGATGCCGAGGCGATCCAGCTCGTCGCCGACTTCCGCCGAGGTCAGCTGATCGTTGGCCGCGCCGCAGATCGCCTGACAGCGGAGCTCGTCGCGCGACCGATCGTCGAGGATCCCGCCGACCGCATTCGGCGACAGCAGGTCGCAGACCACGCCGAGGATCTCCTCGGGCGTCACCAGCTCCGCGCCGGTCTCGGCCGCGACGGCTCGAGCCCGCGCCGTCACCGCATCGGCGAGCGTGAGCCGAGCACCGGCCGCGGCCAAGCGCCGAGCCACCCGCGCTCCGACCTCGCCGACGCCCTGGATCGCGATCGTCAGGCCGCCCAGCTCGCGCCCAAGACGGTTCGCGGTGGCGCGCACCGCCGCCACGACCCCGATCGCGGTCAGCTCCGCGGCGTCGGGCCCGGCGCCCGCGGGGGCGTGCTCGAACGCTCTCGAGATGCTCGCCATGAAGCGCACGTCGTCGAGGTCGACCCCCATGTCGCCGCCGGTAACGAAACGCCCCTCGAGCTCGACCACCGCGAGCGCGTGCGCCGCGAGCAGCGCTCGCTTGTCACTCCGGGTCGGGTTGGCGTCGATCACAGCTTTGGCGCCGCCCATCGGCAGGTCGGCGTAGGCCGCCTTGTAGGTCATGGCGCGCGAGAGCCGGACGGCGTCGACGACCGCGTCGTCGAAGCTCGGATAAGCCCGCATCCGCGTCCCTCCGACCGCCGGCCCCAAGACCGAGGAGTGGATCGCCACCACCGAGCGCAGACCACTCTCGGGATCGTGGATCAGCTGCACCCGCTCGTGGCCGAGCTCGGACGCTAGGTCGAGGGCGGTTCGCAGGTTCTGCCTCACCAGTACGTCCGCAGCCCGAGAGTGCGGAGCTTGCGGGCGAAAGCGCGGTCGAAGGTGGCGACGGATTCGCACCGGAGCGTCTTCGCCGCGGCAGCCAGACATGCGTCCGAGAAGTCTGGAACGGTGGCGGGCCACCACTCGAATACCAGGGGCCACGACACGAGATGGACCGGCTCGGCGATCGGTAGCCCCAGCAGCTCGACAAGCGTTGCCGAGATCTCTTCGCTCGTGCGTGAGTAGAGTCGCTGAAGGACGAAAACAGTCTCAGTCAGGGCCTGCTGGTGCAGGAGTAGCCAGAGGTCATCCGCGGCGGAGGCCTCGATGAGCTTCTCCGCCAAGCGGGTCTGCTGCGGGTCGCGGTCGGTGAGATAGGAGACGAGAACGTTGCTGTCAACGAGCACTCGCCTCACTCGTCGCTACCGCGCAAGAGTCGAGCTCTGCGAATGTCCGCGACCACCGACCCCCGGCCGACCTTGATCGAGCCCTTGCGGGCGAAGAATGCGGGCGGATCCGTCGAGACCCGTAGTTCGCGGCCCTGGATTTTCCAGTACAGCACGTCGCCCGGCACGAGCCGCAACTTCTCGCGGATCTCCTTCGGAACCGTCGTCTGGTTCTTGCTCGTGATGGTCGAAACCGCCATGGTCCTGCTCCTTACGTTTTCAGGAATATTGTAAGGCGTAACTTCGGTTGCGGCAATCCCTCGTGAACTAGCGCGGAATCAGGTACGCCACCGCGAAGCCGATCTGCGCGGCCATCATCATCAAGTACATGTGGCGCCACGAGGGGTGGTTTTCG
>CAZPYU010000235.1:0-11396 GCA_964590905.1 uncultured Thermoanaerobaculia bacterium
CAGCGGGAGGTCTCCTGCTCGAAGCGGTTCAGCGGCTCGACCCGATCGCCGACCCGCCTCGAGAGCGGACCTGAGGCCCACCGACACCACGGAGAGAGGCTCGAGCGGCTGCTCTGCACAGCCCGACCGCGAGCGCCACTCCTCAGTCGGGCGGGCGCCAGCTCTCGCCGGGTTGGAGCGTCACCACTTCGGTCGCCTGGCCGAGCGCAGCGAGCTCGCGTGCGAAGTCGGCGGGCGTGCCGGTCAGCAGCCCGAAGGTCCCCCAGTGGATCGGCACGACGCGTGGGACGTTCAAGAAGCGGCAAGCCCGCGCCGCCTGCATCGGGCCCATCGTGAAGTGATCGCCGATCGGCAAGAAGGCCAGCTGCGGATGCCAGAGCTCGGCCATCAGCGCCATGTCCGAGAAGAGCGCCGTGTCGCCGGCGTGGTAGAAGGTGAAGCCGCCGGCGAGCCGAACCACGAAACCGCTGGCGACCCCGCCGTAAACGATCGTGCCGTCGTCCTCGGTCAGGCTGCTGGTGTGGTCGGCGCGCACCTGGGTGATCTCGAGCCCGCAGGCGCGCTGCGTGCCGCCCAGGTTCATCCCCGAGGTGCGCCGCACGCCGTGCGCCGCGAACCACTGGCAGAGATCGTAGGTGGCGACGACCAGCGGATCGAAGCGCGCCGCGAGGGAGAGGACGTCTCCCGAGTGGTCGCCGTGCGCGTGGGTCACCAGGATCAGATCGAGCCGCTCGAACTGGCGCGCCGAGGGGGGACAGGTCGGATTCTCGGTGAGGAACGGATCGATGACCACCACTTCGCCGCTTGGCAGATCGCAGCGCACCGTAGCGTGCCCGAGAAAGGTGAAGACCGGAAGCTCTGACGCCGCCATCGCGCCCCTCCTGTCGCGTTCGAGTCGACGCCGATCCTACTCCGGAGGAGGGCTAGAATCGACGCCGCAGAGGAGGAGGTGCGTATGTCGTCCTGGGTTCAGTGGTTGCTCGCGCTGCACGTGATTTCGGCGCTCTGGCTGTCGGTGAGCGCCTTCGGCGGCGCCGTGGTGCGAGCCGCGGCGCGGCGCTCGCCCGAGTTGGCAAGCAAGGTGACCTGCCTGCGGATCGGCTGGCGGCTGGTTTCCGTCTTCGGGCTGCCGGGCTCCGTCGTCTCGGGGCTGACCGGCCTCGCGCTGCTCGGGCCGCTCGGCTACGGCTTTCGTCCCGGCTGGGTGCACGTCTCGGTGACGCTCTGGCTGCTGCTGCTGGCCCTCAATCTGTTCTACAACTTCCCGCGGCTGAAGCGCACGTTAGTGGCGGCCGAGACTTCGCTCGTCACCGGCGCCGCGTCGATCGAGTTCAAGCGTCTCGTCTCGGCAAAAGGGGCCCGCTGGCTTGCCGACCTGAACGCCCTGGCGGTCCTGATCTTCGTTCTCTTGATGGTGCTGAAGCCGTTCTGAGGCGGCGTCAGGGGGCGAACGCGGCCAGCTCCCAGTCGCGCAGCCGGTCGTATTTTCGTTCGAGACTCTTGCGCGTCAGCGGCTTCCCCCGCCGCGCCGCGCTGCCGAGAAAGTTCGCCGTGCCGCGCTCCCCCTCCTCGACCCAGATCGCGTCGGCGCCGCGCACGAACTGAGCCTGGTACCAGAGATCGTGCTGCAGCGGCAGACCGCCGCGATAGTCGGTGAGGCGATAGCGCCGCGGACCGCCGTGCGCAGCGGCGAAACGGTCGAAGAGCGAGAGGATCTCGAGCATCCGGCCCGGCTCGGCTTTTTCCCATGCGTAGCGCGCAGCGAGCTGGAGCAGAACGCCGGTGATCCACGGCTCTTCGCCCGACAGCGGTGCGTTCTCGGCGAAGGCGCGCACGATATCGAGCTGGAGCAGGAGATCGGAGACGACCAGGCTGCCCGCCTCTTCGCGGCTCCCCTGCAGCGGTTCGCCTCCCGGATCGGGCGGCGCCCCTTGCAGCAGCCAGCGAGTGGTCGCGATGCTCGCCTCGTCGCCACGCGCCGGCACCACGAAGGTTCCGCTCCCCAGTCGGACCGGCACCCCCCAGATGCCGTAGAGCGCCCGCCGCTTCCATTCGTACTGGTCGACCACCACCCCTTTCCAGACCAGATCGCGCTGCGACAGCCGCGAGAAGAGCGCGTGCAACGCCTCGAGTCTCGCTTGCACTCGCGAAGCCCGGTCGAGCGCGTCGGGCGCATAGCGCACTTCGACCGTGCTGCCCGGCAGGCGGAGCAGATTCGCGAAGGCCGGCTCCTCCATTGCGGTGAGGAGATCGCGCTGCGGCACTGCCGCTCCGGGCGGCGGCAGCGGTTGCGGACCGGCCTCGAGAGCAGTGACTCCGATCGTCAACAGAACGGTGAAAGCGAGCGTTCGACGCATCTGTCTATTCTACCGCGAGGGTAGACTCGCGCGGTGCACGGATTCGTCGTCGAGCGGCACGGCGGGCCCGAGGTTCTCGCCTGGCGAGAGCTGCCGACGCCGGTCGCCGGCGCTGGACAGGTTGTCGTTCGCGTCGAGGCCTGTGCTCTCAACCACCTCGATCTCTGGCTGCGCAACGGCGTCCCAGGTCATCGCTTTCCGCTGCCCTTGGTGCCCGGCAGCGAAGTCGCCGGCAACGTGGCTGCGATCGGCGCCGGCGTCGACGATCTCGAGCTCGGTGCGCCGGTCGTCGTCGCTTCGGGAGTCTCGTGCGGTGAATGCAGGCGCTGCCAGTCGAATCAGGAGTGGCTCTGTGGGAGCTACGGACTCCTCGGCGAGCATCTCGACGGCGGCTGCGCCGAGCTCGTAGTGGTGCCGCGACGCAACCTCTTTCCGATCCCACGCGGCCTTACCTACGTCGAAGCGGCGGCGATTCCGCTCGTCTTCCTGACCGCCTGGCACATGCTGAGCGCGCGTGCCGCACTCGCGACCGGCGAGGACGTGCTCCTCCACGCTGCCGGCTCGGGGGTCACCACCGCCGGCATCCAGATCGCCAGGCTGCTGGGAGCGCGCACGATCGCCGTCACCTCGACCGCCGCCACCAAGCTCGAGCGCGCCCGCGAGCTGGGAGCTACGCACGGCTTCGACGTCACCAAGGTCGACTTCGCCGCCGGCGTACGCGAGGCGACCGGCGGCAAGGGGGTCGACGTCGTCTTCGACCATCTCGGCGGCGAGACCCTCGAGCGCAGCTTCCGCTGCCTCGCCCGTGGCGGACGGATCGTCCTCTGCGGCGCCACCGGGCAGCCGACGGCCGAGATCCCGCTGCGCGCCGTTTTCTTCAAGAGTCTGTCGATCTTGGGCTCGACCATGGGCTCGCTCGCCGAGCTGGCGCAGCTCTTGCCCCGCTTCGAGACCGGCGAGCTCGTTCCGGTCGTGGCCGCCACCTATCCACTCGCCGAGCTCGCCGCGGCCCAGGAGCGACTGGCGGCGCGCGACCTCTTCGGCAAGATCGTCTTGACCGTGGGCGACGCCGCAGAGAGGGTCGCACGTCCGCACTGACTGTGTCCCCAGTCTTATTGGGGAAGGGAGAGAGCATGGAGATCCAGCGCATCGCCGTCCTCGGCGCCGGCACCATGGGGCGCGGTATCGCACACGTCGCGGCGCTTGCCGGCTTCGAAACCGAGCTCTTCGACGTCGACGCCCAGGCGCTCACCCGCGCCGAAGAGTCGATCCACAAGACGCTCGACAAGGGGGTTGCGCTCGGCAAGATCGCCCCGGCCGAGGCCGAGGGGGCCAAGTCGCGCCTGGCGCTCGACACCGAGTTGGCGGCGGCTGTAGAAGAGGCGGAGCTGGTGATCGAAGCGGCGCCCGAGTCGATGGACCTCAAGGTCGAGCTCTTCGGCCAAGTGGCGAGGTTCGCGCCACCGGAGGCGCTCTTCGCTTCGAACACCTCGTCGCTCTCGGTGACCGAGATCGCCGCCGCCTCGGGTCGCCCCCAGCGCTTCGCCGGCATGCACTTCTTCAACCCGGTGCACCTGATGAAACTTCTCGAGCTGGTGCGCGGCCTCGAAACCTCCGACGCGACCCTGGCGGCTTTACGGGAGGTTGGCGAGCGGATGGGCAAGGAGTGCGTCGTGGTGCGCGACTTCCCCGGCTTCGCCACCTCGCGCATCAACGCCCTGATCGGCAACGAGGCGTTCCGCATGCTCGAGCAGGGCGTTGCCAGCGCTTCCGAGATCGACAAAGCGATCAAGCTCGGGCTCAACCACCCGCTGGGGCCGTTCGAGATGGCCGACCTGGTCGGCCTGGACGTCCGGCTGGCCATCCTCGAGCACCTGCACGCCACCCTCGGCGAGACCTTCCGCCCCTCGAACCTGATGCGCCAGTACGTCCAAGCCGGCCGCTACGGCAAGAAGGTCGGCAAGGGAGTCTACGAATACGACGACGATGGGCTGCGCATCGAGAGCGGTCGAGGGGACTTCAGCTCACAGCCCTAGCGCGGAGCGTAGCGCGGGTGGCGCTTCGTTCGCGACGAAGTGCTCGAACTTGGCGCGCCGCTCGTCGATCTCACCGACTACGGCGCGGAATTCGTCGATCTCCTGGAGCGACTGCAAGACCGGATCCTTGCGCATCCAGGGTGCGTCCCAGTAGCCACGGGCGGCGGCGCGCTTCAGCCACTCCACGGCCTCTGCACCGTCGCCTAGGAGGGCGTGCACCTTGGCGATCCAGTAGGTGAAGGTGCCATCGGCAGCGGCCCCCGGCTCGGCCGCGGCGAGGAGCGCCCGCGCCCGGTCGTCTTCTCCGTCCGCCGCCAGCGCGAAGGCGAAGACTCCTTGCGCGATCGGGTCGTCGCTGTCGAGCGCGAACGCCTGCTCGATCCAGTGGCGGGCGTCGGCGCGCTTGCCGGCGTAGTAGGCGGCGATGCCGCGCCAGTAGTTGTAGTGGGCGAAATACGGACGCCGTGCCACCAGCGCCGCTGCCTCCCCCTCGGCTTCGGAGAAGCGATCGAAATAGATCAAGACCGAGAGCCGGCGGATCGAGTGGGAGAACTTTTCGTCAGCTGCTGCAGCGCGCTGCTGGGCTTTGAGCGCCGCGTCCCAGAAGCCGGTGTTCTTGAACAGGTAAGAGAAGCCGTCCCAGGCGCCGGCGTGCGAGTCGGCGCGCTCGAGGACGCGCGCGAAATCGACGAAAGCGCGCTCGTTCTGCCCGCGTTCGAGGTGCACGATGCCGAGCGTGGCGCGCGCCTCGAGCGACCCCGGCTCGAGCAGCAGCGCCTCCGAGATCGCCTCTTCGGCGCGATCGTAGAGCGTCGGGTCGCCGACGAACTCTGCCGTTTCGGCGTCGTGGCGGCCGAGCCGGACCAGCAGATGCGCGCGCTCGGTTAGCGCCTCGCTCTCGGGCAGCTTCCGCGCCAGCTCGAGCGCCTTGGCGAGATGCGGACGCGCGTCTTTCGGATTCCGCCAGGCCGCTAGCTCCGCGGCGGCGAGGTTCTTGGCGATCGCGGCACGGAATTCGCGTCCGCGCTCGAAGTGGATCGCCAGCGCCACCAGCGCCGACTGCGGCCGCGGCGCGAAGAGGCGCTCCATCTCCTCGCCGGCGCGACGGTGAAGCGCTTCGCGTCGTTTCGGCGCCAGGGCGTCGTAGAACGCGTGCCGATAGAGCGAGTGCGCGAAGCGAAACCGGAACGAGGCCGTGCCGTCGGGAAACTCGACCTCACCCTCGGGCTCGACCAGTCGATGCCTTGCCGCCAAATCGCGCAGGCGCTCCTCGACCGTCGCTTCGTCTTCGTCGAGCAGGCGCGACACCAGCACGGCGCTGAACTCCTCGCCTTCCACACTCGCCGCCTCGAGCACGCGTCGCTCGTCCGCTTCGAGCCGCTCCGCTTTCTGACGCAGCACTGCGGCGATCCCCTCGGGCAGGGTGTGGTCGATCGAGGAGAGCGAGCGGCGGAGAACGATCCCGCTTGCGCTCCGTTCGACAGCTCCGGTCTGCAGCAGATGGCTGAGAACGCCCGCGAGGAAGAGCGGGTTCCCCTCGCTTCTGCGCAGCGCGAACTCGACGAGCTCGGCCGGCGGCGCGGTGCCGAGCTCGCGACGCAGGAATCCGGCCACCTCCTCGGCGCCGAACGGCGCCGGAACGAGCTCCGTCCACGGCAGGTTCCCCTGCGCGAGTGTTGCCAGCAGCCCGCGCAGCGGGTGGCGATCGAGCTCGATCTCCGCGGGTCGATAGGTGGCGGCGATCAGGAACGCTTGCTCGCCGATCCGCGGCACCAACCGCGCCAGGAGATCGATCGACGCCGTGTCGGCCCAATGCAGATCCTCGAGCACCAGCACCAAGAGCTGCCGGGAGACCAGCTCGTCGACCAGCGCTCCGAACTCGCGCGGCATCCGATCGCGACTCCGCCGACCCTCCAAGAGCTCGTCGCGCGCCGAGCCGGCCGCGGCTAGCTCCGGCAGGTGCGCCGCCCACGACGGAGCGATCGCGGCGAGCGGCGCGACCACCCGGTCTCTCGACGCCGGATCGCGGACCAACTGCCCGAGGGCGTCCAGAAAGGGCGAATACGGCTCGGCCGACGCGAAGTGCTCGGCTGCCCGCCCGAGCGCGGCGAGAGCACGCGGATGATGGGCGCGAACGCGCGAAAGGAATGCAGCGGCGAGCGTCGACTTGCCGGCGCCCGGCTCGCCCGCGACGGTCACCAACCTGCCGCCTCCAGCTGCCGCGGCCTTGGCCAGCTCCTCCAGCCGGTCGAACTCGGCGCGACGACCGATCGGAGCGAGAGCCAGCGTGCTGCGCGCGTGCGAGCCCGCCACAGGAGCGCCCACTCGCGTCCGCTGAATTCTCGGCAGCGCCTCCAACTCCTCCAACCCCGACAGCGCGGCCGCAAGCGCGGCGACGAAAGCGCCGGCGGTGTCGAATCGCGTCGCTGGCTGCTTGGCCAGAGCGACGCGGAACGCCTCCTCGGCGCGCTCGGGGAAGCCGGCGATCCAGCGGCCGACGGCCGGCGGCGGCTGCGTCAAGTGGGCAACGAGGAGAGCCTGAATCGTGTCGCCCGTGAACGGCGGCTCGCCGGCGAAGACCTCGTGCGCGATGACCGCGAAGCTGTAGATGTCTCCGGCGGCAGTGGTCGGCAGCCCCTGACACTGCTCGGGACACATGTAGAGCGGCGAGCCGATCGCGTTGGCGCCGGTGAGGGCGGCGTCCTCTTCACGAAAGATCTTCGCCAACCCGAAGTCGGCGACCTTGACCTCGCCGCCGACGAAGAGGAGGTTGGCAGGCTTCAGATCGCGGTGGACGATTCCGGCGGCGTGCGCGGCGTCGACCGCCGAGGCGGCGCCGGCGAGCACGCGCAGCGCCTCGGTGATCGGCGGCGGACCGGAGGCTACCAGTCGGTCGGCGAGACTGCCGCCGTCGCAGTACTCCATGACCAGATACGGCTCCCCCTCTTCGCTCTTGCCGAAGTCGTGAATCACCACCACGTTGGGATGGCGCAGCGAGCCTGCAGCACGCGCCTCGCGACGGAAGCGAGCGAAGGCGGCCGGGCTCGGGAAGAGATCCGAGTGCAGTAGCTTGATCGCCACCAGTCGATCCATCTCCTCGTGGCGAGCCAGATAGACCGCGCCGGCCCCCCCGCTGCCGAGCCGGCGCAACAGTCGGTAGCGACGATCGAGTAGCGCGCCGACGCGCGCATCGGGACTGCTCGGAGTTCGCTCTCCGGACATGGACGGGTCGCCTGCCGCTCCTTGCCGGCTCGTCGCTCAGGGCTCGCGCCGCGGCACGGCCGGCACGCCCAGCGCCGGATCGCGTGGCGGGGGCGCCGGCTTGCGCCCCCAGCCGAGCCACCTCATGGCGCCCAGACGCAGCCCGTCGAGCTCGGCTTCGAACCAGAGCCGGCCACCGCGCAGCGCCATGCGCCAGGGCGCGAAGCCGAGGTCGAAGAACGCCTTGATG
Source organism: uncultured Thermoanaerobaculia bacterium (assembly GCA_964590905.1). Classification (GTDB taxonomy): domain Bacteria; phylum Acidobacteriota; class Thermoanaerobaculia; order Multivoradales; family JAGPDF01; genus JACTMI01. Next base: position 7,845 of record CAZPYU010000235.1, read on the forward strand.
CGGCGGCCGTGGTTGCGCCGCTCCGCTTCGCCCATCTCGTGGCGCAGGTAGGCGAGCCTCTGGAAGCGGCGGTGATACAGACGCATCAGGTGGTAGGCGAAGAACGCCTCCTTGGGGCCGAGGACCGGCATCCAGTGAAATCGCTTGTGGATCCGATAGGCCGGGATAACGACGAAGATGTAGTACTGCGCGGTGTCCATGAGCATCGCCGCCGAGAGCAGGTCGGCCTCGCCCATGTACTTGTACTTGCCCTCGAAGACACTCTCGAAGAAGCGCCAGTACGAGCGCAGAAAGGTCTCGTTGTGCTCGGCGATCCGCGTCGGCGCGAGCTTGCCGGCGGTTTCGTCGAGCACCAGCCGCGTCGTCGCCTCGACGGAGAAGCCGACGTGATCGAGACCGGGCGAGTAGTACGGATCGAGAAAGGCCGCGGCGTCGCCGACCAGCGCCCAGCCAGGACCGGCGTACTGTCGGGTCGCGTAAGCGAGAGTCGAGTAGCAGCGGAAGTCGCCATCGCGCATCTCGGCGCCGTCGAGGAGCTCGTTGGCGGGTCTCAGTTTGGCCAGGAACTCGCGGTAGGCAGCTTTGCCATCGCTCTTGACGTGGAGGTCGAGATAGCGCTTGTCCCAAACAATGCCGATCGAGGTCTCTCCGTTGCCGAGCGGGATGAACCAGACCCAGTAGCCGCGACCCGCGTAGTGGTTGGTGGCCAGCCGTCGCGACCCGACGTTGCGCTCGGCAAGCCCGCCCTTGCCGAGGGCTGCTAGATCGTCGATGTGGCGCACGCCGGTCCAGCGGCACCACGACGCCGCCACCGGGTGACGCTCATTCTTCTCGATGAGGCCGAGGTGGCGACCGAGGAGGCAGGCGCGGCCGGTGGCGTCGATCAGCCACCGGCAGCCGATCGTCGAGACGCGATCGTCCCCCTCGATCTCGACTACATTGTCGAGCTCCCCGACGCGGAGGCCGTTCGCCCGCGCCGGCCGTAGCAGCTGGGCGCCTGCGGCGACGGCAAGATCGAGCACGTGCTGATCGAGCACGTCGCGGCGAAGCTGGAACGAAGGGACGAGTGCGCGCACGAAGCCGCCGGTCTCGCTCGCCTCTTCGTGGCTGCCGACCGACTCGTTGGAGAACCAGTAGCGCAGCCCCTCCTTCGGGAGCTGCTCGACCTCGAGGTGCTCCCAGAGGCCGAGCCGACGGGTCAGGAACATAGCCGACATCTCGGTCGTCGCCTCGCCGACCTTGGAGTCGAAGCGCCGGCTCTTCTCGACGACCAGAACCGACAGCGACGGATTCTCGCGCCGGAGGAGGAGAGCGGTGGCCGCGCCGGCGATCGCGCCGCCCAGGACGACGACGTCGTACCGCGCGCCAGCGGGGAGCGGGTCGCCGCGCTCCGCGCCGGCCGGCGAGAGCGGAGTCGAGATCATGCGTCCCTCAGCGCGACGAGCGCGCCACGATCCAGCTTGCCGCGCTCAGTGCGCGGCAGCGAGGCGACCACCACGACGGCTCGCGGAACTTTGTGCTCTGCAAGACGGGCGCGACAGAAGGAGGCCACACGAGCGGCGTCGACCCCGCCGGCCGGCGCCGCGACCACCGCACGCAGGACCGAACGCGGCCCGTCGGCGCCATCGACCCCGAGCACGCAGGCGTCTTCGACGCCCGGCATTTCGCGCAGTACGCTCTCGATCTCGCCCGGATGAACGTTCCTTCCTCGCACGATGACAACGTCGTCGGCGCGCCCGAGGAGGCGGATCTCGGGGCCTTCGCAGCGCGCCAGATCGCCGGTCAGGAAGCTGCCGGCGGACAACTCCGGTGCGGCGTCGGGCAGGTAGGTCGCCGCCACGGCGGCGGAGCGCACCCGCAGGCGCCCCGAGTCGGCGTCGACTTCGAGGCTGACGCCCGCGATCGCGGTGCCCACAGTCCCGCGTTCGGCCGCGCCGCCGTCGCGGTCGTAAGCGATGCCGCCGCACTCGCTCGCTCCGTAGAACGCGTGAATGGGCCGGCCGGTGCGAGCGCGAAAGAGCTCGGCTGTCTCCACTGCGAGCGGCGCACCGGCCGAGACCACGCGCCTCAGCGTCTCCGGCCAAGCGGGCGCGCTCGTCAGCCGCACCCAAGCGGAGAGGAAGGCCGGGATCGAGGGGAAGAAGGTGGCGCCCAGCGCTCGCGCGGTCGCCAGCGGAGCCAGGAGCGTTCGGCTCTCGGGCACGACGACGAGCGAGCCGCGCACCAGCGCCGGCAGCGCCAGGCTCGAGAAGCCGTAGGAGTGAGCGAACGGCACCGCGGCGAGCAGGCGATCGGAGGCCGCGAGCGACATCGATTCGGCGAGCTGCGCGTCGTCGGCCAAGAGCGCTTCGCTAGTCACGGCGATGCCGCGCGGCTCGCCGGTCGAGCCCGAGGAGAGCTTGATCGCCCCCCAAGCCGGATCGCACGGGCGACTACCTGCCGGCGCGCGGCGATCGAGCTCCCATTCGGAAGCGTCGCTCGGCCAGCCGTCGACCGCGGCGACGAAAAGCGTCGCGCCCAGCCTGTCGATCGCGGTCAGCCGGTCCGACGTTGGCCGCGCCGAGTCGCACAGAATCGGGACGGCGCCGAGCCGGCGCAGCGCGACGTAGCCGGCCAGAAACGCCGGGCCTGCCGGCGCCGAGAGCGCCACGGCGTCGCCTTCGTCGACACCGAAGTCGTCGAGCCGTTGCGCCAACGCCTGCGCCGCTCGATCCAGGTCCACGGCGCTCCAGGCGCGCTTCGACGACGCGACGAGCGCCGCCTCGCCGCGACCGCCGACGACCGCGTCGAAGCAGGCCATGATCGAATCGGGACGGTATCTCAAGCTACAAGAAGTATACTTTCCGCTCCGCGAACGCCTGGGCGCCGATCCAGGCTGGCCACGACGCGGACGCCGCGTTGAGCTCCCTTTCCGCCTACGATTTCGATGTCGCCATCGCCGGCGGCGGTCCGGCCGGTTCTGCCACCGCCACGACGCTCGCGATGCGCGGCCGCCGGGTCGTGCTCTTCGAGCGCGCTCGCTTCCCCCGCTTCCACATCGGCGAGTCGCTACTCTCCACCGCCAACGATTTTTTCGCGGCGCTGGGTATCGAGTCCGAGATCGAGAATGCGGGCTTTCCGAAGAAGTGGGGGGCCTCGCTCTCGACCCACGACGGACGCAGCGGCAGGTCGGTGGACTTCGGCGCCTCGCGCGAGGTCCGTCGGGCGCAGACCTGGCAGGTCCCGCGCCAGAAGCTCGACGCTCTCCTTCTCGAGCGCGCGCGGGCGACCGGTGCCTCGGTACGCGAAGCGCATCGTGTGACCGGCGCCGAGTTCGACGGCGATGGTGTCACTGTCGCCTTCGTCGACGATCGCGAGGAGCACCGGAGCATGCGCGTCGCCGCTCTGGTCGACGCCAGCGGACGCGACGGGCTCCTGGGTCGGCGGTACGGCCTGCGCCAGGACGAACCGCGGCTCGCCAACATCGCCATCTACGGTCACTTCGCCGGTGTTCCGCGCCTGCCAGGCGACCGGCCGGACGACATCCGGCTGGTGGCGCGCAACGACGCCGGT
>CAZPYU010000236.1:0-7818 GCA_964590905.1 uncultured Thermoanaerobaculia bacterium
TGACGCCGCCGCTGTGCTTGAAGTTGAGCCCGGCGCTGAGCGACCAGACGTCGCGCGTTTCGACCTCGAGGTCGACGCGATCGCCCTCGATCGCGATGGGGCGGATCTGCGCGTCGTAGAACCAGCGTTGGCTCCGGAGTAGCCGCTCAGACTCCTCGACTTTGGCGGCCGAAAAGGCGTCGCCGGAACGGAAGAGCAGCAAATCCTCGATCACTTGCGGGCGGGTCGTACGGTGCAGCCGGTTGGCGAGCCGGAAGAGGACGAACTGCTCGCCCGGTTTCGACTCGTCGAAGATCTTGCCGATGTCGAGGCGAACCTCGCCGATCTTGAAGCCCCGGCGCTCGAACTCGTCGAGCGACGGCCAGGCCGTCGCCGCGCTGCCGCTCTCGGCGACACCCTCCGGCGCGCCCGCACGACCGATTCCTGGAGCGATGGCGGTCGCTAGGAGCGCGAGCCCGATCGGCAAGGCTGTCTTCATCACCGACGGATTCTTAGCACAGAGATGAACTTGCTCTGAACCGTCCGCGTACCGTGTCGTGCGGTGTCCAGATCCTTCGCTGCGCTCAGGATGACAAGCGCTGTGCTCGGGCCGACAGCGGCAGCTCCTTGCTCCTCTGTCATGCTGAGCGAAGCGAAGCATCTCGGCGTCCGTCGAGTCGCACGGTTTCGCTCGATAGAATCCTCTCTCCTCGCGCGGCCCCACCCGGAGATCGGATGACCTACTTCGCCCCCGAATCGTTCAACCTCGCCGACTGGCTGCTCGACGCGCGCATCCGCGAAGGGAACGGCGGACGGATCGCGCTCGCGCTCCCCGACCGCAAGCTCACCTATCGCGAAGTTCAGATCCTCGCGCATCGCTTCGCCAACGTTCTGGTCGGACTCGGCGTCCGACGCGAGGAGCGCGTTTTTCTCGCACTGCCCGACGGCGCCGAATTCGTGGGCGCGCTCTTCGGCGTGCTCGAGGCCGGCGCGGTGGTCGTCATGGTGAATCCGGAGCTCGGCGCAGAGGCGGTGGCGGCGCTCCTCGACTACCTGGCGCCGCGGCTGGCGGTGATCGACGGCGCTCTGGCGCCGCGCTGGGCGGAGGCGATCGGCCTGGCGAGCGAGCGTTGCACCCTACTGACCGTCGGCGCCGCCGTTCCCGGCTGCCCGTCGTTCGAAGAGCTGTCGCGGACGGTGTCCACCGAGTTCGACGCCGTAGCGACCCACCGCGACGATCCCGCCGTCCTGCTCTTCTCCGGCGGCACAACCGGTCGCCCCAAGGCGGTCGTCCAACGACACGGCAGCTTCGCATTCACCACCGTCGCCTACGGTCAGGGTGTCCTCGGTCTGACCGCCGACGACGTCACGCTCTCGGTGCCGAAGCTGTTCTTCGGCTACGCGATGGGGTCGAACCTCTTTTTCCCCTTCTCGGTGGGAGCGACCGCCTGCCTCTTCCCCGAGCGCGCCACACCCGAAGCGCTCTTCGCGGCGATCGCCCGCCACCGGCCGACCATCCTCGTCAACGTTCCGACCTCGATCGGCAAACTGGTCGACCACCCCAACGCCCGCGCCGCCGATCTCTCCTCGCTCCGCCTCGCGACTTCGGCGGGCGAAGCGCTGCCGGCACCCCTCTACGAGCGCTGGCGGTCGATCTTCGGCGTGGAGCTCCTGGACGGACTTGGCACCGCCGAGCAGTGGCACATCTTCCTCTCCAACCGCCCGGGCGAGGTACGGCCCGGCACGCTCGGGCGTGTTGTCGACGGCTTCGAGATCCGGGTCCGCGACGAGGAGGGGCTCGACCTTCCCGACGGCGAGACCGGCTGGCTCTGGGTGCGAGGCGGGGCGCGCGCGATCGGCTACTTCCGCGAGCACGAGAAGTCGATGGCGACCTTCCGCGGCGAGTGGGTGGTCACCGGCGACCTGGTGGCGCGCGATCGTGACGGCTTCGTCACCTACCAGGGGCGCGGCGACGACGTGCTCAAGGTCGCCGGCAAATGGTTCTCGCCGGCCGAAGTCGAAGCCTGTCTCCTCCGCCATCCGGAGGTCGCGGAGTGCGCCGTCGTCGGCGTCGTCGATCGCGACGGCCTCACCAAGCCGCACGCCTGGGTGATTGCCCGCGCGAGTCGCTCCGGTCTCGCCCGCGAGCTGTCCGACTTCGTCGCCCGGGAGCTCCAGCTGTACAAGGCACCCCGCGAAGTTCACCTTGTCGACGATTTGCCGCGCACCCACCTCGGCAAGATCGACCGCGGCAAGCTGCGTTCAACGTCTTGACTTGGAGCGGACAGCCACCTGTCAGAGCGCTGAATTCAAGATTCCGAACGGATCGAGTTGCCCTTCGCCGTTCGATGCATCGCGATCACGCCGAGGACGCCGCCGATCGAGAGCGCGGCGCCAACGAGCTGCAGGGGCGCTAGTCGCTCACCCAGAAAGGCGACGCCGAGGAAGAGCGTGACGACCACGGTCACCTGCGCGAAAACTCCAGCCTGGAGATTGGTCACCCAGCGATAGGCGTAGGTCATCGCGAGCTGCGCCGACACCGAGCTCGCGCCCACTAGCGCAAGCAGGAGCCACTCACGTCCGTTCGGCCAGCGGAAACCGCTGAGCGCGAACGGCGCCGAGACCAGCAGACCGCAAAGCGTGAAGCTGGCGTAGATCGCCCACGACCCCTCGGTGCGCCGCGCGGCGCGGATCGCGGTCACCGCGGCGCCCGAAAGCATCGAGGAGACCAGTGCCAGGCCCTCCCAGAGGCCGATTCGAAACGAGCCGCCAGCGGATAGAGCGCCGCTCACCAGAATCGTCCCAGTCAGCGCAAGGGCGAACGGGACGAAGAGGATCGGCCGCACGCGCTCGCCCAGGACGAGCGCCGCCAACGCCACCGACCAGATCGGCGAGCTGTAGTTGAGGAGCGTCGCCGTGCCGACCGGAATCCGCTCGATGGCGAGGAAGTAGAGCAGCACCGCCACCCCACCGAAGAGGCCGCGATAGGCGAGGAGATCGAGCCGTTCGAACTCGAGCGCCCGGCGCGCGAGCGTGGGACTGACCAGGAGCGGAATCAGCATCAGCGCGAAGCGGAGAAAGGCGATCTCAGCGCCGGGGAGGCTCTGCGAAACCAACTTCGCAGCGAACGCCATGACCGCGAAAGAGAGGGCGGAGCCCAGAACGACCAGGAGCGGGCTCCGCGGCGCGGTCACTTCGCGATCCTGCCACAGCGTCGGCGAGGCGCCTGCGCCGTCAGCGCTCGCCGACCAACTTCTGGCGCAGCCAGTCGGGGACCGGGCGCTTGGTGAAGCTCGTCATGTCGACGCAGACGGTGACGATGTGCGCTTCGGTCGACGGCAGCTCGGCGTCGCGGTGCCAAAAGCGATCGCGCCACTCGACCGAGGTGCTGCCGACGCGGACCGCCTCGACTTCGAGCTCGACCGACTCGCCGTAGCGGATCGGCCGGCGGTGCTCGACCTCGGTGCGCACGCTCGGAAAGCCGAGCCGATGCTCGGCGAGGATCTTCGGATAGGCGATCCCGACCGCGTGGCGGAAATACTCCTCCATCCCGATGTGGCAGTAATGGAGATAGTGCGGGTAGTAGACGATCCCCGCCGGGTCGAGATCGCCGAATCGGATGTCGAGCGGGAAGCGGTGGATCATCGCGAGCTCCTCGGCTTGCCCATCAAGTAAGGGTCGGGCCAATCGACATCGACCCCGTAGCGAGCGGCGGCGTGCAGGGCCAGGTACGGGTCGGCGAGGTGCGGCCGCGCCATCACGGCGAGGTCGGCGCGGCCGGCAGCCAGAACCGTGTTGGCGTGGTCGGCGCCCTGGATGGCGCCGACCGCCATGACCGGGATCGCCGCCTCGTAACGGATCCGCTCGGCGAACGGCACCTGGTACATCCGCCCGAACTCTGGGCGCGAGTCGGGCGAGTTGCCGGCCGTCGAGACGTCGATTAAGTCGCAGCCGAGCGCCTTGAGCTCGCGCGCCAACGCTACCGACTCCTCCGCCGTCGTTCCCAATCCCTCCCCCTCGAACCAATCAGTGGCCGAGACGCGCACCGAGATCGGCTTCGCCTCCGGCCAGACGGCGCGCACAGCTCGGAAAACGGAGAGCGGATAGCGCATCCGGTTGGCAAGCGTTCCGCCAAATTCGTCGTCGCGGAAGTTGGCGAGCGGCGAGAGGAAGCTCGAAAGCAGATAGCCGTGGGCGAAGTGGAGCTCGAGCCAGTCAAAGCCGGAGGCCTCGGCGTAGCGAGTGGCGGCAACGAACTCCGCACGCACGCGTTCCATGTCGTCGCCGCGCATCGCTCGCGGAGCCGGCCAGTCGGGGCGGTAGGGCACCGCCGAAGGCGCCATCGTCTCCCAAGCCGCGTCCGACGGCAGCGGTTCGTCCTCGAAAGTGACCCAATCGTGGGCCACTGAGCCCTTGCGTCCGGCGTGTGCGAGCTGGATGCCGATCTTCGCCGGCGAGTGCCTGTGGACGAAGTCGACGATTCGCCGCCACGCCCCGACGTGCTCCGGCGCGTACATCCCGGTGCAGCCGAGGGTGATCCGCCCCTCCGCCGAGACATCGGTCATCTCGGCGATCACGAGACCGGCACCGCCCAGGGCGCGCGTCGCGAGATGGACAAAGTGCCAGTCGTTCGGCGTCCCGTCGACCGCCGAGTACTGGCACATCGGCGAAACGACGATCCGGTTGGCAAGCGTCAAGCCACGAGCTCCGAACGGGGTGAAGATCGGCGGCGGGACGCGTCGCGCCGACGTCGGGGCGGTGTCGCCGGCCGGTGCGGGCGCGCCGGAGTGGAGACGCTGGAACTCTTCGTCGACTCGATCGACCAGAATCGGATCGCGCTCGCGCAGGTTGTCGTAGGTGATCCGCTTCGAGCGCGTCATTAGGTTGAAGGCGAAGAGGAGCGGCGACTGCTCGAGATAGCGGCGCGAGCTCTCGAACCAGCGCCGCGACACCTGCGCCGCCCGCTGCAGCTTGGCGACGTCGAGCCGCCGGCCGGCCTCGTAAGCGGCGAGCGCCGCTGGAACGTCGGCGGTGCCGTGCTCGCGAAAGGCGGCGACGAGAGCGATCGCATCCTCCATCGCCAACTTCGTCCCCGAGCCGATCGAGAAGTGCGCGGTGTGGGCGGCGTCGCCCAGCAGGACGACGTTCTCGTGCCGCCAGCTGCTGCAGGTCACGGTCGGGAACTGGCGCCAGATCGAGCGGTTGGCGAGCAGGCGGTGCCCGCCGAGGTGGTCCGCGAAGAGCCGTTCGCAGATGGCTACACTCTCCTCCTCGCTGGCACGATCGAGCCCCTCCGCGCGCCAAGTCTCCTCGTGGGTCTCGACGATGAAAGTGGCGCCGCTCTCGTCGTACGGGTAGGCGTGCACCTGGAAGAGACCGTTCTCGGTGGGGATGAAGAGAAAGGTGAACGCTTGGATCGGCCAGTCGGTGCCGAGCCAGCTGAAGCGGCAGGCGCCGAGCTCGATCTTCGGCCCGAAGCTCGCGGCGTAGCGCTGGCGGACGAGCGAGTTGACGCCGTCGCAGGCGACGACGAGATCGGCCCCGGCGCGAAGCGGCTCGCAGTCGGCGACCTCGTCCTCGAAGGTGAGCTTGCAGCCGAGCGCCCCGGCGCGGCGCCGGAGCACCTCGAGGAGCGCAATGCGCGACAGCGCCGAGAAGCCGTGGCCGGTCGAAGTCGTGAAGCTGCCGCGGTGCCAGGTCCGGATGTCGGTCCAGGAGCGGAAGCGCCGACGCAGCTCGACGGCGCTCTCTGGATCCGCCTCGTCGAGAAAACTCAGCGTCTCGTCGGAGAAGACGACGCCGAAGCCGAAGGTGTCGTCGGGACGGTTGCGCTCCCGGATCGTGATCGCCGCGTCGGGATACGAGCGCTTCATCAGGATGCCGAAGTAGAGCCCCGCCGGTCCGCCACCCAGAACTTCGATCTTCATCCGATCGCCACCCGTGGCTCCTCTTGGCCCCGAGCGACGGGCCGCGGAACTCGTCTAACCGATCTCTGCGCCGCCCATTCTAGGCCGGCGATCGGCCCGGAGAGAGTTTGCGACTAGACTTGCGGCCCCTCGGCTGGTGCCGTCTTTCGCCGAGCCGAGAGCTCCAAGATGACGCCTCGCTCCACCGCGACGAGATCTTTCCGACCCGCGACGCCAGTTCCGCTCGTACGGTTGTTCGTCGCCGCAGCGCTCCTCTGCGCTCCTCTCTGCGCCGAGAAGAACCAGGTGAGCCTGGCACGGATCGAGATCACAGCTCCCGGCGAACCGGGCGAGCGGCTGATCGTGATCGGAACCGTCTTTCGACCCGACGGCACGACGCCGGCACCCGGGGTTGTCCTCTACGTCTACCAGACCGACGCGACCGGGCGCTACGCGACCGCCGGGGCGGCGCCCCGGCTGCGCGGCTGGCTGCGCACGGACGGCGAAGGAAGCTACGAGTACCGAACGATCCGCCCTGCGCCCTATCCCGGCCAACGGATCGCCGCCCACATCCATACCCAGCTCTGGGGCGCCGGAGCTCCGCCGCAGTGGAATCGCGACCTCCTGTTCGCCGACGACCCGCTCGTTTCGGTAGCCGACAAGCAGGAATCGGAAGCGCTCGGTCGCTTTGCGTTCGTCTGCGCTCCCCGCCGCGCCGGCGACGGAGCGGCGCGGTGCGTCCACGACCTCAGGCTCGAGACGAGTGGCGATGAATTCGGGAGCAACACTCGGCACGGAATCAGCGACGCACCCGAGGGGCTCCGACCCTGAGTTCCGAGCTCCGCCTCTCCGACGTCGTCACGGCGGACGACCTCCGCCGATCGCTTTAGTATCCGACGCCTTGCATCCGAATCGATCCGCCCTGCTCGAGCTCGCCGCGCGCGCCGAGATCCAACTCGCCGAGACGCCCTTTCCACTTCTCCTCGTCGCGCATCAAGCGGCGCAGTCGAGCGGCCTGCTCATTGCGCGGCGGGGGCCGGTCGAGAAGCGGCTGGTCTTCGACCACGGCGTGCCGGTCGACTGTCGCTCGAACCTTGCGCACGAGACCCTGTCCCGCTTCCTGGTGACCGCCGGCAAGCTGACTGATGAGATCGCCAACGCGGCGCTTTCGCGCTCGGTCGCGCAGGGGAGGCTGCTGGGCGACCTGCTGGTCGCCGAGCAGCGAATCGAAGCGGCGGAGTTGCAGCGGCTGCTGCAGCAGAGCCTGGCGCGAAAGCTGTTCGATCTCTTCACTTGGAAGGAGGGCGAGATCGGCTACCAGCCGGGATCCTTCCCGACCGAAGCCGCGCTCAAAGTCAAGGTCTCTCGGCTGGTCCTGACCGGAATTAGCCGCTTTGCGAGTCAGGAGACCGTCGACCGGGCGGTCCCCCCGCTGAACGAAGAGTTCTGGAGCACGGTCGCCGGCGCGGCAGCGCTGCGCGAGGAGCTCCGGCCGACCGAGCGGGAGGCGGCGCTTCTCGACGCGCTGGCGCAGCCGCGCGCGCTCGCCGACCTCGTGACGCAGATCGCTGCGCCGCTCGAGGAGATCCAGCGCCTGGTCTGGGGCCTGAGCCTGCTTGGACTGGTGGCGCCGATGGCCCCAATGTCGACGCCGGCGCCGACGCTCCCCGCACCCCCGCCGCCCGTTGCAACGCCGTTGCCGGCCGCGCCGGAGTCACCGGAGGCATCCGCGTCGCCGATCGCACTGCCGCCGTCGGCTGCAGCCCCGCGCCCGCGGCCGGTAGTTCCCCCGGCGACCGAGAACTTCGCGCAGATCCGCGACGCCGTTTCACGCGCCTACGTCGGGCACAAGCTCAAGGATCCGTTCGATCTCTTCGCCACCTCCGAGGACGCGACCCCCGACGAGATCCGGAATCGCTTCTTCGCCTTCGCG
>CAZPYU010000237.1:0-11820 GCA_964590905.1 uncultured Thermoanaerobaculia bacterium
CGAGCTGCCGATTCCGGACGATCAGTTGGATGAGGTCCCGTTCTACCGTCCGCCCGAATCGAGCGACGAGATTCGCTACCTGCTCGACCGCCGCCGCGCGCTGGGCGGCTTCGTGCCGACGCGGCGGGTGCAGATCGGCCCGCTGGTGATCCCCGAGCGCGCTAGCTTCGCCGAGTTTCATCGAGGCGTGAACCGCGAGGTCTCGACTACGATGGCGTTCGTGCAGATCTTGCGGCACCTGCTGCGCGATCCCGAGATCGGCAAGCGGATCGTGCCGATCGTGCCGGACGAAGCGCGCACCTTCGGCATGGAGTCGCTCTTCCGCCAGTTCGGGATTTACTCCTCGGTCGGCCAGGTCTACATTCCGGTGGACGCCGAGACGCTTCTGCTCTACAAGGAGGCGAAAGACGGGCAGATCCTGGAAGAGGGGATCACCGAGGCGGGCTCGATGTGCTCGTTCACGGCGGCCGGCACCGCCTACGCCAGCCACGGCATCGACATGATCCCGTTCTTCATCTACTACTCGATGTTCGGCTTTCAGCGCATCGGCGATCTGATCTGGGCGTTCGGCGACTTGCGCGGGCGCGGTTTCCTGCTCGGCGCGACGGCGGGCCGCACGACGCTCAACGGCGAAGGGCTGCAGCACGAGGATGGGCACTCCCAGCTCCTCGCGAGCACAGTGCCGAACTTGGTGACCTACGATCCGGCCTTCGCCTACGAGGTGGCGGTGGTGCTCGAGGACGGGCTGCGCCGGATGTACCGCGAGCGCGAGGACGTCTTCTACTACCTGACCCTCTACAACCAGAACTACGTGCAACCGCCGATGCCCGAGGGCGTAACCGAGGGGATCTTGAAGGGGCTCTACCGCTTCCAGCGCTCGCCGCTCGGCCTGGGGGTGCCGCGCGTGCAGCTCCTGGGCAGCGGGCCGCTCCTCCTCGAAGCGGTACGCGCGCAAGAGATTCTCGCCGACCGCTACGGCGTCGCCGCCGATGTCTGGAGCGCGACCTCGTACAAGGAGCTGCGCCGCGACGCGCTCGATTGCGAGCGTTGGAATCGACTGCACCCGGAGATCGAAGCGCGGATTCCGTACGTCACGCAACGCCTGGCCGAGGCCGAGGGGCCGGTGGTCGCGGTCTCCGACTTCCTCAAGCTCGTGCCCGACCAGATCGCGCGCTGGGTGCCGCAAGGGTTGACGCCGCTCGGCACCGACGGCTTCGGCCGCAGCGACACCCGCGCCGCCCTGCGCCGCTTCTTCGAGATCGACGCCGAGTCGATCGCCTACACGGCGTTGGTCGAGCTGGCCAAGCGCGGCGAGGTGGCGCGCGATCTGCCGCTGCGCGCCCGCGAGGAGTTGGGTCTGGACGCCGAAGCGCCGAATCCGATCACGCGGTAGGTGGAGAGGAAGGGGATCGGGTTCGCCGAGCCCCGATCTGCGCGCCACGGCCGAGCTCTCCGCCGAAGCGCGCGCGACTCTCGCCGAGCTGGAAGCCTCCGAACGACGAACTGATCCCGCCGGCCGGGTGGCTATCTCGGCGGCGCTGGTTTCGGTGCGGAGTCGTGCGTCAGCACGTGCCGCAGCCGCGTCAGCGCGCGCGTCATCGTCTTCTTGAAGCTCGACGGCGCGAGGCCAGCGCGCGTCGCTGCTTCGGCCTCGCCGCAGTCCTCGAAGTAGCGCAGCAGAACGAGCCGACGCTGCCGCGCCGGGAGTCGATCGACGCCGTGGCGGACGGCGAGGCGATCGTCGGCCGACAGTAGGCCGAGCGGAGTCTCCACCTCGCATCGGAGTGGCTCATCGCCGGCGCTGGCGCGCGCTTCGCGTCGACGCCAGAGGCGGGTCTGTCGATCGACCACCTTCACCAGCCATGCCTCGACGTTTTCTAGACGCGGGCGCTTCGAGAAGAGTGCGAGGAAGGCCTGCTGGACGATGTCGCGCGCCGCGGCGAGGTCGACGCCGTGCCGGCGGGCCCGCCGGTAGAGGCGCGGCGAGGCCTCGTGCACGAGCGTCTCCCCCGACTCCTTGTAGCTCTTGAGGAGCCGAGTCCGCCGCGTCTCGGACGCATCGGGCGAGCCTTCCTCCTCGGGATCTTTCACTTCCTCTCCTCCGGTGCGGACGAGCTGTCTACCAGAATGGAGACGTCACCGCCACCTCCACAGCTGACCCCGAGAAGACGCGGTTTGGCCCTCCCAACTTTCGGTGGCGGTCCAATCCGGTTGCTGATCGCGACAAGTTCCGCCCCGATTTCGTCTGGCGAGGGCGCCAGACCGGCCTTTTTCAGCCTCCTCGAAGATTTTCTCGACCGTTTGTCTACCAAAACGGCCTCTCGAGACACTAGATAAGTAGAAGCGTCTCATCTCCGCGCCGGGCATCCGTTTGGCCGAGCCGCAGTAGGCGGGCTCGGCCCCCCGGAAACCGACTGACAACCAGGGTAGTTCGAGCATTCGCCAGGGCGCCGTGGCTCCCCTTCGGGAGCTCTCGGCGCGGCCCAGGGCAGCGAGCGCTTTCTCTAGGAGGGCTCCGCGAAGTCTAGGACGGCGATTCTCGTCCTTGGTGGCGGAGTGAAGAAGAGAAGGAAAACCGAGTTCTGAATCGGAGCTCGGCGTCGAGCCGGCGCCGAGCTGCCCAACAACCATCGTCGGATCCCGCGGAAGTCATCGGGATCGATGCGAAGGGAGTCGAAGATGAGCACGATCCAGAGGTCGAAGTGGACGAAGTTCCGGCGTCGGTGGCAGTCCCTTCTCGTGGTTGCAGGACTGCTCGTCGGTGGGAGCGCCTCCCCGACGGCTGCCGCCGGGGCCTCTGCCGACCGTTCCCTCTCCGTCTGGATCTCTTCGAGCTCGGGACTGCTCGAGCTCGATCCCGGTTCTGGCCGTTGGGCCACCCGAGTCTCGCGTGCCCGAAGCGAACCCCAGGTAGCCGTCTACGGCGAGGCGGGGATCGTCTGGGCGTGGGACGGCGAACGGCTCCTGGTCCGCGATCGAGCGAAGTCCAAGCGATTCGAGTCGACCTCCGCCTCACTCGGCTGTTCGCAGCCCGTCCTCCACGCCACTGAGCGCGGTGCGCTGCTGTCGATCTGCCCGAACTACCTGGCGAGCTGGACGAAGGAGGGAGAGCTTCTCTGGCAGTGGCCATCGGCAGCCGACGTCGACTTGCACGCTGTGAGCGAGCGCTCGCTCTGGGCCGCCGGCGGTGGAGTCGTGGTCGAGCTCGACCTTGCGACCGGAGTCCAGCTCCACAGCATGCCGGCCAACCTGCTCGCCACCGATCGTCTCTGCTGGTCGACCCACTACGGTGCGTTGCTGGCGAGCCGCAACGAAAAGACGTGGGCGCTCGACCTGGCCGCGAGGAGTGTCGAGAGCCTTCCGGACGGTACGGGGAGCGAATCCGGCTGTCGCGCTGCCACCGAGGCTGCGAGATCGGCCGTCGATCCTCGCGACGGAACACTCTGGGCTCTCTACGGCGATGCCGTGGTCCACCAGACCGCGGAGGGCGAGCTGCTCGAGAGCTTCGAGGTTCCCGGCGATCCACCGACACGGGCGATCGCTCTGGAGGTTCGTCCGAGCCCACTCCAGGTGATGGCCGCCGCCGCGCCGCTCGCCGAGGTCGCTGCGCCCGCGCGAGAATCCGTGACCGGCGAGTCGACTGCCACCGCCGAGGCCCTCTCCTCCATCGAAGCGGCGATCACCGGCAGGACTCTTTTCGGTCTTCAACAGCCCGCGCCTGGCCCGTCGTCGATCTCGGTGTTGGTGCCGTCTTTGCCAACCACGAGCGCGGCTTCCGACGGGTCGTTCACGACGCCGCCCTTCGAAGTGTCGAGCACCGATGAAGTCATGGTCGTGGCGAGAAAGTCGACGAGCCACGGCGAAGCCCTGGGATTCAGATACTCCTTCGTCTCCCCGGGCGTGACCTCGAACGCAGGCGACGTCGAGTATCGGTTTCTCTGCTCACCGGCCGTCACGCCCAGTATCTTTCCGGCCAACGATCTCAACGGCGATGTTCGTGCAATGGTCCTCTTCGACGACGGAGGGGGCCCAGCGCTCTTCGTGGGGGGCACGTTCACGACGGCTCGCGGCACCGCCGTCAACCGCGTGGCCAAATGGAACGGATCGAGCTGGTCCGCACTCGGCTCTGGTTTGACCGACAAGTCCTCGGCGTCGGTAGACGCTCTCGTCGTCTACAACGACGGGAGCGGGCCTCGCCTCTATGCCGGAGGCAAGTTCACCAAGTCCGGGTCGGCGACAGTCAATTTCGTGGCGAAGTGGACCGGTTCCAACTGGGTTCAGGTGGGAACCAGCATCGGGGGCCAGGTCCTCGCTCTGGCAGTGCACGATGCCGGTAGCGGACCCGCACTTTTCGCTGGAGGCACGTTTACGAAGTCTGGAACGACAACCGTAAATCGGTTGGCGAGGCTCTCAGCGAACTCATGGTTGGCTCTCGGCACCGGGGTGAACGGAACCGTCCGAGCTCTCACCTCGTTCGACAGCGGAGCCGGCGCTCGCCTCGTCGTGGGGGGCAGCTTCACCACCGCGGGGGGAGTTGCGGCGAATCGGATCGCCGCGTGGAGCGGTACCTCCTGGTCAGCTCTGGGAGGCGGGCTCACGGGTGGCAGCAATCCTCAGGTCAACGCATTGCACGTTCGCTCGGAATCGTCGGTCAACATCCTCTATGTGGGCGGCAAATTCACCACGGCCGGAACCCTAGTCACGAACCATCTCGCAAAATGGACTGGAACAGACTGGGGATACGCTGGTGGCGGCTTAACCCCCGAGGTCCTCGCGCTCGCAAGTTACGACGACGGACGTGGGTCCGCCCTCTACGTCGGCGGGTCGTTCGCGGACTTCAACAGGCTGGTCCGTTTGAGCGGTCCGAGCTGGGAACCGATCGGCAGCGGACCGAACGGAAACGTACTGGCACTGGCCTCTGGGACCGTCAGCGGCGAGTCGGCCCTATTTCTCGGAGGCGCATTCACGACCGTCAACGGCGTGCTTTCGACCAAGTTAGCTCGGGTCTTGCGTGCGTCGACATGTCCGGACACCGAGCTTCCAGCTCTCGACTTTGTTTCACCTGCTCACGGCAGTACGGTCACAGGGCCACGGCCGACGATCCGACTCGGCGCGGTCGATCTCGGCTCCGGTGTGAACTGGAGCTCCCTTGCAATTCTGGAAGAAGGCCAACCTCTTCCCGTCTCCTGCATCGCCAACGATCCGTTCATCGACTGCACGCCGCTTCGTGACCTGAGCGTTGGAACCATCGATCTCTCGGGCACGATTCGTGACCTGGCCAACAATACTTCTGGCAGCGCGTCGCATCGGATCACGGTTCCAGAATACGTTCCGCCGACGATCGCCTTCTCGAGCCCGACCGAAGGACAGGTAGTTTCCAACACCAAGCCGGCCCTGCTCCTGAGCTACGCCGACATCGGTGTAGGTGTCGATCCAGCAACGCTCGCGGTGAGCTTCGACGGGCTGGGAGTTCTCTTCGACTGCTTGAAGGATGCGGCCAACGCAACCTGTGTGCCGCGATCTCCGCTCCCGATCGGGGTTGTCACTGCGCGTGCGACGGTGCGCGATCTTCAAGGCAACCTCTCGGAGCCGGCGGTCCGCTCGTTCACGATCGCCGCGGCCGTTACGGTCACGACGTTCTCGGGTTCGGTCGTGAAGTCGGACGGGTCGCCGGCAGCCGGCGCCAAGGTCTGGGTCGACGAACAGCCGACGCGCACGGCGACAGTCGCCGCGAACGGTTCGTTCAGCCTGGCCGTCGTCGATCTCATCGATGCGTCGCCGGTCAAGCTCGTTGTCAAGCTGTTCGAAAGCAACCTCAACTATCTGGGCTTCTCGGCGCCGGTAGCTCCTCTCCTGGGCGGAACCACCGACATCGGTGTCTTGACTCTCAAGCACGACTGCGACGCCTACTTCGAACCGACAGTCTGGGCGCCCAGCGGCCAGAAACAGGGGGAGATCACCTCGGTGGCGCGCGCGGCGACGCCATCGGGAGAGGTGACGCTCTTCGCGGGCGCCACGAAGGTCGGGGGCGTGCAGTTGAACGGCGCCATCGGACGCTGGGACGAGGTGAGCGTCACCGCCGCCGGCAGCGGCCTCTCCAACGGCGGCTCGAAGGTCGTGCAGGTCTCGGACGGTGTGCGGCAGCGGGTCTACGGCTTCGCGGAAGCCGCGGGCGAGGTGGCCGAGTGGAACGGCACCGGCTGGACGCGCATCGGAAATCCGCTCGGCGTCCCGATCCGCACGGTCGGCTGGGCCGACCTGGGCAACGGGCCGGAGCTCTACGCGGCGGGGACCGGTCTCTTCCGTTGGAACGGCCACTGGTGGGTCGCGCTCGGCGGGCCGTCGAACATCCGCACGCTCGTCGCCTACGACAACAAGCTCTTCGTCGGTGGGGAGGCGATCGGGTGGTGGGAAGGCTCCTCGTGGAGCAATAACCAGTTCTTCTCGCTGGATGGCATCTACGACGCCATTTCGTTCAACGGATCGCTCCATCTCGTCGGAACTTTCAGCGACGGCTACAAAGCGTGGAAGCCGACGCTCGGCTTCCACAAGGGGGAGGGCCCGGGCTGCGGCTACTTCAAGAACCGCACCATCGTCGTGGGCGGCACGCCGGTGGGCGCGGATCTTTTCGCCGTCGAGCCGTTCCGCGATGGCGCAACCGAGAAGCTGTTGCAGGGCGGCGACTATGCGTCGGCGTGCATCTCGTACGAGGGTGGTGGCGTCAACGCGACTGTTCTCCCCTACACGAACATCAATCTCGGTACCGGCGTCGATCAGCCGCCCGTGCGCGCGGTGGCCACCGGGAGCTATCGCGGGGCACCCGCCGCCTTCATCGCAGGCGGCTTCGATCAGGCCGGGGGCGAGCCGTCGGATCTGCTCACTGTTTGGCATCGCTCGCCGAATTGGGCCACCTGTTCGCCGAAGGGTCAGCCGCCGAAGATCACCATCGTCTCGCCGCTCGGCGACTTCACGCGCGAGGCGGCCGTCACCGTCTCGGGCCTCCTCGACGAGCCGGCCACGCTGACGGTCGAGGGTGCGGCGGTGCCGGTAGCCTCCGATTTCAGCTTCTCGTTCGGCACCGGACCGCTCCGCGAGGGAATCAACTCCTTCTATCTGGCGGCCGTGGATCGCACCGCCCGCGAGTCGACCCTCGACTTCTCCCTCGTGCGCGACACGCTGGCTCCGACGCTCGCCTTCGTCTCGCCCGCGCCACAGGCGAGAGTCACGAACGGGCGACCGACGATCGACCTGGTCTTCTCTGACGCGGGGAGCGGGGTCGAGACGACATCCTTCGTTCTCGAAGTCGGCGGGGTACCGCTTCCGAGCGGCGACTGCGTCGTGCGCGTCGACCGCGCCCGCTGCATTCCGTCGACGCCCCTGCCCGAGGGGCCCGCGACCCTCGGCGCGCGGATCGCCGATCGCGCCGGCAACCTCGCTTCGACGGCGAACCTCTCGATCGTCGTCGACAGCTCCGGAGGGTCGAGCACCACGTCGGTCGTCGGTAGCGTCGTCATGGACACTGGGTCACCGGCGGCAGGAGCCCGAGTCCGCATCCTCGGCCGGACGGGAGTCGAGATTCTTGCTTCGACCACCGGCTCGTTCACCCTGCCGGTCGGCGGGATCGACGTCGACACGCGGATTCAAGTCGTGGTTGAGCATCTCGCTGCTGGGCAGACGCTCACCGCGCTGTCGGCGCCGCTCTACCCGGTAGTCGGCGGAACGACCTCGGCGGGGCAGCTGATCCTCCGGCTGGCGTGCGACCTGGCGATCACGCCCGAGCTATTCGGCGAGCGACCGGGCCTTGACGGCAAGGTGCGAGCCGCAGCGGTTTTCGACGACGGCAACGGCGCGGCCCTCTATCTTGGCGGCAGCGCACTCCTCACCAGCGGCCCGATTCCCAACGCCGCGCTGGTGCGCTGGACCGGGACGCGCTTCGTGGCGGTGACCGGGAGCCCAGTAGGGACGATCCGAGCAATGGCCACCTTCGACGACGGCTCGGGTCCGGCTCTCTTCGTGGGCGGAACGTTCAGCGCGGCCGGCGGTCAGTCGGCGTACGGCATCGCCCGCCTCGACGGATCGAGCTGGAGCGGCCTCACCGGGGGCGTTCAGCTCGAAGGCCGGATCTCGACCTCGCAGACCTGTTTCTTCTCGGCTGGCACGGTCCACGCACTCCACGTTTTCGACGACGGGAGCGGCGAAGCGCTTTACGTCGGTGGCAGTTTCAATCGGGCTGGAGGGAGCGTCGGCACGAGCCCGGTCGCGCGCTGGACTTCGGCGGGATGGGGCGCTGTCGGAGCTGCAACCGCGTGCACAGTCCTCGGGCTCGAACCTGCCGTGCACGCGCTCGCGAGCTACGGCGGAGGCGGCGCGGCGGCGCTCTTCGCGGGCGGCGACTTCTTCTCGATCGGCGGCGCCGCGGCGGAGAGCATCGCCCGCTTGTCGGGGGGCGGCTGGCAGCCGGTCGGCGCCGGTCTGCAGACTGTCCTGACCGGCGGCGGGGCCGGATCGTCGATGGTCAACGCGCTCGCGGTCTACGACTTCGGCCAAGGGGAGGAGCTCTACGCCGGTGGGCTCTTCAACCGGTCGGGTGCCTCCTCGAGCGAGGAGATGGGGAGCCTCGCGCGCTGGAACGGCAGCCGGTGGGCGAGAGCGGGGAGCGGTCTCACCGTGCGGACGAATCAGCAGGCGATCCAAGGAGGCGTCCAGGCGCTCACCGTCTACGACGACGGCTCGCAGGAGTGGCTCTACGTCGCGGGGAACCTGATCGTCGGGACGACCGAAGGGAGCTCCAACGGGCTGGCGCGCTGGAACGGGGGGGCGTGGATTCCCGTGACCTCCCCGATGTCGGAGGGGACCGACGACGACATGCTGCTCTTCGATTGGCAGGGGCGGCTGATCCTGGGCGGCGGGCTCACCTTTGACAGCCGGGGGACGAGCCTGACGTTGGCGTATCTGGAGAATGGCCTCTGGCGTCGGTTCGGCAAAGGCTTGAACTACGAGGTCAACGCTCTCGCGCTGTTCGACGACGGCACCGGCCCCGCGCTCTACCTCGGCGGCGGCTTCACGGCGGCGGGAGAGACGACGCTCAACCGGGTAGCGCGCTGGAACGGATCGGAGCTCCTGCCGCTCGGCAGCGGAGTCGACGGCTTTGTCTACGCCCTGGAAACGTTCGACGACGGCTCCGGTCCGGCGCTCTACGTCGGTGGCAGCTTCGCCAACGCCGGTGGGATCGCATCGCCAGGTATAGCGCGCTGGAACGGGAGTGCGTGGCAGCCAGTCGGCGGCGGTCTCGCGAGGCCCAGTGGAGGGCTGACGGCGAGAGCTCTCGAGGTCTTCGACGACGGCAGCGGCTCTGCACTCTACGTAGGCGGGGTTTTCGATCAGGCTGGGGGGCAGTCGGCAGCGAACATCGCGCGCTGGTCGGCCCTCGGCTGGAACGCTCTCGGAGCGGGTGTCAATAACAACGTCTACGCGCTCGCGCCGGCGACGATCGCCGGCACGACTGCCCTCTACGTCGGCGGTTCGTTTTCGACGGCGGGCGGCGCCTCGGCGGCTCGGATCGCGAGCTGGAACGGAAGCTGGAGTCCGCTGGGCTCCGGACTGACCAGCACTGTATTCAGCCTTCTTCCGTGGAACGGAGAGCTGGTGGCGGGGGGCTCCTTCTCGAACTACACCCGCAGCTGGAACGGCTCGACCTGGTCGACGTCGCTCACCGGAGGAGTCGCCAACAATACAGTCAGCGCGATCGAGAGTTGGCACGACGGGACCGGAGTCGCGGCATTCTTCGGCGGTTCGTTCACCTCGGCGGGAGCCGCGACCAGCGACGGGATCGCGCGCTGGAGTGGAACTGTCTGGTCGAACGTGGGGGGCGCGGGAGTGAACGGCGGTGCCGCCGTCTTCGCCCTCGAGTCGCTCGACGAGCCGACCGGATCGGCGCTCTATCTGGGCGGAACCTTCACGAGCGTCGGCGGCGTCGGCTCTTCCAGGATCGCGCGCTGGAGCCGGCCGTTGACCTGCAACGACACCGCAGGTCCGGAGGTGACGATCACCGAGCCGGCGAGCGGCGGCTGGACGACGGAGAGCCGGCCGCGCATCGTGGCGACGGTCGTCGACCTGCGTTCGGCGGTCGACCCCGAGAGCGCGGCCCTCACGTTGGACGGCGTGGCGATCGACGCCCTCTGCGATCTCACCGGCACGCAACTCACCTGCTGGCCCGAGCTCTCGATCGCCGACGGCAACCACACCCTCGTGGTGACGATTCACGACATCCTCGACAACATCGGCACCGGTTCCGTAGCGCTCCAGATCGACGCGACTGCACCTGCCGTCGAGTTCTACGACCCGGCGCCGGAGCATGTTTTCGCGACCGATCAGCCGACGCTCCTGTTTCGCTTCCTCGACGCGGGAAGCGGCATCGATCCGTCCACCGTCGCGATCCGGCTCGAGGCGGGCGTTTCACTCGGCTTCAACTGCACCTACACCCCCGCGGACGGCGAGTGCACGGCGAGCGCGCCGATCGACGACACCCGCTTCACCCTCTTCGTCACCGTCGCCGACCTGGCCGGCAACGTGACTGAGGGGGCGAGAGCGAGCTACGTGGTCGACACCGACGCTCCGCTCCTCTCGATCGCCCGGCCGGCCGACGGCGCCACTCTCTTCTCCACGCCGGCCGACATTCTGCTCACCTTCGAGGAGGCGGGGAGCGGCGTCGATCCGGCTTCCCTGATCGCGACTCTCGACGGGGCGGCGGTGACGCTCGCCTGCGCCTTCGACGACTCGAGCGCGACCTGCACGCCGCTAGTACCGATCGGCGACGGCGGGCACACGCTCGCCGCCTCGCTGGCGGATCTCGCGGGGCGTCGCTCGTCGACGGCGACGAGCAGCTTCGTCGTCGCCACCGACGCCGCTCCTCCGAGTCTCGCCTTCGTCGTACCGACGAACGGCGCCACCTTCGATCCGCAGACGACACCGTTCGAGCTGGCCTGGTCGGACGCCGGCTCGGGCGTCGACGCCGCGACGCTCCTTCTTTACGCGAACGGTCAGCCGGTGGCGGCGAGCTGCGCAGCAACGCCGGCGGGGAAAAGGTGCACCCTGCCGCAGCGCCCGGTCGGGGCGGTGACGCTGCGAGCGCTGGTTCGCGATTTCGCTGCCAACCTCTCGCTCCCCTCCGAAGTCGCGATCAACGTACCGTGGACGGTGGGCGACCTGGTGCCGCCGGTCATCACGTTGGTCGAGCCATTGGGCGACACCCACGCCCATGTTGCGCTGCTTCCGATTCGGGGCACCCTCTCAGAGCTGGCCAATCTGACGATCGGCGGGCAGCCTGTCGTCCCTTACGAGGATTTCTCTTTCCGAACCGAGCGCATGCTGGTCGAGGGTCCCAACACGATCCAGCTCATAGCCACCGATCTCGCCGGCAACGTCGGTCAACGCACGCTCGTAGTGACGTACGACACGACGCCTCCGGGCGGGCTCGACGGCGCGCTGCTCACGGTGGGACCGAGCGCGCAGGGCGGAGCTCCGTTCGCGGGGGCCGCGGGCTGCGTACTGGCGAGCGAGCCGGACCTGCGAGTTGCGGCGCGCAACCGGACGACCGGCGCGGTCGGCATCGCCGCAGTCGGCGCCGACGGCAGCTTCTCGGGTCTAGCTCCGGCGCTCCCGGGCGATCGCGTCGAGTTTCGCGTCGTCGATCTCGCCGGCAACGAGAGCGCCGCCGAGTTGCGCACTGTCGACGGCACCGATCCGGTTCCGGACCAGCCCGATCCGTCGGTGGTCGGGAGCGACGTGGCCTCGCCGTTCTGCCGGCGCTACTCGTTCCTC
>CAZPYU010000238.1:0-4783 GCA_964590905.1 uncultured Thermoanaerobaculia bacterium
TCTCGGGCGGTGGCAGATCCTCGAGGTCGGTTCCGGTGAGCGGGCGGAAGACGCAAACGGTCGGAATGGCGCCGACCGAGGTGATCCAGTCGATGGCGCGCATCGACGACTCCGGCGGCTCGAGGCCGGCGATGATCTCGCCGTTGGTTACCCACGGCTCGCTTCGCGGGCCGCGCCGGCCGAGCTGGGCGCAGTAGCGGATCGCCTCGAGATAGTGGTCGAGGCCGTACTCGGCGTCCTTGCCTGGGCACATCTCGCGGAAGAGCTGGCGATCGAAGATCTCGAAGCAGAACGAAACACGATTGACGCCAATCGCTCGCAAGTGGTCGTAGCGCGAGAGGTCGCGATGCGGCGGCGTCTGGACGCCGACCAGGAGTCCCAGCTCGCGCTTGATCCGCACGATGTACGGTTCGAGGATGTCCAGATAGGTGTCGCCTTCGTAGTGGCCGGTGTTGAAGTCGACGTAGGTGATCCGGCTCTGGTCGCGTGCCGCGCGGACGACCTCCAGGACCTCGTCGACCGACTTTTCGTCGGCGTCGTCGACGCCCAGATTCAGCCCTACCGAGCAGAACTTGCAGTTCACCTTGATCGGTTTCTCGGTCCAGTACTCGCAGACTTTGGCCTGGTAGATCCCGAGATAGGTGCCCTGCAGCGTGCCGATGCGAGTCATCGGCTTGCCGGCGGCGGTCGTCGCGTCGTACCAGCTTGGTCGCGGGGAGAGTTGGACCGTCGCGACCTCGTCGCCGTCGAGCGAGATCATGTAGTGGCCGTTCTTACGCTCCACCAGGTAGGGCGAGGTCTGGGCGAAGCGCTCGCTCACCGGCACGTTCGTCCACAGGCCGCCGGGCAGGATCAACTCCAGTCCGCTGCCGAGCCCGGCGCGGGTGCGTAGGATCTTGCGGCCTCCGTCCTCCTCGACGAAGCAGCTCTCGGCCAGGCGAGCGCCGCGGCAGTAGAGATCGAGCTTGAGAAGCGCGGGATTCGTGCGGAGGGCGTCGAGCACCGGAGTCACGGGAGTCACCTCTTCGTCGGTTGTACGCACGCTATGGTGCGCCGAACGGGAGGATCGTTGCGCTAGCGCAAGGATCGCGCACCACCCACAGGGGTAGGGTCCGGTGCGGAAGCCAACGACAGGAGCCACGAATGAACATTCTCGAAGAGTTGCGCCGTGACCACGATCACCTCAGAAGCGAGATGAACGCGCTCGAATCTGGCGCGCACGAGCACGGACGGCTCGGCCGCTTCGTCCGCGCGCTGACCACGCACGCGCACCTCGAGGACGAGCTGCTCTTCCGGGCGCTCGAGCCGGCTCTGCCGGCCGAGAACGGGCCGCTGGCGGTAATGCGTGCCGAGCACGCGGAGATCGAGGGATTGCTGGCGCGGCTCGAAGGCGAGCCCCCGAGCCGCGAGACGGACGAGCTGCTCGGCGCCTTGGTGGGGATCGCGCGCCAGCACTTTCTCAAGGAGGAACAGGTGCTCTTCGCCTTCGCGGAGCGGCTGCTCGACGAACGGAGTCGGGCGGCATTGGGCGTCGAGTTCCAGGCCAGGAGCCGGCCTTCGGCGCCGACAATCTCTCCCGAGGCCAGGATCTGCGACCTGGCACGCGACTTTCCGGGCACCATTCGCGAGTTCGAACGCCACGGCGTCGACTACTGCTGCGGTGGCAAGCGGACTCTGGCCGAGGCCTGCGCGCGCCAGGGCATCGATCTCGAGACGCTCATAGCGCGGCTCGCATGCGCTGTCGAGGCTGCGGTTCCGGAGGAGGAGTACCTCGCGGAGCGCACTATCGTCGATCTCGTCGGCCTCGTTCTCTCGCGCTACCACCTCGGACTGCGCGACGAGCTGGGGCGCCTGGAAGCGATGGCGCAGCGCGCCAGCGAACGACACGGCGAGCACAGGCCCGAGCTCTGCGAAGTGGCGCGGCTGGTCGCCCAGCTTCGACGTGAAATGGCCGCGCATCTGGACCGCGAAGAGCAGGCGATCTTTCCGGCGCTGCTCTCGGGTCGTTCGACCGGCGTCAGAGGTGAGTTGCGCACCGCCGAGCAGGAGCACGAGAGCGTGGGCGAGACGCTCGCTCGACTGCGCGAGGTCACCGCTGGCTTCGAGCCCCCCGCCGAGGCCTGCAACACCTGGCGGGGGCTCTTCCACGGGCTCGCCGAGCTCGAACGTGAGACCCACCGGCACGTGCACCTCGAAAACAACGTGCTCTTTCCGCTCGTTCTGGAGAGCGTGCCGACTCACTGAACCCAAGCGCCGCGGTGGCTCTCGGACGGCGTGCGAGAATCGCGCTCATGCCGCCGGAGTTGCCAGCGGAAGCCCTCGCTTCGCCGCTCTTTCGCGGACTGGAATCCGCCGCGGCTCGGGAGCTGCTCGCCCAAGCTCAGCCTCGCCGGCTCGCGGCGGGCGAGGTCCTGTTCCGGCAGGGCGATCCGGTCGAGGCGCTCTTCGTGGTCGAGTCCGGGCGGCTCAAGCTCTCCCAGCTCACCGCCGACGGCGAGGAGATCGTGGTGCGCACCGTCGGCGGTGGGGCGATCGTGGCGGGCGTGGCGCTGCTCGAGAAACGCACGCTTCCGGTCTCGGCCACAGCGGTCTCCGCCTGCCGCGTGCTCGCCTGGCCGCGGGCACGAATCGTCGGCTTTGCGGCGCGGTATCCGGTCGTGCGCACCAACGTGCTGGCCACGATCGCCGACCGGATGCAGGAGTCACTTACGCGCATCCGCCAGCTCTCGACGGCGAGCGTGGCGCAACGGGTTGCCGGCGCGCTCGTGCGGTTGGCGCGGGATGCCGGCCGAAAGCTCGAGCGCGGCATCCTGATCGACCAGCCGCTCAGCCGGCAGGATCTGGCGGAGCTCTGCGGAGCTTCGATGTTCACGACCAGCCGGCTGCTGGCCGGCTGGGCCCGGGAGGGGGTACTGGAGGTAGGGCGCCAGCGGGTCGTGGTGCTCTCGCTCGAGAGGCTCGAACGGCTCGCGGACGAGGACGTGTCCGGCTGACCGCCGAACTTTGCTCTTCGGCAAAGAGCTTGCACAGATCTCAGGATCGAATGACAGCCTCGGGGCGGGAGTGGATCCCGACTCGTCGAGCGGTGGGAGAAAACCGATGTCCGATCGAATGCTTCGTAGCCTGGTACCTGCCATCCTGTTCGCCGCTTGCGTCGTGGCCGCCCCGGTCGTCGCCGCCGACCGTCGCCCCGCCGAGATCGGCAAGGTCTTCGGTGCTCCGCAGGCAGAGCTGTTCGAGGAGGCCTACGATGGTCCACCGGTGGTCGGTGAGTTCCTGACACTGGCTCCGGCCCTGGCTCCCTTGCCCGCCGGCAACCGTCGGCACGAGGTCCGAATCGACGCTATCGCGCGCGAGATCGAGATCGCACCGGGAGTGCGCTACGCCGCCTGGACGTTCGGCGGTTCGGTCCCCGGACCGGTGCTTCACGTTCGCGAGGGCGATCGGGTGGTGTTCACGATGAAGAATCGCTCCGCCGAGCTGGTCGGCATTCCGACGCTCTCGCCGGCCTCCCCGTTCTTGGCTCAACTCGCCGTCACGAGTCCACAGCTCGGGCTGCCGATCGCCGCGCCGATGCCACACGGCATGGATTTCCACGCCGGGACGGTGGCACCGAACGACAAGTGGCGCCCGATTCCGCCCGGTCAATCGATCCGCGTCGAATGGACGGCCAACTATCCGGGTGTCTTCCTCTACCACTGCTCCCAGCCACCCGTCTTTCAACACATGGCGATGGGACAATACGGAGTGGTGATCGTCTCGCCCCGGGACGGCTATCCGACGGACGCGGAGGTGGATCGGGAGTACGTGATCCTCCAGTCGGAGTTCTATCTGGCGGCGAAGGAAGACGGCAACTATGCGCTCGACTTCCCCGCGGCGATGTTGCGCCAGCCTTCGCACGTTCTCTTCAACGGCCACGCGCGAGCGCTGATCGAGCGTCCGCTGGAAGCGGAACCTGGCGAGCGCGTGCGGTTGTACGTTCACAACGTCGGGCCTGCCGACACCTCGAGTTTTCACGTCATCGGCACGATCTTCGACACCGTCTACTACGAGGGCAACCCGGCGAATCGATGGCGCGGAATGCAAACCGTTCTGCTCGGAGCGTCCAACGGCGCGGTGGTCGAATTCATCGTTCCGGAGGAGGGGAACTATCCGTTCGTCGACCACGAGTTCGTCGACGCGACGCTCGGTGCCGTCGGCATATTGCGTGTAGGTTCGCCGACGCGGGCTTCGACCGACAGCAGTCATTGACGCCGAGGCTGGATGCATCGGCTGACGTTGTCGCGAGGACTCGAACGCAGAAGGAAACCGTCAACGTCTTTGTCGGAGATGAGCCATGAAAAGACCTTTGCAGCTCCTGATCGCCGCGGTCGCATCTGTCGCGGCAACCATCGTGTTCCCGGCGAACGCCTCCGAGTCACGCGTCGTGAAGATCACCGGCAGCGACAGCCTGCAGTATTCGGTCAAGAAGATCGAAGCGGCGCCGGGCGAGAAGATCAAGATCGTGCTCACGGTGGTCTCCACCATGTCGAGAGCCGAGATGGCGCACAACTGGATCCTGCTCGCCGAGGGCGGGGGGGTCGACGCCTTCGTGATGGCGGCCGCGATGGCGCGCACGACCGACTACATCCCCAAGGACAGCAAGGGGAAGATCCTCGCCCAGACGTCGCTCGCCGGCGGCGGCGAGACCGTCGAAGTCGAATTCACGGCGCCCAAGGAGCCGGGGGAGTACACCTACCTCTGCACCTTCCCAGGGCACTACGTCGGCGGAATGAAGGGCGTG
>CAZPYU010000239.1:0-4827 GCA_964590905.1 uncultured Thermoanaerobaculia bacterium
GGCCGTGGACGACGGTTCCCGGCGGCAGCTCGCGCGCCAGCGCAGCCAGGGCGTGAAAGGCCGGTCGCCGGCGCAGGGTGCCGTCGGTCCCCGGATCGAGAAGCCCGTAGCCTCGCGCCACGAGCTGCCACCAGAAGACCCGCTCGACATAGCCCGTTCCGAGCGTCAGTACGTAGTAGCGGCCGAGATAGTCGGCCTGACTCGCTTCGTCGACGGCGACTCGCCGCCCGGCGGGCGAGTGCGGCCCTTCGCGGAGCGGCCAGTTGAACTCGGTGATCCACTGGCGGCGGCGGCCGATGGCCGTGGAGGTCTCCGCGATCGCCGCGAGAAGCGTCACCTTGTCGACGGTGTCGAAGCCGAGCTGCCGGTTCTCCGGCGCGCCGCGCCGATCGACGTAGAGCAGGCTGGCGAGCGCGTCGAAGCGGAGCGTCGGATGGGCGCGGTTCAGAACCATCGCAGTGGCGTGCGCTTCGAAGTCGATCACCGCCCCGCCGGCGAGCTCGACGTCGCCCTGGCTGCGCAAGATCTCGGCCGCGGCGGCGGCGAGATCGAGATACTCGCCGTAGCTCCAGACCCCCCACTTGCTGCGGTTGATTGCCTGGCCGAGCTGGAAGCGTCGGCCGAAGCGGCCGAAGCGCTCGCCGAGCTCGCTGACCGCCGCCCGCCAGCGCGCCGGATCGCGCACCAGCTCGCGGCTCTGCGGCAGCGCGAAGGTGAGCTCCACGCCACGCGCCGCCAGCGCCGCCGCCAGCTCCTCCTCGGCGCCATGCTCGCCCTGCCAGGGGTGGAGGCGGAGGAGTGCCTGCGGCGCCCCGAGCTCGTCGAACGCCTGCAACAGCGCTTGGGGAGCGTCCGGCCAGGGGCGGAGCGCGACGCCCACGCCAGGCCACGGGAACGGCGCGCGGTTGCGCGCGCGCGCCAGCTCGCGGTAGCACCTTCGGATGCGCGGCGCAGCGCCAACGAGCGCGGCGAAGCTCTGCGCGTGATCGCCTGTATCGGAGGCACGGATAAATAGCCGTTCGAGTCGACCAGCGTGCGAATGAGGCTGATCGGAGAGCCGATCCCAAACGATCCGGTCGCGCGCTTCAGCGCCCTCGGGAGGCGGAGGAATGTGGGCGTGGGAGCCCCGCGGTACCAGCCAGCTCCGCAGCGCCGCGGCGCCGCCACGCACTCTGCGTTTGAGACGATGCCGGCCATGAAAGCTCCGCCTCGCCAGCTCGTAGACGGCACGCGCTCGGCGCCGTGCCACCCCGGCCTCGGTCTCGAAGTAGCGACCGAGCAGGCGCTCGCGATCGGTCGGCAGGTCGAGTGGCAGTCGAGCCAGATCGCGCATGCGTTCTGAAAGCGTGACCCGCCCGCCGACGCGACAACGGTTGAGATCGACGAGCGCGATCGCGGGCGTCGTCTCCGGCCGGCTCCCCGCCACCACGAGCAGATTGCCCACCGAGAAGTCGCGATACCAGAAGCCGGCCTCGTGCAGCCGGCGCGCCAGCCGCGCGATCGCGTCGAGGAGAGTCTCCCAGTCGACGCCCGGAAACGCTTCGCGCTCGCGTCCGGCGTTCCGCGCTCGGATCAGATAGCGCGCTTCGACCGCGCCGGCGAGGAAGCGGCAAGCGAAGATGGATGGCCCGAGGGGAAGCTCCGACCTCAGCCAGAGCAGCGGCTCGGGGGTGAGGAAGCCGGCGGCCGAGAGAGCGCGCGCCACGCGCCAGCTCTTCTCGGCCTTGCTCACCCCGCTGGGGCCGCGCAACCTTCCGAGCCAGCTCGGGGCGCGAAACTGTTTGACCACCACCTCGGCGGGAGGGCCCGAGAGCGCGTCAATGCGGACGCGATAGAGGTAGTTGCGGCCCCAGTGGAGGGTGCTCTCGGCCGACGCCGGGTCGAGCAGCCGGCGCAATGTCGCGTCGAGGTCGGCAACCGTTAGCGTTTCCGCGGCCTCGCCGCGAAAGCCGTCGGTCGAAACCCGCTGCGCAGTCACATTTCGAGGATATCGAAGCTCGACGGATGCAGCTTGGCGTCCCCTTGCAGCTGGATCGTCACCGCCAGCTCACGCTCGAGCTCCTCGAAGATCGGCCGCTCCTGGCGCTGGAAGGCGCGCGCCACCTCAGGGTGCACGCGCAAGACGAGCTCCTTGGCGCCGAGCGAGCCGCGCAGCTTGAGCACGGCGCGGCGGATGTTCAAGCAGGTCGTGGCCACCGAAGGGATGCGTCCGCTGCCTTCGCAGTTCGGGCAGCTCTCGGTCAGCAGACGCTCGAGGTTGGCGCGACTGCGCTTGCGGGTGATCTGCACCAGCCCGAACTCGGAGATCGAGAGCGCCTTGTACTTGGCGCGATCACGCTTGAGCTCGCGCTCGAGCGCCGCGAAGACGCTCTCGCGGTTCTCTGCTTCGACCATGTCGATCAGGTCGAGGACGAGGATGCCGCCCAAGTCGCGCAGTCGGATCTGGCGCACGATCTCCTCGACCGCCTCGAGATTGGTCGCCAGCGCGGTCGCTTCGAGGTTCCGTTCGCCCACGTAGCGGCCGGAGTTGACGTCGATCGCCACCAGCGCCTCGGTCGGGTGGATCACCAGGTAGCCGCCCGACTTGAGCCAGACCTTGGGCTTCAGCGCCGCCCCGATCTCGGCGTCGATGCCGAAGCGCTCGAACAGCCGCCGGTCGGCGCGATCGAGTCGCACCTTGGGCACCAGCTGTGGCTGCACCTGATCGAGGAAGTCGACGATCCTGGTATAGGTCTCCTCGCCATCGACCCAGAGCACCGCGAACTCGGGCGAGAAGAGATCGCGCACGACGCGCAGCGCGAGGTCGAGATCGCGGTGTACCAGAGCCGGCGCCGTGGCGCGCTCGGCGCTGTCGTGGATCCGCCGCCAGAGCCGCGCCAGGTAGCGCTGGTCGGCTTCGAAGTCCTCCCGCTCGCGCCCCTCGCCCGCCGTACGCACGATCAGCCCGCCGCCGTCTTTCGGCAGCTCCTCGAGCAGAGAGCGCAGCCGCGCCCGTTCGACCTCGTCTTCGAGTCGGCGCGACACTCCGAGATGGGTGACGGTGGGCAGCAGGACGAGAAAGCGCCCGGGGAGGGTGACGTGGGCGGTAACCCGAGCGCCCTTGTTCTGCAGCGGATCCTTGGTCACCTGGACCAGCAGCTCCTGGCCGGCGTGCAAGAGCGAATCGATGGTCGGCTCGATGACCGCCGCGGGCTCCTCTTCGTGCAGCTCGCCGGCCGCCGTTTCGATCTCCTCTTCGATCGGCAGCTCCGGGATCACGTCGGCGACGTAGAGGAAGGCGTCGCGCTCGAGCCCGATGTCGACGAACGCCGCCTGCATGCCGGGTAGCACCCGGGTCACCCGCCCCTTGTAGACGTTGCCGACGACGCCGCGATGATGCTGCCGCTCGAGATAGATCTCGGTCAGCCGGTCCTCTTCGAGGAGCGCTATGCGCGTCTCGTACGGATCGCTCTCGACCAGCATCTTGCTCGGCATCGGCGGCGAGCGTACAACGGCAGCGCTCTCTTCAGCGATTGACGTAGCGGCGGTAGTCGACGCCCAAGAGCAGCCCGACCGCGATCCAACTGACGAGCGTGAACGAGCCGCCGTAGGAGAGGAACGGCAATGGGATCCCGGTGATCGGCACCAGGCCGATCACCATTGCGGCGTTGTAGAGGACGTGGAACGCGGTGATCGACGCCAGCGCCACGACGAGCAGGACGCCGGCGCGGTCGCGGGCGCGCGCCGCGATCGTCACCGCGGACGACAGGAACCAGGCGTAGAGCCCCAGCACCGTCGCCACGCCGACGAAGCCGCGCTCTTCCGCGAGCACCGCCAAGATGAAGTCGGTATGGCGGGCGGGCAGGAAGCGCAGCTGACTCTGCGTCCCCTGGCGGTAGCCGCGCCCGGTGAGCTGCCCGGAGCCGACCGCGATCTTCGACTGTCGCACCTGGTAGCCCGCCCCCAGTGGGTCGCTGGCCGGCGCCACGAAGGTCAAGACGCGCTGGCGCTGATAGTCGCGCATGCCGAAGTTCCAGACCAGAGCGACGACGACGACGAGGGCTGCCACGGCCAGCAGGAGCAGACGCAGGCGGACGCCGGCGACGAGCAGGAGTCCGGCGACCAGCGGCGCGAACATCGCGGCGCCGCCGAGATCCGGTTGCAGGGCGACGAGCGCGATCGGAGCCCCCGCGATGGCCAGCACCGAAGCGATCTCGCGCGGAGCGAGCACGCGTTCCGACTCGCGCGACAGGAAACGCGACAGGAAGAGCGCCGTCGCCAGCTTGGCGAACTCCGACGGTTGCAGGCCGATCCCGCCGAGGCGGAACCAACCGGCGGCGCCGCCGGCGCGGTGGCCAAAGAGGAGGACCAGAACGAGCCCCACCAACCCGACGGCGTAGAGCGCCGGAGAGAAGGCGAGCAGCCGGTGGTAGTTGAAGCCGAACGCCACCAACATGGCGACGAAACCGGCTGCGACCCAGACGAGCTGACGCGTCAGGTAGTCGCTACCGAGCTCCGCCGCCGCGCTGCGTACCGTCAGGAGCCCGAACGCCGTGAGGGCGATCGCCGCCGCCAGCAGGCCCCAGTGAACCGTCGCCAGCTGCGCCAGCGGCGGCGGAGCTTCAGGCAGCGGGAGCGCCGGGGCCGAGAAGCGTTCCGAAGTAGAGCGCATGAAGAGCCCGTGCGACGGGCGCGGCCGCTCGCGACCCCAGCCCGCCGTGCTCGATGAAGACGACAACCACCAGCTCCGGCCGCGCCGCGGGCGCGTAGGAGACGAACCAGGCGTGCGTGCGCCGCTCCCACGGCTCTGTGCTCGAGTCCTGGTGAGCCTCCTGGGAGACGACCTGG
>CAZPYU010000240.1:0-3604 GCA_964590905.1 uncultured Thermoanaerobaculia bacterium
TCGCCACCACGCAGCGCAGCGAACTCGCGAGCCTGCGCGCCTGCTGCGAAAGGCTCGGGCTCGAGCTCGGCAGAAGCGGTCTCGGCAGGAGCGTTTTCGAGCTTCGCGCCGAGCAGCTCTGGGCTCGCACGGGGGTCGGTAACCACCACATCGGCACGACCCGCATGCACGTCGATCCCAGCCAGGGAGTCGTCGACGAGAACGCTCGCGTCCACGGGCTCGCCAACCTCTGGGTCGCGGGCAGCTCGGTATTCCCTACCAGCGGTTGTTCCAACCCGACGCTGACGATCGTGTCGCTGTCGCTGCGCCTCGCAGACCGGCTGCGCGAGGTGCTGCCGACGATCGCTTGACCGCTCTCGAAACGCCGTCGTATCGTTGCGACGCAAGACGAAATCGCGATCACCCTTCGCGGCAGTCGACTTCTACGTTGTGAAGGGCGCGCGCCAGGACCCGAGTTCTCTCTCCGCGATGCATCTCGACGGCCGCAGCCTGCCGCCCAACACGAAGCTCTCCGAGGATGTCTGCATCGTCGGCGCCGGCGCAGCGGGGATCACGCTCGCCCGCGAGCTCGGCCGGCGCGGGATCGGGGTCGTTCTGCTCGAAAGCGGCGGGTTCGAGCTCGAGTCCCCTACGCAGGAGCTCTACGACGGCTCGGGCGAGAGCGAGATCCTCCCCAGCCCGTCGGCCTACCTGAAGTCGAGCCGGCTGCGCTTTTTCGGCGGCACGACCAATCACTGGAACGGCTGGTGCCGGCCGCTCGATCCGATCGATTTCGAGGAGCGGCCTTGGGTCGAGTGGAGCGGCTGGCCGTTTGGTAGGGCCGAGCTCGATCCGTACTACCTGCACGCCGCGGAGATTCTTCAGATTCCGCCTTTCGGCACAGCCGCGACCCCTTCGTCACCGCCCAGCCGCCACGCTCTCTTCCCCGTCGGCGCCCCCATCGAGACGACGATGGTTCACGATAGCCCGCCGACGCGATTCGGTCAGGTCTATCGTTCCGAGCTGGTCCATTCCTCGGCGGTCCAGCTCGTCACGCACGCCAACGTGCAGTCCCTCGAAACCGACGGTGACGGCACTCGAATCAGAACCGCGCGCGTCTCGACGCTCGAAGGGAACCGGTTCGAGGTCGGAGCCCGCGTTTTCGTCCTCGCGGCGGGAGGGATCGAGAACCCTCGCCTTCTCCTGCTCTCCGACAGCGTCCACGCCGCCGGCCTCGGCAACCAGAACGACCTCGTCGGGCGCTTCTTCATGGACCATCCGGTTTTCAACAACGGCTGGGTCGTACTACCCGGTCGTCCCAAGAAGCTCGACCTCTATCACGGGACGGTGCGACAGACGCGCGGCTTTCTCCGCGTCAGCGACCCCGTACAACGGGCTCAGCGCCTGCTGAACTCCGCAATTGTTTTCGTACCTCTCCATGTGGAACCGGACCTCGAGGTTCCGCTCCGAAGCCAGATCGAGCGGCTCGCCTCCGAGCTCCTCCAACCACCGTCGACGTCAACCGGAGCACGGCCGGCACGCGTCCACACCAGCGTGGTTCGCGTCGTCCTCGAGCAGGCACCCAATTCGGAGAGCCGAGTCCGGCTCGGGGAGGAGCGCGACGTCCTGGGCCAGCGGAGGCTCCGCCTCGACTGGCGAATGAGCGCGCTGGACGCGACGAATCACGTCGAGTCCTTGGAGCTCCTGGGTCGGGAGTTGGGAGCGCGGGGGCTAGGACGCTCCGGTTACGTGCACGATGCGAGTCGACCCTGGATGCTCGCGGGGTGGAGTAGCCACCATATCGGCACGACGCGCATGCACGACGATCCCAAGCGCGGCGTAGTCGATGGGAAGGCCCGCGTTCACGGTCTGGCGAACCTCTGGATCGCCGGCAGCTCGCTCTTCCCGACCTCGGGATGTTCCACCCCGACGCTGACGATCGTGGCGCTGTCGCTGCGCCTCGCCGATCGTCTGCGCGAGGTGCTTCCGACCCTCGCTTGAGCGCTCTCGGACGAGCGGCGCGTCAGCTCACTCGCCGCTCTTCGCCACCTTTGCGAAGTCGCCAGCCTGGAAGACGGAGATCTTCTTCGGGTCGAGGTGACGGCGCAGCGCGGCGACGATCTCGTCGTTAGTCAGCTTGCCGATTCTCGCCTCGAGCTCGGCGTCCCAGGCGAGGGTGCGGTCGCAGTAGTCGCGGAAGGCCAGCGCCCTTACAAGCTCGCGGTCGGTGCCGCGCGAGACCTGCTGGCGCTGCAGCCAACCGCTCTTCGCTTCGGCGATCTCGGTCTCTTCGAATCCGCTCGCGAGCGCCCGTTCGATCTCCTCGAAGAAGGCGACGCGCAGCCGTTCGCCGTTCTGCGGCGCGTAGATCGCGAAGCCGAAGAAGTCGGCGTCCTTCTCGAACGGACTGGCCGCGAAGCCGGCGCCAGCGCCGTAGGAGAGGCCGTCCTTCTGGCGCAACCGAGTGGCGAGTCGCGAGTTCAGGAAGCCGCCGCCCAGCATGAAATTGCCGAGCACCAGCGCCGGATAGTCGGGATCGTCGTCGCGCAGCGCGATCTTCTGGCCGGCGACGAAGAAGGCGTTCTCCTTGTCGGGCGCCTCGATCTTCTCGCTCACCGCCGGCTTCGCGCTCCACGGATTGGCTAGGCGGGTGAACGGCTGGCGGCTCGTCCAGCCGCTGAAGAGCGTCTCGAGCTGCCTACCCACGGCACTGGCATCGAAGTCGCCGACCACCGCTACCTCGCCCGCCGAGGCGCCGTAGAAGTCGCCGTGGAAGGCACGGAGATCGTCCAGACCTGCCGCCGAGATCGCGGCGATCTGCTCCTCCGGCGTCAACGTGGCGCGCGGATCGCCGAGCGGCCACGGCTCGAGGTAGCGATTGATCGCCGTCGCTGCTTTCTGCTGCGGGTCGGCCTTGGCGTCCTCGAGCTGGGTCAGGATCTCCTGGCGCAGTATCTCGAGCTCGGTGGCCGGGAACGAGGGTGTCCGCAGCGCCTCGGCGAGAAGCTCGATCGCCGTTCCGAGCTCGCTGCGCGTCGTCTCGATCGTCCCGGTGACCGCCGTCGCGCCGCCGAAGATCCGCAGTTGGATCTTGCGCCGGTCGAGCTCGTCCTCGAGCTCCTGCCGCGTCCGCTTGGCGGTGCCGCGGGTGAGCATCGCCGCCGTG
Organism: uncultured Thermoanaerobaculia bacterium; assembly: GCA_964590905.1. Lineage (GTDB taxonomy): Bacteria > Acidobacteriota > Thermoanaerobaculia > Multivoradales > JAGPDF01 > JACTMI01. Next base: position 3,146 of record CAZPYU010000240.1, read on the forward strand.
AGCTGGCCCGCGGGCGCCCATCCCTGGAGCGATCTCTCGTCGCCCATCCGCAGGGTCACCGCGAGCTGCACCAAGTCGCCGCGCGTCTCTTTGGGAAGCAGCGTGACCTCGAGCCCGGCGGGGAGCCGCGAACGTTGGAGTCGAGCCTCGATCGCCGCCGGCGCCGGATCGAAGCTCTCCCCCTCGGCCAGCGCCTCGCGACCCTCGTAACCGGCAACCAGCGCCGCGACGTCCGGCGGCTCGGGAACGGCGATCCGACGCGCCTCGGTCGATGGCAGGTAGAGACCGGCCGTCCGGTTCTCCGGCTTCAAGAACGCCGCGGCGACGCGCACGACGTCGTCGGCCGTCACCTTCTCCAAGCGATCGCGATGGAGGAAGAGAAGGCGCCAGTCGCCCATCGCCGCCCACTCCGAGAGCTCGATCGCGGCGCGCTCGGAGCTACGCTGCGTCGTCTCCCAC
>CAZPYU010000241.1:0-3791 GCA_964590905.1 uncultured Thermoanaerobaculia bacterium
AGCATCTCGAACAGGACGACGCCGAGGGCGAAGACGTCGGCGCGGCCGTCGACGGCTTCGCCGCGCACCTGCTCGGGCGCCATGTAGGCGCAGGTACCGAGGAGGATTCCCGCCTGGGTTGCGCTGACAGTGACCTCCGAGCCGCCCGGTACCCGCGACGCGCTCATCGCGCCCGATCCGAGGATGGCCTCCGGGTGCGTCAGCTTCGCCAGCCCGAAATCGAGCACCTTCACCTGCCCGTGGGTGGTGACGAACAGATTCTCGGGCTTGAGGTCGCGGTGGACGATCCCCTTCGCGTGCGCCGCGACGAGGCCCTCCGCTGCCTGGCTCGCCAGCTCGAGGGCGGCGCGGATCGAAAGCGGACCTCTCGAGATCAGCGTGCGCAGGCTCTCCCCTTCGAGCAGCTCCATCACCACGAAGGGCGCCTCGTCGTGAGTGCCGACGTCGTAGATCGCGCAGACGTTGGGGTGGCTCAGCGCCCCGGCGGCGCGGGCCTCCTGCTCGAATCTTCGCAGGCGCTCGGGATCGCGCGCGCACTCGGGAGTGACGACTTTGATCGCCACCTCGCGCCCGAGCCGCGTGTCGAGGCTGCGATAGACCTCGCCCATGCCACCCGCACCGAGCGGGGAGTGGATCTCGTAAGGGCCGAGCCGCGTTCCGGGAGCGAGCGCCACGTTTTGGCGCGATTGTAGCCCGCGGGCGCCCCGAGCTCGTCGAGTGGCACCCGGAACCCGTGTCCCGCGCCAGATCGTCCGCCGCCGAAACCTCGAAGCATCCAATGGCTAGAAACGCCTCGCGTCCGCCCTTCGGCCGCGGTGTGAAGGAGACCTCGTGTACCTAGCGGAGATCTGGCGCTATCCGGTGAAATCCATGGCGGGGGAGCGGCTCGAGGAGGTCGTGCTCGGGCGCGACGGCGTGCCCGGCGATCGGAGGGTGCAGGTGCGGGTCGGCGAGCGGATCATCACCGCGCGCAGCCGGCCGCGGCTCCTCGGCCACCGCGCTACGCTCGGCGCGGACGGCGAGCCGCTGGTCGACGGGCGACCGTGGCGAGCCGCGAGCGTGGCCGCCGACGTCGAGCGCGCCGCCGGCGCCGGGGCGCGGCTAGTGCGCTCCGACGATGTCGCCGATCGCTTCGACATCCTGCCGCTCTTGGTCGCGACCGACGGCGCTATCGATTCACTCGGTCTCGACCGGCGCCGCTTCCGGCCCAACCTGTTGATCGGCGGCGTCGCGGGGCTGGCGGAGCGCGGTTGGGAGGGGCTTCGTTTGAGGATCGGCAGCGCCGTCGTCACGCTCGCCGACCTCCGCGGCCGCTGCGTCATGACGACCTTCGATCCCGACTCCCAGGTACAGGATCCTCGCGTCCTGCGCACGATCGTGGAGCGGCTCGGCGGCGTGCTCGGCCTCAACGCCGAAGTCGACCGCGCCGGCAGAGTCCGGGTCGGCGACGAGGTGGCGCTGTTGTGCAAGTTTGGAGGTCCCGATTCCGTCTCCAGAGCGTGAAGGGCCGCGGCCCGATGGAGTGGGAATGCCGGAAATCAGTCGATTCTTCGGAATCGTCATTCGGATGTTTTACGCGGAACACGGCGTGGCGCACTTCCACGCTCGGTACGGCCGGCACGCGGCAACGGTCGCGATCGAAAGGCTGGACGTGCTCTCGGGATCGCTTCCGCCGCGGGCTCTCGGGTTGGTTCTCGAATGGGGAGCGTTGCACCGTGCGGAGCTGTTCGAGGACTGGCAGCTTCTACGGAGCGCCCTGCCGGCCCGGCCGATCCCGCCGCTACAATAGGGGCATGGCGCGAGTTGTCGCGGCGAAGGCGCTGGAGCCGTTCAAGGTCTGGCTCCGCTTCACCGACGGGTGCGAAGGCGTGGTCGATCTCGACGACGTCTTCGAGCGCGGGGGGGTCTTCGCGCCGCTCCGCGATCCAGCCGAGTTCGCCAAGGTTCGAGTCGAGCGCGAGTTCGGTACGATCGAGTGGCCCGGTGAAGTCGACCTCGACCCCGACGTTCTCTATTCGAAGATCAGCGGTTTGCCGATCGACGAGGTACTGAAGCTCTCCTGATCGACACCGCCGGCGGCGCGGACACTGCATTCAGCCGAGGAGGATCCCGATGCATCGATCGATCGCCCGTCTCATCCCTGGCGCTGCGCTTGCCGCGGTCGCTCTCGTCCTCTCGCCGCCGCCCGGCGCGCGCGCCGCTACGACTACGGGCGACGCTGATCGTGCCGCGGTCGCCGCGCTCGACACCGAGTATCAGGAGGCGGTGAAGCAGAACGACGTCGCCACGATGGACCGCATCCTGCACGACGACTTCGTCCTCGTGACCGGGCTCGGCAAGAGCTACGACAAGCAGGCGCTGCTCGACTCGGCGCGCAACCAGGACGCGATCTACGAGCACCAGGAGGAGATCGCCGGCAGCCAGACAGTGCGCGTTTACGGCGAGAACACGGCGGTGGTCACCGCGCTCCTCTGGATCGCCGGCCAGCCGAAGGGGGGTGGCGCCCAGTTCGACTACAAGCTCTGCTTCAGCGACACCTACGTTCGCACGCCGAGCGGCTGGCGCTACGCCTTCGGCCAGGCCGCGCAGCGGCTGGCACCCGGGAGCTGAAGCGCAGCCGCCGTTGGCTGCGTTTACTCCTGCCGCAGCGGCGGCATCGGGAGCGGGATCGTGTAGGCGGTGGCGCCGGCGCCGACGCCGCCCTGGCAGGAGTTGGGTGGGGTGGTGCAGAGGCTCCGCGTCCCCTGGCACTCGGCGGCCCAGAACATGTAGCCCAACATGCCGTTCGTGGTGCCGGCGCCCTTGGGCGCCACGCTCAGCGCGAAGCTTCCGGTGCTCTTGATTAACGAATTCGCGAAGTTGACGCATTCGGGCGCCGGCTTGCCGCCGGTCACGATGTAGAGGCTGCCGGCGAACTTTGCAGGCGCCAGCGACGGGATGGGCGGGGCATACTGCGCTTTGCCATCGACGTGCTCCTGCCAGTGGGCTTGGGCGGCGCTCGCGCTTCTCGGCTGGCGCGCCGGCACCATGGCGTTGGCGTAGTCGAGCACGGGCGCGTCGGTGCTCAGCCAGTCGGTGGTCGCCCTCCGGGTCAGCGCGATCAGCCAGCGGTCGCCGGCGGCGAGATCGATCGTAAGCCGCGCCGTCGGATCTGAGCCCGACGCGTCGTAAGGATGGACGGTCCGGTAGGCGTCGATGAACCGCTGCAGGGCTACGAGGTTCGGGCTGCTGTTCTCTTCGTAGTCGATCTCGATCCCGACGCCGAGACGGGTCGCGAGGTCGGCGGCTTCGAAGCCGAGCTGCGTGGCGTTCGCAGCCAGCGCCTGATTCCAGGCGTCGACGTAGGTGATGCCGCCGATCGAGAGCATGACCCGGATGCCACGGCTCCGGAAGTAGCTCACGATCTCCGCCGTCATGCCGCGCGGCACTCCGGCGAGGGTCTGGGCGTCGGTGGTCCGCTGCAGCAGGCGCAGCGGATGGACGAAAGCGAGGATGACGAGATTGACCGACGGCCTGCCGTCGCCGCGGTCGATCAGCCAGCGGTTCTTGGCGTCGAAGTCGGCGAGATTGCGCACCGTGCTCCAGGTGCAGTAGTCGTTGCCGCAATGCCAGGCACCATAGACCGAGATCGGGTTCGTCAGCGAGACGTCCGAGAGTGCCACCTCTCGAGCGGAAGCCGCGCGCGACGCCGCCGGGAGCGCCATCGAGAGGAGGCCGACGAGGACGGCGGCCCGACGAACGGTGAGCGGAGAGGGCACGGTGGCTCGACTCTAGCGCGACCCGAGCGGCGG
>CAZPYU010000242.1:0-3488 GCA_964590905.1 uncultured Thermoanaerobaculia bacterium
CGCCTTCGATCCGCTGCGCGCCGATCCGAGATTCGCCGCGCTGGAGGAGAGGTTGGGACTGACCGCGCGCCCCGGAGAGAAAGGCTCGCCACCTTGATCGGCCAGAGAGTCGGCTCCTAGTCGATCACCGCCAAGCTGGGCGAGGGTCGGATGTGAGCCTAGACGCAGGGGTGGAGCTCTGGATTCGGGCCGGCGCCCTATGTGGATCCGAATCCCTACTCCAATGATGGTACGCTGGTTGCGATGAAGACGGTACAGATGACTCTCGACGAGGAGTTGGTCGCCCGGGTCGACAAAGTCGCGCGCCAGCTCGCGACGACGCGCTCGGCTTTCACCCGCGACGCGTTGCGGGCGGCCCTGGCCACGCTCGCGGAGCGCGAGCTCGAGCAAAGGCACCGGCGAGGCTATGCGGCCAAGCCGGTCCACCGCGGCGAGCTCAGCGGTTGGCACGGCGAGCAGGTCTGGCCCGAATGAAGCGCGGCGAGGTGCGCTGGTACCGCTTCGGCCGGCCGGACAAGCGGCGGCCAGTTCTCGTACTCACGCGCGACTCGGTGCTGGAGTACCTGGCGGAGGTGACGATCGCGCCGATCACCAGCACGGTGCGGGGAATTCCGTCCGAGGTCGCGCTCGGACCGCTCGACGGCATGCCGCGCGACTGCGCCGCCAACTTCGATCATCTCCAGACAGTTGCCAAGGCGCGGGTAGGCCCTCTGATCACAGCCCTCTCGGCTGCTCGCATGGAGGAGACCCGCCCGGCCCTGCTCTTCGCTCTCGGATACCGACCGAACGTCCCGTTCGCGTGACCCTCGCCTCCGGCACTCGCCTCGGCTCCTACGAGATCACCGCCAAGCTCGGCGAGGGCGGCATGGGAGAGGTCTGGAGAGCGAAAGACCTTCAGTTAGGAAGAGAGGTCGCACTCAAGGTCTTGCCCGAAGGGTTCACCGCGGATCCCGAACGAGCAGCGCGCTTCGAGCGCGAGGCCAAGGTCCTGGCCTCACTGAACCACCCCAACATCGCCCAAATCTACGGTCTCGAAACCAGCGGCGAGACTCGCGCCCTCGTCATGGAGCTTGTCGAAGGCCCGACTCTGGCAGAGCGACTCGCAGCCGGGCCTCTTTCCCTCACTGAAAGCCTTTCCGTCTCCTTGCAGATCGCGCAGGCGCTCGAAGAGGCGCACGATAAGGGGATCGTTCATCGCGATCTCAAACCTCAAAACGTAAAGGCTTCCATAGAAGGGAAAGTCAAAGTCCTAGATTTTGGGTTGGCGAAGGCGATGGACCCGATGGGTGGGGCTTCGTCGGCGGCCGACCTCGCCCGCTCGCCGACGCTGCTCAACTCGCCGACGCTGACGGCGATGCAGGGGACTCAGCTCGGCATGATTCTCGGTACCGCGGCGTACATGGCGCCAGAGCAGGCGCGCGGTAGCGCGATCGACAAGCGCGCCGACATCTGGGCGTTCGGAGTCGTGCTCTACGAGATGCTGTGCGGACGCTCGCTCTTCGTCGCCGACACGGTGAGCGACACACTCGCCGGTGTCTTGCGCGCCGAGATCGATTTCGCTGTGCTGCCCGCTTCGACGCCGCCTTCGATCCGCCGCCTGCTGCGCCGCTGTCTCGAGCGGAATCCGAAGAATCGGCTGCACGACATCGCCGACGCGCGCTTGGTGCTCGAGGACTCTCTCGCCGGGCGGGCCGACGAGGCCGCCGCGGCCGGTGCTGCGCTGGCGCCCGAGCTCCCTCCTCGGCGCGCGCCCTGGCTGCCTGGGCTGATCGGATTCGCGCTCGGAGCCGCCGCGCTCGCGGTCGTCGCGCTCGCATTCGGCCGCTTCGCGCCGGCGCCGCGGGCGGAGCTCTACCGCATTTCGATCTCCTCGGCTTCCGGCGCGTCGATCGCCGGTGGCGTGGGCAACTCGGCGATCTCACCCGACGGCCGGCGGGTGCTCTTCGTGGGCAGCGACGCCGACGGGCGGCAGGGGCTCTTCATTCAAGAGCTCGACCAGGTACGCGCGCGCCTCCTCGCCGGCACCGAGGGAGCGAGCCATCCGTTCTGGGCGCCCGACAGCCGGCGGGTCGCCTTCTTCGCCAAGGGGATGCTCAGGAAGGTGTCGCTCACTGACGGGCGAGTCGACGCGATCTGCGACGCGATCGAAGGGCGCGGCGGGAGCTGGGGTAGGGCCGGAACGATCGTCTTTGCTCCCGCTGTCACCGGAGGGCTCTCCGCCGTCCCCGAAGTGGGCGGTGCGCCGACGCCGGTGACCAAGATCGAGAAGCCGGAGGACGAGATCTCCCATCGCTTTCCCTCCTTCCTGCCCGACGGCAGGAGATTCGTCTACATCGCCGATCCCGGCGCCAGCCGGGAGGAGGGCCGGGTCTACCTGGCATCACTCGAAGGCGCCGAACGCCGCCTTCTCTACCGCTCCCGCCGCGCGCCGATCTTCGCCGAGCCCGGCTATCTGATCGACGCGATCGACGATCGGCTGGTGGCGCGCCGATTCGATCCGGAGTCGGGCGAGCTGCGCGGCGAGCCGCAACGACTCGAGGAGGCAACACCCACGTACGTCAACACGCAGGAGCACGCCGCCTCGGCCTCTGCGTCGGGAGCGCTCCTGGTGCCGCTCTCGGAGAGCACGGCGACGAAGATCGTCTGGCTCGACCGCCGTGGGCGCCGGCTCGGCGAGATCCCGCTGCCCAAGGAGAGCTTCGTGATGCCCCGGCTCTCCCCCGACGGCCGCCGGCTCGCGATGGTCGCGCTGGGCTCGAAGGAGTCCGAGTGGGATCTCTGGGTCGTCGATCTCGCCTCCGAGCAGGCGAGCCGACTGACCTTCGCGCCGGGCGCCGAGCGCTATCCGGTCTGGTCTCCGGACGGCGAGAGCCTCGTCTTTCAGACCGACCGCGGCGCTGCCAACGATCTCTGGCTCCGGCCTTCGAGCGGCAGCGGCGCCGAGCGCGTGCTCTACGCGTCGCCGACCGCCTGGAAGGTCGCGCACAGCTGGGTCGGCGGCACGCTCGCCTTCGGGACCGCCGAGCCCGAGACCGGCTTCGACATCTGGCTGTTCCGGCCGGATCGTCCGGCGGAGCCTCCGCTCCAGCTGCTCCACTCGCCGGCGAGCGAGCTCGATGCGGCGATCTCGCCCGACGGGCGCTGGCTCGCCTATTCCGCTAACGAATCGGGGCGAGCGGAGATCTACGTCGTGTCGCTCCCCGACGCGAACGTCAAGTACCAGGTAACGACCGAAGGAGGTCGGTTGCCGGTCTGGACGCAAGGCGGGCGTGAGCTGCTCTTCCTGACCCCCAGCTACTCGATCGCGGCGGTGACGGTGACGCTCGGCGATGCGCTCGCGTTCGGAACGCCGGTCGTCCTCTTCCCGAAGCCGCGCTCCAGCTGGGGAGTCGGCGACGAGCTCCCCTTCGACGTCACCGCCGACGGCAGTCGCATCGTCGTACTCGAGCCGGCGGGCGAGGGGAGCCAGACGCTCATGGTGGTCACCG
>CAZPYU010000243.1:0-3392 GCA_964590905.1 uncultured Thermoanaerobaculia bacterium
GTTCCGCCCGCTCGAGACCGCCGATCCGGCGGCCTTCGCCGGACACCTCGCGAACGGACGGCGGATCTACTACGAGAACTGCGTCTTTTGCCACGGCGACGCGATGCGCGGCGACGGAATGTATGCGCGCGGCCTGAACCCGATTCCCACCAACTTCGCCGATGCCGGCGCGATCGCGCTCTTCCAGGAGTCGTTCCTCTTCTGGCGCATCGCCAAGGGCGGCCCGGGTCTCCCCGAGGAGAGCGGCCCCTGGGACACCGCCATGCCGGCCTGGGAGAAGTTCCTGACCGAGGAGGAGATCTGGGACGTCATCCTCTTCCTCTACGACTTCTCCGAACAGCGGCCGCGAGCCCGCGAAGGGGTGCACGAGTGACGAGCGCCGGGCACAGCCCAGCGCTCGTCATCCTGAGCCGAAGGCGAAGGATCTTGCAGGTCGAGGCATCGAGATCCTTCGCTGCGCTCAGGATGACAGGAGTGGTGATTCTTCTTCTGGCTACCGCAGCAGTTGCCCAGGAAGCGGCGCCAGGCGGCGCGCGCTACCAGAAGCTCTGCTCTCAGTGCCACGGCGAGAAGGGCGACGGAGAGGGGATCTCGGCGCCGCGTCTCACCCCCCGCCCGCGCGACTTCACCGCCGGCAAATTCAAAGTGCGCACGACTCCCAGTGGCGCGCTGCCCACCGACGCCGACCTCTCCGGGGTGATCCGCGAAGGCATGCCCTACACCTCGATGCCGGGATGGAGCCACCTCTCGGATGCCGAGATCAACGAGCTTGTCGCCGCCGTGAAGAGCTTCTCGGCCGACTTCGCCGATCCGGCGCGGAAGCCGACGCCGATCTCGATTCCCAAGGCGCCGAAACCTTCCGCCGACTCCGCGGCGAAAGGCAGGGAGGTTTACGTGCAGAACGGCTGCGGCGCCTGTCACGGCGAGCTCGGCCGCGGCGACGGCACCTCGGCGCCCGGACTGAAGGACGACTGGGAGCAGTCGATCCGCCCCGCCGACCTGACCAAGCGCTGGACGTTTCGTGGCGGACCGACGCGCGAGGACATCTACCGGACGTTCACGACCGGCATGAACGGCACGCCGATGCCTTCGTTCGCCGAGTCGGTGAGCGACGAGCAGCGTTGGCAACTCGTCGACTACATTGCCAGCCTCGATCCACGGGACGAACCGGGCTACTCAGAGCTCGTCCAGGTGCAGTGGAGCGACGAGGAGCTCGACCTCACCCGCGGCCCAGAGCTGTTCGCGGCAGCGCCGCCGGCCTACTTCTCGGTCGTGGGTCAGGTCACCGAGCCGGGCCGAGCCTTCCACCCTTCCGCGAACGGCGTCGCCGTGCGCGCCGTCTACAACCGGCGCGAGATCGCCTTCCTGCTCTCCTGGCACGATATGCGCGCCGACCGGAGCGGAATGAACGCGCCCGACCTCGCGGTACCTCCGGAGGAAGACCAGGGCGAGCCGGCGGCGGCTCCGGAGGAGAGCGGAGGGGAGTTCTGGGGCGAAGAGGAAGCGGAGCCAGCGGCTCCTGCCGCCGAGGGCGACTTCTGGGGGGATGACAGTGGAGCTGCAGCGGGCGAAGCCGCTAGCACCGCGGCGTCCGGCGCGGAGTTCTCGGATGCGGTGGCGATCCAGCTCCCGGCCCAGCTCCCGACCGGCATCCGCAAGCCGTACTTCCTCTTCGGCGACGCGCAGAATCCGGTCGACCTCTGGTTCGTCGATCTCGCGGCGCAGTCATCCCAGCCAGGAGCCCAGCCGGCGGCGCGGCGCTACCTCGGCGCCGGCAGCGCGACTCTCACGCCGATCGAGGGCGAGGAGGTGACGGCGGTCGCGAGCTACGAGAGCGGCGAGTGGTCGGTGATCCTAAAGCGCGGCCTCAGGGCGAGCGGCGGTGTCGCGTTCACCGAGGCGCAGTACGTGCCGATCGCCTTCTCGCTCTGGGATGGTGCGGCGCGCGAGCGCGGCAACAAGCGCGGCTTGACGCAGTGGAAGTACTTGTACACGATGCCGCAATCGACTCCCTCGCCGGTCTGGCCGATGCTGCGCATCGCGCTGGCCGTTCTGGCGATCGAGATCGGCCTGGTCGTTTGGGTGCGGCGCCGGAAGCGGAATGAGGTAACGAGTGAGTCACTAGGTGCGGCGCTGGCGGACTGAAGGAACGAGTGAGCCACTGTCATCCTGAGCGCAGCGAAGGATCTCAACAGCCGGAACAGCGAGATCCTTCGCCTTCGGCTCAGGATGACGAGGAATAGGGAGGCTGAGCCCATGTATAACAAGATCTACGTCCCGGTCGACAACTCCGACCATTCGAACCGCGCCGTCGCCAACGCTGTCGCGGTCGGCAAGCTGTTCGACTCCACGCTGGTGGGCTGCCACGTGTACGCCGCTCGCATGCACGACTACCGCTTCAAGCAGATGGAGTACACCCTCCCCGAGGAGTACCTGGACGAGGTGGAGCTCGAGCGGCAGCGCAAGATCCACGACAGCCTGATCACCTTGGGGCTCAAGCTGATTTCGGAGAGCTATCTCGATCAGATGCAAAACCTCTGTCGGGAGAACAATCTCGCCTTCGAGCCGCGCATGATGGATGGCAAGCACCACACCGAGCTGATCCGCGATATTCAGAGCGCCGACTACGATCTGGTGGTGATCGGCGCGCTCGGCATCGGGCGGGTGAAAGACAGCGAGATCGGCTCGGTATGCGATCGCGTGGCGCGGAGCGCGAACCGCGACGTCTGGGTGGTCAAGCAGCTGCCAAAGAAGGACGAACCCGAAGGCGACACGATTTTGGTCGGCATCGACGGCAGTCCGCAGTCGTTCGGGGCGCTCCAGACGGCGCTCAAGCTGGCCCAGCGATTCGACAAGAAGGTCGAGCTGATCGGCGTCTACGACCCCTACCTGCACTATTCGGTCTTCCACGGCATCGTCGGCGTGCTCTCCGAGAAGGCCTCCAAGGTCTTCCGCTTCGAGGAGCAAAACCAGCTGCACGAAGAGATCATCGATACCGGATTAGCGCAGATCTACCAATCGCACCTCGACGTCGCCGAGCGCATGGCCCTCGATGCCGGCACCGTGGTGAGCAAGACCTTGCTCGACGGCAAGGCGTTCCAGAAGATTCTCGATTACGTAAGGAAGACCAACCCCTGGCTGGTGGTGGTCGGCCGCATCGGCGTGCACAGCCCGGCGGACGAGACCGGGCTGGGCAGCAACACCGAGAACCTGTTGCGGCGCTGCCCGTGTGACATCTTGCTCTCGACCGCGCTCGCTTACCCCGAGATCGACGTGCGCGCCGAAGAGAGCATCAAGTGGACGCCGGAGGCCGAGGCGCGCATGCTGCGCGTGCCGCCGCTGGTCAAGGGCATCGCCCGCACCGGCATCCTGCGCCTGGCGCTCGAGAAGGG
>CAZPYU010000244.1:0-4075 GCA_964590905.1 uncultured Thermoanaerobaculia bacterium
CCCGACGCGGCGCTCTACTGGCTGGCGCGCATGCTCGCGGCGGGGGAGCAGCCCGAGTACCTGGCGCGCCGGCTGACCCGCTTCGCCGCCGAGGACGTCGGGCTCGCCGACCCGAACGCCCTGCGAATGGCGCTCGCCGGCTGGGAGAGCTATGAGCGGCTGGGCTCGCCCGAGGGGGAGCTGGCGCTGGCGGAGCTGACGATCTACCTCGCGCTGGCGCCGAAGAGCGTGGCGGTCTACCGGGCTTGGGGCGCGGCGCGTCAGGCGGTGGCGGAGCGACCGGCCGAGCCGGTGCCGCACGCCATCCGCAACGCACCGACCGCGCTCATGAAGGAGCTCGGCTACGGCCGCGACTACGTCTATGCGCCGGACACCGACGAGGGGGTCGGCGGCCTCGACTGCCTTCCCGACGCGTTGCGCGGCACGACCTTCTACTCCCCGACGCCGCACGGCTTCGAGCAGCGACTGGCCGAGCGGCTCGCCGAGTTCCGCGCCAGGCGCGAAGCGGCCCGGGCCAAACGGTAGCGACCTGGGCTCAGCGCGGCGGGCAGAGGACCACCGTCGCGCCTGCTGCAGCGAAACCCTGAAACATCCTCCAGCGCGTAGGGCGCTTATCCCCCGAATCGTCGGATCGCCTCCTGCTACTCTCGTGCCGCATTGGAGGGCTGATGAGCGAAGGCGAACTGGACCGGCGCGCGGCGCCGTTCGAAATGTCGGGCGACGAATTTCGCCGTCTCGGGCACCGTCTCGTCGACCGGCTGGGAGAGTTTCTCGACCAGCTCCCCGCCGGGCCGGTGACCCGTGGCGCAGAACCGGCCGAGGTGCGCGCAGCGCTCGGGGGAGGCGATCTACCGAAGCTGGGCGAGCCGGCCGACAGAGTCCTCGCAGAGGCGACCGAGCTCGTCCTGCGCTATTCGCTCTTCAACGGGCATCCGCGTTTCTTCGGCTTCATCACCTCCTCGGCGGCGCCGATCGGGGCGCTCGGCGATCTGCTGGCGAGCGCGGTGAACCCCAACGTCAGCGGCTGGGTCCTGTCACCGATCGCCACCGAGATCGAGCTCCAGACTGTGCGCTGGATTGCGCAACTCCTGGGCTTTCCCGATTCGTGCGGCGGTCTGCTCGTCTCCGGCGGCAACCTCGCCAACATGGTCGCCTTCTGGACGGCGCGGCGGGCGCGCGTCGATTGGCCGCTGCGCGAGCAGGGAGTCGCGGCGGGAGGGCGGTCGCTGCGCGTCTACGCCTCGCGCGAGACGCACACTTGGATCCAGAAAGCGACCGACCTCTCGGGCTTGGGCACTGACGCGATCCGCTGGATTCCGACCGACGCTCGCCTGCGCATGGACAGCGAAGCGCTCGAGCGCGCGATCGACGCGGACAGCGCGGCAGGCGAGCTGCCGCTCCTCGTGGTCGGCACCGCGGGGACGGTCTCCACCGGTGCCATCGACCCGCTTGCCCGCATCGCCGAGATCTGCCGCGCGCGCGGCCTCTGGTTCCACGTCGATGGTGCCTACGGCGCGCCGGCGGCGGCGCTCCCCGACGCCGACCCCGATCTCCGGGCGCTGGCGCTTGCCGATTCGGTGGCCGTCGATCCGCACAAGTGGCTCTATGCGCCGCTCGAGGCCGGTTGCGTGTTGATCCGCGATCGCGATCTCCTGCGCGACACCTTCGCCTACCACCCGCCCTACTATCCGGAGAGCGTGCCCGGCGACGATCCGCCGGTCTTCTTCCACGAGCTCGGGCCGCAGAACTCGCGCGGCTTTCGCGCCCTGAAGGTCTGGCTGGCACTGCGGCAGGTCGGGCGCTCTGGCTACGTGGAGACGATCAGCGAGGACATCGCGCTGGCGCGGCGGCTCTTCGAGCAGGCCGAGGCCCACCCGGAGCTCGAGGCGGCGACCTGCGGTCTGTCGATTGCGACCTTCCGCTTCGTGCCGCCCGACCTCGCCCCTCGCACGGCGGAACCCGAGATCGCGGAGTATCTCGAGCGGCTAAATCGGGAGCTGATGGACCGACTGATGGCGAGCGGGGAGGCGTTCCTCTCCAACGCGGTGGTTGACGGCAGGTTCCTCCTCCGCGCCTGCATCGTCAACTTCCGCACCACAGCGGCCGACGTCGACGCCGTGCCGGAGATCGTGGTGCGGCTGGGCCGCGAGCTCGACGCCGAACGCCGCGGCGAAGCCGAAACTCCGAGCCGCTGGCGCGCGTAGTGGCAGTCGGGGGGGTACGCGCCGATGACCGACTCCGAACGCCGCCTGCGCCGTTCGCCGGATCAGAAGATGATCGCCGGAGTCTTGGGCGGACTTGCTGAATACTTCGAGCGCGACGTCGCTCTCCTCCGGATCCTCTACGTCTTCATCGCGATCTTCTCGGCCGCCTTCCCGGGAATCTTCGTCTATCTGATCCTCTGGGTGATCGTGCCGATGCGCGGCAAGGAGGGGTGAGCGGTCGGCGGCGAAGCTCTCAGCCGACGCAGCCCTGCTCGGTGAACTTCACGCGCGCCACGGCGCCGTAACGGTTGGTGTAGTTGGCGAGCAGCTCGCCGTCGTTCCAGCGCCAACTCTTGGCGTTGGTCATCAGGCCGCGCTTGTACTCGATGCCGTGCGGGAGCTCGACCCAGGGACGGATGACCGAGCCGTCCGGATAAGAGAGGAGCTCGCTCTCGGCTTCGGCGATGCCCGCGACTCCGACCCGACCGCTGCCCTCCTCGAGCTCGAACTCGATCGGCGCGAACTTGGTCGGCAACCAGGTGGCAGTGAGCTCCTTGCCGAACAGCTCGAAGATACCGCCGCCCGCCTTTCCGGTGGCGATCGTTTCGAGCGCTCGCTGCTGATCGGGCTCGGCGCGGCTGTCGATGTAGGCGCAGGTGGTCGCCTGCCCCTGTTCGACCAATCCCTGGAAGAGGTAGTAGAGCGCGAAGCGGGTGCCGTCGAGGGGGAGCTCGCCGAACCGGCCGGTGAGGATCTTCCAGGCGCCCCAGCCCATGCAGCGCCCCTCGGTCGGCCGAGCGTTGAAGTTGCACGGACAGCCCCAGTCGCAGTTGCAGGCGGTGAAGTAGTCGGCTTCGAAGCTCCAGGCGTTCATCTTCCCTCCTCGACACGGCTGCGCGGCTCAGTGGCGCCAGCTCGTCATTCCTGTTCGAGTCTAAGTTACTAGCTCAACGTCGAGAAGAGGTGAGCATCTCGAGGATGCCCTGCTTGGTGATCAGCTCGCCGAAGACGTGCGGCGGCGCAGCAGGCCGGAAGAGCAGGTAGAAAGGAATTCCGTAGCGGCCGTGCTCGGCCAGGAAGCGCGCGATGCCGTCGTCGCGGTTCGTCCAGTCGCCCTTCATCGCTACCACCTCGAAGCTCCGAAAGGCGGCAACCACCTCGGGCGAGTCGAGCACCAGCCGTTCGTTGACCTTGCAGGTGACGCACCAGTCGGCGGTGATGTCGAGGAAGACGAGGCGGCCGGAGGCGGCGAGGCGCTCGGCTTCGGCGCGATCGAACGGCACCCAGGAGATCCGGCTAGCGGTCGCCGGCGCCCGGCCGCCGCTCCTCGCCGCGTGCGGCGCCGCGGCCACCAGCGCCGTCGCTCCGGCGGCTACTGCGAAGACAGCGACCCAGGCGAGGCGGCGCACTGCGCTCTCCCCAGCGCTCTCCTTGGCAATCCAGACCGCCAGCGCCGTGGCTACTAGGCCGAGCTCGAAGAGCGCCAGTGATACAGCGCCGATCTGCGCCGCCAGCACGTAGAGCAGCCAGACGAGGGCACCAGCAAGCAGGAAACCCATCGTGCCGCGCAGCGTCGACATCCAGGCGCCGGGTCGCGGCAGCAGCCGTACCGCTCCCGGGTAGACCGCCAGCACGAGATAGGGGAGAGCGAGGCCGACGCCGACCGCCGAAAGCGTGGCGAAGATGGTGCCAGCGTCTTGACCGAGTGCGAAGCCCAGGGCGGTGCCGAGAAAGGGGGCCGAGCAGGGGGTGGCCATCAGGGTTGCGAAGAGCCCCGAGGCGAACTGCCCGGCGATCCCCTCCGTCGCACTCGAGTCGCCCAGCCGGGCGAGGCGTGCCGGCAACGGGATCTCGAACAGCCCCCAGAGATT
>CAZPYU010000245.1:0-8759 GCA_964590905.1 uncultured Thermoanaerobaculia bacterium
TGCCAAGCTACAAGTGGCCCTCCCTGCGGGTGGCGGTGGCGCAAGCAGTGGAGCAGGGATGGTCGTTCCTGACCACCGTGGGCACCGTAATCCTCGGCATCTGCGTCGTGATGTGGTGGCTCTCGGCCTATCCGCGGGCGGAGGCTCCGCAAGAGGCGTCAGCGCTCCGCGGCGCGGCACACGCATCCAGCGCTGCGGATCCGCTCGGTGCGCGGGAGCTCGAGGCGCGCGCCGAGGCGCTCGAGCTCTCGCATCAGCAAGAGCAGAGTTTCGCGGGCCGGCTCGGTCGGCTTGCCGAACCGGTCTTCGCCCCGCTGGGCTACGACTGGCGGCTGACGATGGGCGTCTTGACCAGCTTCGCGGCGCGGGAGGTGTTCGTCTCGACGCTCGCTGTCCTGGTCGGCACTCCCGCCGATGGTAGCGAGACCGGTGTCCTGGCGCGGATTCATTCCGCCAAGCGGGACGACGGGTCGCCGCTCCTCGACACCGCGAGCGCCGTGTCGCTCCTGGTCTTCTTCGTGCTCGCCATGCAGTGCCTCTCGACCGTGGTCACTGTGAAGAAGGAGACGCGCCACTGGAAGTGGCCGCTCCTCCAGTTCGCCTGGATGACCGGCCTCGCTTGGATCTCGGCCTTCGCCGCCTACCACGGCGTGCGGGCGCTCGGAGCCGCCTGAGCGATGGCTCTGCCCTGGCACGATCCGCAGTTCTGGCTGGTGACCGGCGTCGTGGCCGCGATCGCGCTCCTCGCCGCACGACGGATCGCACGCTCGCTCGGCTCGGAGTCGGAAGCGCCCTGCGCGAGCTGCCCGAAGGTGGTGTTGAACGTGCCGGCGCCCGCGGCCAAGCGCGCGCGACTGCCGGTGGTGGCGTTGGCCCTCGTTCTAGTGCCGTTCGCGGCTGCGGCGGAGAGCGTCGAGCGTCGGGTGAGCGCCATGGGCACCACGCTCGGGCTCGCGGTCGAAGTCGCGAGCGATCGCGGCGCGGCGCTCGAGCTTGCCGAGGCGATGATCCGCGAAGTCGAAGCCACCGAGGCCGCGCTGTCGACCTGGCGCCACGACAGTGCGCTGGCGGCGTTGAACCGGGCGCCGGTCGGTCGCTGGACCGCGTGGGCCTCACCGCGGCTGGCCCGCGCGGTCGGCTCGGCTCGGGCTTGCTCGGAGCGCACCGGCGGGGCGTTCGACCTGACTGTCGGTCCGTTGGTTGCGGCCTGGGGTCTCCGCGATGGCGGCCGCGTGCCGAAGGAAGAGGAGCTGGCGCTCGCGCGCTCGCGAGTCGACTGGCGCGCTCTCCGAGCGCGCGACGAAGAGGGCGGCTTCCTGAAGCGGCAAGAGCTAATCGTCGAAGAGGGCGGCTTCGGCAAGGGGGCGGCGCTCGATTTCGCGTTGGCGGTCGCCGATGGCGCAGCGGCGAGTGGCCGCGGCGGGCGAGTTCGACTCGACTTCGGTGGCCAGATCGCCTGGACGAACGCGATCGGCGAGACCGTGATCTTCCTCGCCGATCCGCGCGACCGGGCGCGACCGGTGCTAGAGCTCGCGCTCGTGTCCTCGCGCGGCTCGGTTTCGACCTCGGCCAACTCTCCGGCGGTTCGACAGGCGACCGGAAGCGCAATCGGCCATCTGATCGACCCGAAGAGCGGCCGTCCGGCGCCCGACTTCGGTTCGGCGACAGTCGTCAGCCGAGCGGCGACTACGGCCGACTGTCTCTCGACCGGGCTCTTCGTCATGGGTCCCGACGCCGGGGTGCGTTTCTTGGCGGCGGAGGGCCACCGCGACGAGGCCGTCTTCCTGATCGTCGAGGGCGATCGGCTGCGCGCCCGGCTGTCGCCCGGGCTGGCGGGACGAGCGCGATCGCTGGTCGAGGGAGTCGAGATCGAGATCGCGAACGGATCGTGAGCGGTGCCGAAGGAAGATGGAAGCGAGCGCTCGCGGCGGGTGCGCTGGTCGCAGCGATCGGTCTCCCCCTCGGAGCGCAGTCGCAAGAAGAGCGTCTGCAGGCGCTCGAGCGCCAGGTAGCCGAGCTGCGCGCCGCGATCGCGGCGGTAGGTGCGGCCGGCTCGTCGGTCGCGACCCCAACGATCACCGAGCTCGAACGGCGCATCGAGCTCCTCGCCGCTGAGCTCGAGAAGCTGAAGCTCGGCGAAGCGGCGGTCGAGGCCGACGCGAGCGTCTACGGGCTCGGCCCCGCGGCCTCCAAGGTCTACCGGAAGCCGAAAGGCGTTTCGATCGGCGGCTACGGCGAGCTCGTCTACCAGGGCTTCTCGGGCTCGACCGATCGCGGCGCGCCGGCGGGCAAGAGCGACGAAATCGATCTGCTGCGTGCAGTTGTCTACCTGGGCTACAAGTGGAACGACGACTGGATCCTCAACACCGAGCTCGAGTGGGAGCACGCCGCCGACGACAAGAGTGGCGAGATCGCCGTCGAGCTCGCTTACGTCGACCGGCTGATCCGACCCGAAATCAACGTGCGGGCCGGGCTCGTCCTGCTGCCGGTCGGTCTCTTGAACGAGCTCCACGAGCCGACCACCTTTCTCGGCGCGCGTCGGCCGGGCGTCGAGAGCACGATCCTTCCGACGACTTGGCGCGAGAACGGCGTCGGCCTCTTCGGCGAGCTCGGGCCGGTCAGCTACCGGACCTACCTGGTCAACGGCCTCGATGCGAAGGGGTTCACCGCCGCAGGAGTGCGCAACGGCCGCCAGAAGGGCTCGAAGGCCAAAGCCGAGAAGCTGGCCTGGGTCGGCCGAGTCGACTGGACGGCCACGCCAGGACTTCTCGCCGGCGCCTCGCTCTACCTGGGCGACTCGGGGCAGGGGCTTGCGGATCCATTGGGCGGCAAAGTCGACGCTCGGACGACGATCGCCGAGGGGCACCTCGACTGGCAGCGACGCGGCTGGCAGCTTCGCGCCCTAGTCGCCGAGACGACGATCGACGACGTCGCCGGCCTCAACCGTGCGCTGGCGCTGATCGGTGAGAAGTCGATCGGCGAGGCGCAGCGTGGCGTCTACGTACAACTGGGGTACGACCTCTTCACGGGCAGGAGCGGTGAGTCGAGCCTCACACCGTTCGCTCGCTTCGAGCGCTACGACTCGCAGGCGAAAGTGCCGAGCGGCTTCGCGCGCAGTGCCGCGAACGACGTCGAGATCCTGACCTGGGGCCTCCAGTGGAAGCCGTTCGCGCAGGTTGTGGTCAAGGGCGACTTCCAGAACGTCGACAACGCTGCCGGCACCGGCGTCGATCAGTTCAACCTCGCGCTCGGCTGGCTGTTCTGAGGTGCTAGTGGGTAGGCTCGGCGCCGCGCTGGTCGCGCTCCCACTGACATTCGCCTGGGCGGCGGAAGCGCGCGTCCTGGTGACTGTCGACGAGGCGCTGGCACTCGCCTTCCCGGGCGCAGCGATCGAGCGCGGAACGATCTTTCTGACCGCGGAGCAGCTCGCGCGAGCTCGCGAGCTCGCGGGCGCCGACGAGACACCGCCGGCGATCGTTCACCCCTACGTTGCGAGGCTCGAGGGTGAGCTGGTGGGCACGGCCTACTTCGACAGCCACGTTGTGCGCACACTTTCCGAAGTCGTGATGGTGGTGGTGCGGCCCGACGGTACGGTTGGCCGCGTCGAGGTGCTCTCGTTCGACGAGCCTCCCGACTATCTGCCGCGCGAGGCCTGGTATCGCCAGTTCGACGGGCGCCCGCTCGACGCCGAGCTCGAGCTGCGCCGCGCCATCCGGCCGGTCACCGGCGCCTCGCTGACCGCGCGTGCCACGACCGACGCAGTGCGGCGAGTGCTGGCGCTCCACCAGGTGTTGACCGCACCGGCGCCGAGGGAGGAATGACTCGCTTCGAAGCGTGGCTCTGCCACCTCGCGAATCTGCTCGTGGGCGGCACCGGCGTCGTCTACGTCTGGCTGCGCTACTTCGCGCCGCGGAGCGACCCGTTCGCGGTGGCGCATCCAGCGCTGCCGTTCTGGCAGCACGCCCACCTTCTCGCGGCGCCACTCCTGATCTTTGCGCTCGGCCTCCTCGCCAAGAGCCATGCCTGGGTCGGCTATTGCTCGGGCCTTCCTTCGCGGCGGCGATCGGGTATCGCCCTCCTCGCCGTCGCCGCGCCGATGATCCTCTCCGGCTGTCTGCTGCAGACCACCGTCGATTCCGGTTGGCGGAAGATATGGATCGTCGTTCACCTCGCGGCCTCGGCGCTCTGGATCACAGCCACGCTGGCCCATCAGCTGCAGCGAGCGTCCGTGGAGAGATAGCCTCGAGGCTGTCCCAAGAGCTCTCCGGACCGGAGCGGTAACCTTCCGCGTCACCTGTTGTACCTGGAAGCGATGATGGTCGCTCCGCAGACCGAGCTCGAAACACCAGACGCCCTGCTCATGGAGCGGGTTCGCGACGGCGAGCTCGAGCTCTTGGGCGACCTTTTCGAGCGCCACCACCGGCGGCTCTTCCAGTTCTTCGTGCGTTTCGCGGGAAACCGGGTGGCGGCGGAAGACCTGGTGCAGGAGGTTTTCGTGCGCATGCTCAAGTATCGGCACACGTACAAGAGCGGGGCCGAGCTCGCCCCCTGGATGTTTCAGCTGGCGAGAAACGCCGGCGTCGACTACTTCCGGTCGCGGCCGCGCGAGCTCGCGCACGATTCGGAAGCGCCGGAGCCAACGGCGCACGAGGAGCATCCGCTCGCCACTCTCGAGCGCCGCGAGCGCTCGGCGCGGCTGCAGCGGGCGCTCTCCCGCCTGGCGCCCGAGAAGCGCGAGCTGCTGCTTCTCGCCCGCTTCGGCGAGATGCGCTACGAGGCGATCGCCGAGCTGCTGGGCGCCTCAGTGGGAGCGATCAAGGTGCGCGTGCACCGGGCGTTGAAAGAGCTGCGCGAGACCTATCGAACGGTCGCCGAGGAGGGCTTGGCATGAGCTGCGAAAGGATCTCCGAACGAACGGCCGACCGCCTGATGGGCGCTCTCGACGAGAGCGAGGCCGCGGTGCTCCGCGACCACCTCGCCGGCTGTCCCGGGTGCGCTGCCGAGAGCGCGGCGCTAGAGCGGCTCTGGAACGACCTCGGCGAGACCGCGGACGCGGAGCCGAGCGCCGCCCTCGCAGCGCGGTTCAACGCCCTCCTCGACTCCGAGATCGAGCGCGCAGTCGAGCGCCCCCGGCTGCTGGCGTTCGAGCGCCGGGCGCTGCTGCCGCGACGGAGCGCTCCCAGCGGCCCGTTCGCCGCCGTCGCCGCCGCGCTGGCGCTTCTGGCGCTCGGACTCCTGGTCGGCAGTCAGCTCGCCAGCCGCGGCCAGGAGCGCGAGATGGCGGCGCTGCAGCGCGAGGTGCGCTCGCTCCACGAGACCGTTGCGCTAGCGCTCCTCGCCGAGCGCTCCCCGTCCGAACGACTGCGTGGCGTCGCCTACGGCCGCGAGTTCTCCGCCCAGGACGACCGCGTGGCCGCGGCTCTCTTCGAAACTCTGCTCTCCGACCCCAACGTCAACGTTCGGCTCGCCGCACTCGACGCGCTGCGTCCGCGCGCCCGGCGGACCGCCGACCGCCCGCGGCTGGTGGCGGCCGTCAGCCAGCAGGAGTCGGCGCTGGTGCAGCTCTCGCTGGTCGACCTTCTCGTCGAGAGCGACGAAGCCGCCGCAGAGCAAGATCTCGCGCAGCTTGTCGCCAACCCGAACCTCGATCCAGTGGTGCGCGGCTATCTGCGCGACCGGATCGGAAGGAGTCTCTGATCGTGCACGCTTCTCGTCCACTCCTCGGCTGCACTCTCCTCACGGTTTTCCTGCTCGGACCGATTCACCCGGCTGCGGCGCTCGAGCGCACCGACGTCGTCCGCCGTGACTTCGCACTGACGGCGCGAGGCGGCCGGCGCGCCGTCGTGATCGACAACGTCTTCGGCTCGGTCCGCGTGCGCGCCGGCGGCGGCGAGCGCGTGGTGGTCGAGAGTCGACGCGCGGCGTCGGCGCGGCGCGCCGCCGACCTCGAAGCCGCCTTCCGCGAAGTCACCCTCACCGTCGACGAGAGCGCCGGTCGGCTCGAGCTCTCCCAGGACGGGCCGTTCCGCTGTCACGACGGAAGCAAGGAGCGACGGCACTGGGGCGGCTGCGACTGGGATCCAGACTATGAGCTGCGTTGGGAGTGGCAGGTCACGGCGCCCGCCGACGTCGACCTCGAGGTCTCGACTGTCAACGATGGCGACATCGACGTGGCGGGCATCGAAGGGCGGGTCGAGGCCGAGAACGTCAACGGCGAGCTGAAGCTCGTCGGGTTGGTTGGTGAAGTCGAAGCCTCGACGGTCAACGGCGACCTGACCGTCGAGTACGCGCGGGCGCCGGAGATCGATTCGAGTTTCGAGACCGTCAACGGCGAAATCGAGTTGACGCTTCCCGCCGCGAGTGAAGCCGAGCTCGGCGTCGAGACGATGAACGGAGAGATCTTCACCGGCTTCGAGGTGGTCTCGCTGCCCCAGCGGGCCGAACCGACACGGCACGGCCAGCGCGGCCGGCGCTACGAGCTCGAACGCGACACCGTCTTGCGCATCGGCGCCGGCGGACCACGTCTCGATCTCGAAACTCTGAACGGCGACATCGTCGTCCGCGCCCGGTAGGGCCGGGGCGACGCGAAAGGAAAGGGACCATGAAGAACCGATTCAGCTACCTCGGTACGGCGCTCGCACTGTGCGCGGCGCCGCTCTTGGCATCGCCAGACCGCATCACGGTGCCGCTCTCGGAGCCGTCGAAACCGGCTGCAATCGAGGCTTCACTCGTCATGGGCTCGATCCGGGTCGTGGCCGGCAAGGCGGGCGAAGTGGTGATCGAGGCGAGGGCGTCGGAGGACGATTGCGACGACTGCGATCACGGCCACAACGCCGACGAGATCGGCGCGCAGACCGCTTGGGCGGTCACCGGCAAGCCGAAGAACAAGGGCGACAAAAGCCGGATGCGGCGGATTCCGAGCGACTCGTTCGAGCTCGCGGCGGAAGAGAACGACAACCGAGTCGAGATCGACACCGAGTCGTGGGCGCGAGCGGTGGACCTGCGGATCGAGGTTCCCCCCGGCAGCTCGCTCACGCTGTCGACGGTCAACGACGGCGAGATCGAGGTCACCGGAGTGAACGGCGAGCTCGATCTGCACAACACCAACGGCGATATCCGGGTGCGCGACGTGAAAGGACCGGTCAACGCCAACACTGTGAACGGCGACGTCGAGGTGGTGTTCACGAAAGACGCGGCGAAGAGCGCGATGGCGTTCGCGACTCTGAACGGCGATGTCGACCTGACGCTTCCCGCCGATGCCAACTTCGATGTCCGTCTGCGCTCGGACAACGGCGAGATCTACTCCGATTTCGACTTCACCCTCGCACCCCAGGCGGCCCGAGTCGAAGCCGACTCGACCAAGGGCAGATACCGGGTTTCGATCGCCAAGGAGCTGGCGGGCAAGATCGGCGCCGGCGGCCCGGAGCTCTTCCTCAAGACCTTCAACGGCGATCTGCTGCTGCGCAAGGCCGACTAAAGCGCTTCAGCGCGAAGGCTCGAAGCGACGTCGGGCGATTGCTGTCGCCATCGAACCGACGATGGCGATCGCTCCAGCGGCAGCGAAGGCGGCGGGATAGCCGCCAGCTCCTGCCACCCAAACGCCGAAGAGCGGGCCCAAGGCGAAGCCGAGCGATCCCGCGAAGTTGAAGCCGGCGAAGGCAGAGGCGCGCGCCTCCGGCGGCGACCAGGCTGCCGTCAGCGCCAGGGTGGGCGGAAAGATGACCGCCGCCAGAGCACCCAGGAGGGCCATCCAGGGGACAAGAAGCGGAGCCGAGAGATAGCCAACGGCGGCGAAGGATGCACCGTAGGCGCCTAGACCGAGGGCGAGGATGGACAGCGGCGCGAACCGTCGGGCGAGGCGGTAGGTCAGGAGCTGCCCGAGCGCGAAGGGGAAGAGAAAGAGCGCTAGGTAGCGGCCGCGGGCTGCCGGACCCGCTTCGACGAACTGTTGCAAATAGACCGGAAAGATGACGACGAAGAGACCCACCGTGAACCGCTCGAGGAGGTAGAGCGCCGCGGGAAGCAGTAGGCGCGGCGCCGCGGCGAGAGCGGCCCCGATCTCTCGCAGAGTCGGACGAAGGAGGGTCCGCGTCGCCGGCCTCAGCGCCAGCGCGGCGAGCGCCAAGAGCAGGAAGAGAGCGCCAGCGACGCCGAGCGGTGCGCGCGGACCGACGGCCTGCGAAAGGAGGCCACCGATCGGCGCGCCGGTGCCGATGCCGAGGATCATCGCGGCACCGGTGGCTCCGGCGCGGCGCGAGCGAGTCGTCTCGTCGCTGCCGTCGAAGACGATCGCCATCGCCGTCGACCAGCCGGCGATCGACGCGCCGCCCTGGAGGAAGCGCAGCGCGAGCAGAAGCGGGATGGAGTCGACGAAAAGGTAGGAGAGGTAGAGGAGCCCGCTCGCCGCGAAACCGCCCACGACGAACGGCCGCCGGGCGCCGCTGCGATCGGAGAGGAACCCCCAGAGCGGACCGAACGCCAGGTAGGCAACCATCTCGACGGTGAAGAAGAGGGCGGCGTCGGCAATCGTGCCGCCCAGCTCTTCGACCACCAGCTCCTTCAAGCCGGCGACCACCAGGGTCAAGTTGAGCATGGCGCCGAACAGTAGAGCGCAGACGAGCGGCAGCTCGGTCCGAGTCGAGCGAGTCGTCTCTCGAGGCACGGCGAGTAGAATACGACTGCTTTTCGAAAAGAGGAGAGGGCGTCAGGTGAGCAACCGCAACAGCGGAACCATCCTCGACGGCAAATACGAGATCCTC
>CAZPYU010000246.1:0-5818 GCA_964590905.1 uncultured Thermoanaerobaculia bacterium
GCTCCTGGCTCGGCGAACTCGAGAATGCTATTGTCGGTCACGGCGTATCACTCCTTTGCTGGAGAAGTGGAGGCGTCGAACACCCCCACGATACGCCGCCTTACCCTCTCACGCCGTCACCAACTTCCGCGCATAGCTCCCCAGCCGATCCGCGACAATTGTTACGGCGTGCCCAATGCGAAATTCGCCAGTCATCGCCAGCTCCATGATTGGAAGCATCAAATTTTGGTAATTGGGAACCGCCATGCCAATTCTCCATTAGCAATCGTGTTGCGCGGTCGATCGAAGGGTGATGCAACTACGAGCTGGTTTTATTCGCCCTTCCATTTGGGTTCGCGTTTCTCGGCGAAGGCCTTGGCGCCCTCCCAGTAATCCGCGCTGTTCTTCATGCGCTCATAGGCCGGCACTTTTCCCCCGGCCAACGCGCGATATGCTTCCTCGACACTCAGGTCCCGGGTCATTCGATGGGCCTGCTTGATCGCGGCAATCGAAAGCGGCGCCGATTTGAGCATGGCGGCGGCGACCTCGCGCGCCCTGGCCATGGCGCCGCCCTTGGACGCCAAATAATTGACCAGCCCGAAGTTCAGCGCCTCGGTCGCCAGGAGCCGCCTTCCGGTCATCAGCATTTCCAAGGCCAGCGCCTCGGGCAACCGTCGCGGCAGGCGAAACACGCCGCCGGCGTCCGGGATGAGGCCGACGCGCGCCTCGGGCAGGAAGAACTCGGCATGTTCCTCGGCCACGATCGCATCGCACGAGAGGGCGAGCTCGAATCCCCCGCCGACCGCCATGCCGTTGATGGCGGCGATGACCGGCTTGTCGAGATCGAAGAGCTCGGTCAGGCCGGCGAACCCGCCCGGCCCATAATCGGCGCGGCCGGTGGCGGCGGCCGATTTCAGATCCCAGCCGGCGGAGAAGAATTTCTCGCCCGCGGCCGTGACGATGGCGACTCGCAACTTTGGATCGTCGCGATAGGCGATGAAGGCGTGGCCCAGGGCTTGGCTTAGGTGATCGTCGATGGCATTAGCCTTGGGCCGATCCAGGGTGAGGATCAGGATTTGGCCGTCATGCTCCTGTTTCAGGCCATTTTGCATGAGACCTCCCTTGTTCCGGCAAGCATGCGGATCACTTCTTCCAGATCGGCTTGCCGGAACCGGGCAGCCCGTAATCTGGCCATTTGCGCGTCACCAGGTCGACCACATCCTGGGTCATGGCGATCTTGCGGCCCCATTCGCGCTTGGTTTCCGGCGGCCATTTGTTGGTGGCGTCGAGCCCGATCTTGCCGCCCAATCCCGATTCAGGCGCGGCGAAGTCGAGGTAATCGATGGGCGTATTCTCGATGACCGTGATGTCGCGGGCCGGGTCCATGCGGGTCGCGATCGCCCACATCACGTCCTTCCAATCGCGGGCGTCGATATCGTCATCGACCACGATCACGAACTTGGTATAGACGAACTGGCGCAGGAACGACCACACGCCCATCATCACCCGCTTGGCGTGGCCGGCATAGGCCTTGCGCATCGATACGACCGCGATTCTGTAGGAACAGCCCTCCGGCGGCAGCCAGAAATCGACGATCTCCGGGAACTGCTGCACCAGGAGCGGAATGAACACCTCGTTCAGGGCCTGGCCGAGAACGCTGGGCTCGTCGGGCGGGCGCCCGGTGTAGGTCGAAAGATAGATGGGGTCGCGCCGGCTGGTGATGGCGCTCACCGTGAAGACCGGGAAGGGCTCGACCGAATTATAGTAGCCGGTGTGGTCGCCATAGGGGCCTTCGTCGCCATAATCCTCCAAGGATACATGGCCCTCGATCACGATCTCGGCCTCGGCCGGGACCAGCAGCGGCACGGTTTTAGCCTCGACCAATTCCACCTTGCGCCCGCGCAGCATGCCGGCGAAGTGGTATTCCGACATGGTGTCGGGGAGCGGCGTCACGGCGGCGATGATGGTGGCCGGGTCGGCGCCGATCACGGCGGCCGCCGGCAAGGGTTCCGGCCGCTCCTGTTTCCAGCGCTGATGATGCTGCGCGCCGCCCCGATGCTTGAGCCAGCGCATCAGCGTCCTGTCGCGGCCCAGCACCTGCATGCGATAGATGCCGAGGTTGTAGTCGTCCTCTCGGCCCCCGCCGGGTCCCTTGGTCACCACCAGCGGCCAGGTGATGAGCGGCGCCGGCTCGCCCGGCCAGCAGGTCTGGATGGGCAGGCGCGCTAGATCGATCTCGGCACCGGCCATGACCACGTCCTGGCACGGGCCGTAGCCCAGAACCTTGGGCTTCATCGCCAACATGGTCTTCAGGAGCGGCAGCATCGCCACCGTCTCGCGCCAGCCGCCCGGCGCCTCTGGCTGTTTCAGGAAAGCCAGTGCCTCGCCAACCTGGCGCAATTCGCCGGGCTCGCGATCCATCCCCCAGGCCACGCGCTCCACGGTGCCGAACAGATTGACCAGGACCGGCATCTCGAATTTGCGCCCGCCCTCGCCCAGGACATTCTCGAACAGAATTGCCGGCCCGCCTTCGGCCAAGAGCCTGGTCTGGATCTCGGTCATCTCCAGGCGCGGGCTGACCGGCGCCCCGACCCGCTTCAGACGGCCGGTCTCCTCCAAGCGGGCGATGAAATCGCGGAGCGACGAATAGGGCATGAGACGCGGATATCGGCGATTGGTGCGGTTTCGCCATCCTAGCGTCTTTGCCGAGGTGAGCCAACCGCACTATGGTGCACTGGTGCCAACTGATCGTACCCGCCGACGTTTGACTTCCGGGGTCATTTGGCTTGAATCAGCTAGTATCACGACGGCGAGTACTAGCCATGATCGAGAAGATAACCATTCCCAGGGAATTCGAGGATCTGCTGTCGCCTTCCGGTCGGCGCGTGCTCGCCGGAAGATCGCCGGGAATCCAGGGCGCGCTCGCCGATCCCAGGCGGCGTTTCGTGGCCTTGAACGGGATGATCGACAAGGCCAAGGCGAAGGCCGTTCGCCGCGCGCTGGATCATGGGCTCCATGACCTGCTCTCACCCCTGGTCGCTCCCATTCCACCCGAGACCATCACCGAGATGCGCGCCAACAATGACGATTGGCTGCCCAAGACGATCCGCGTCAAGACCGCCTATCTCGAGAACCGACGCTCGCGCGCCTACCGGCGGGCGGGCGAAATGGGGCTCATCGACCTCTTGTCCTCGCAAAGCCTGCGCGAATTCGCCGAAGTGATCCTCGGTCGCGCGCTCGATCCAGCAGGCGGCCAGCAGGTGATCTGCTACGGGCCCGGCGATTACAGCGGCCCGCACACCGACCATTACCCGAGGCTGAAACGCGCCGCCAAGGGCTATCTCGATTTTCATTTGTCGCTGACCAGCCCGCAGGTGCTCCACCAATACCTGGTCTATGCCAAGGGCGGCCATTGGAGCGAAATCGCCCCGGTTCACGAAACCGGCTGCATCAACCTCTATCGACTGCCGATGTGGCACATGACCACGCCGCTCGCCGCCCGCCCCGGCGGGCAAGCGCTGGCCCGGCGCTGGCTTCTTCTCGGCACCTTCTTCTACAAGGATTGAAGCGCTTCGATCATTCCGCTGACTTGGCCAGAGGTTCACGGTGGCCGGCGGCGGCGATTGCGAGGCGGTAGGCCTCGTCCGAGACATAGGGACCGAAGCGCGGCAATTCGCCGGCTTCCATGGGCAGAATCGCGCCGGATCGCGCCACGACCCTCAAATAGCCGCCATCGCGCCCGATCAATGGAATGGGGAGCCCCAGGCGCGAGAACACCCGGCGATGGGTGGCCGAGCAGGATTTCATGGTGTCGAATTCCTCGGCATCGCGGCCAAGAATATCATCATAGGCGGCGGCGAACTCGGCGATGAAATCGCGCGTCACCACCTCGAGATTGGAAATGACCCAGCAGCGATCGCGATAGGCCCAGTAGAAGGCGAGGCCGACGAAATCGCCCTCGCGCGTGACATAGGGATAGAATGGAAACGCGCGGCAAGCGATCGAACGGTTGTCGCGCTCGCATTGGCGGGCACCCTTGCACTCGGCGGCGACACAGGTCTTGCCCAGTTCCGCGACGATCCTTTTGCCCTGGGCATCGTCCGGCCGATAGCGGTGCCACAGATCGGTGCGCGATTTCAGAAGCGCGAACTCGGTCTTTTCCATCACCGGAACGGCGTGGCGGGTGGAACAGCACACCGGCTCGCCGTCGTTCAAGGGCGCGCAGAACCGGCCGCAATCGTGGCGCGACAACGGCACCCTAAAGCCTTCGTAGAGGCGGGCGAAATCCGCCGCCTGCAATCCGATTGGGTCACTTGTAGGCACGGTCCCCCCGCGACTCGCGTTCAAATGGAGCGGCGATTGTGCATTTTCCGAACGCGCAATCCAGCCTAGAATGCGCCGAGTCGAACCGGGACGGGCTTGGGCTCCCAATCATGAAGAAGTACTGGGTGGTCGGCGGCATCTACGCGGACACCAATTTCGACCGCCTCCAGCAGGGCGCCGGCGAACAGCGGATCGGACCCTTCTCGCGCTACGAGGACGCCAAGGCCGAATGGCAGCGCCAGGCCTGGGCGAGTGTCGATGACGCCCATGCTCGCTATCGGATCGAGGAGGAGGCCGCCGATTTTTGGTTCTGGGTGGTGGGCGGTCCCTACGCCGACCAGCACTTCACCGAGCCCGCCGCCGGCGGTGGCGAGGAATGGCACGGACCCTTCAAGACCTATGACGAGGCCAAGATCGAATGGTCGCGTCTGGCCTGGTCGAGTGTGGACGATGCCTGTTGCCGTTACCGGATCGAGCGCCTGGCCATGGGCGAGCGACCGCGCTCCAGGAAACAATAGCGCGCATTCAGCGCCGCTCGAACACGGTCGCCAATAGCACGGCGGAAGTGGTGCGGGTGATGCCAGGCGCCCGCCCGATGCGGGTCAGCACGTCGTCCAGATGGGCGGCGTTGCTGGCGCGGATCATGGCAATGGCGTCGTGTACGCCGCTTGCCGTGTAGCAAGAGCTGATCTCAGGCACCAGCTTGAGGGCGGCGAGCGCCCGTTCATGGTACTTCGGATCGATGGTCAGCAGGACATGGGCCGACACGCCGGATTGATCGCCCGCACTGCCCAGCTCAATCGTATAGCCGGCCACCACCTTGTCGCGTTCCAGGCGCTTCAAGCGCTCCTGGACCGCGCTCCGCGACAGGCCCAATTGCCGGCCCATGGACGCCGTGGTCATTCGCGCATTGGCGCGCAGCAGCGCGATCAGGCCGCGGTCGATCTCGTCAAGATTGCGTTTCGCCATGCGATCCCGTTGATTCGCCGGTCCTTGTCTTCTTTTTCCATCTTTTGGCTGGGTTAGGCAAGGCCGAGCATGGCTGGATCGGCCCTCCCGAGCCAAATTTCGGAACCGCGTGGCCCGTGAAACGCTCCGGTGTTTCAACGAAAGTGGGCACATGTTACCAAATGGATGGCACCCGCCGAAACGCACTCGCGGTGTCATTTGGCTGGAATTAGCCAGCCTGGCGCCTGTGGATGTTAGAGCGGGATCGTTTCAGGTATATTCAACTGAAACGTGAATCCTGCTCTCGATTCAAAAGATTATGAGCATGATCCCGATCAAGCTGGTCGGATCATGCTTGTCTTATGACTTCCTTGGCCCGTTCGAGCAAAATGGGCCGCTGTCGGTGAGCTCGCGAGCTCACCGACAACGGGAGGGGACGGGTCGGGAACATGCTGGCTGTTACGAGCCGAGCTAGAGTGTGACCACCCCTCTCTTTTCCTGGAGGCCTGAACGGATACCCGGGCGGCACGGCCCGGATGACAAGCAAAGGACCTGGAAAAGATGACTG
>CAZPYU010000247.1:0-2513 GCA_964590905.1 uncultured Thermoanaerobaculia bacterium
CGTGACGTGGTGGATCGAGCGCGGCGGGCGCGTCGTCCTTCCGAAGCGTGTCGTTCGCGACGTCCGCGGCTCGGTGCCCAAGAACGACCGGTTCTGGGAGACGTTCGGTCGCGGGACGCACCAGAACTGGCCGATCTTCGCAGGTCGCAAGCTCCAGTTCGCCACGGGTAGGTACGTGTTCGAGCTCTCGATTCAGCCGCATGACAGGCGACAGCTTCGCGACGGCGCGTACGAGCTCGTCGTGACTGCCGCTGATACGGCAGGCAACCGCTCCGAGCGCGGGCTCCGCATCGACATCCGCGACTCGCGGCTGAGCTTGAGTGGATCTTGAGCCTCGCCTGGGAGAGTCGAGCCATGAACCAGCAGATCCACATCGATCACAAGCTGTTCCTCGAGATCAAGCGGTACCTCGCCGCGGTCGATCTCTATCGCGCAGAGCATTGCGAGCCGACGTGGCGGCTCGAGTCGACGCCGTACTTGACGTCCGACGCGCTCCCTTGGGCCCGTGCGGAGTACGCTCCGTCGGCGCACTGACGCCCGCCGCGAGTACGCAGCGGTGTCTCAGATGTCTCCGGAACGTCTCACATGTGTCCGGAACGATCTGTCTCAGATGTCTCCGGAATGCACACGCGAGCGCAGGGGCGTGATTTGAGCGTTTCTTGAGCGGTTATTGAAACCCTCTGCGAAGCACCGGAGGATTCCTCCACCAAAGCATGAGGCAGGGAAGGGGCACGATGAGCTCCAAACGACAGTTTCTCGGGCGGCTGCTATCGGTCGTCTTACCGGCCTTGATTGCAGCCACGATCGCCGCGACCCCGGCCGCAACGGCGAGCTTCTCTTGGACACCAGTCGGGAGCATGGCGGTGGCACGCGCAAGTTTCGGCGCAGCGCTACTGGCCAATGGAAAGGTACTCGCCGCGGGTGGCACCGGTGATCGACGCGCTGAGCTCTTCGACCCTGCTACCGGGACCTTCTCACTGACGGGAATGATGATCTCCGGGCGTGGACTCGCCACGACATCGCTGCTTCAGAGCGGCAAGGTACTCATCTCCGGGGGGCATGACTCCGAAATTGCCACCGCAAGCGCAGAGCTGTACGACCCGTCGAGCGGCACATTCGCGTCGACTGGCAGCATGAGCGTTCCGCGGGGGGCGCATACGGCGACGCTCCTGCCCGACGGCAAGGTGCTGATAGCGGGCGGCCACCGATTCAACCGGGAGAACTCGGCGCTCGCCAGCGCAGAGCTCTACGACCCGGCAACGGGAACGTTCGCGCCGACCGGGGCCATGGCAGAGCCCCGTGACAACGCCGTGGCCGCGCTTCTCGCAACCGGCAAGGTGCTGATCGCTGGCGGCTTCACCACTACGTCGATCGCAGTTTCGTCGGCCGAGCTCTACGATCCGGCGACAGGCACGTTCTCGATGGCGGGGCCACTCGCGTCCGAACGGGGCAACGCGACGGCGACGCCACTCGCGACCGGGGACGTGTTGGTCGCGGGCGGCTACACAGCGTTCCCTGGTCCTGCGTTGCTGACGGCCGAGCTCTACGACCCGAGCTCCGAGACTTTCAGTCAAGCCGGCAACATGAGCACCGCACGCGGCGAACACTCGGCGACTCTGTTACCTAGCGGCAAGGTTCTCTTGGCCGGGGGATTTACTGCCTTTCCGTTCCTCGGCGTAACTCTTGCGAGTGTCGACGTCTTCGATCCAACCGCGGGAACGTTCAGCTCAAGCGGATCGCTGACAACAGCCCGCGGCAGGCATGCTGCTGTGGCTCTCGCTAACGGCAACGTACTCGTCGCCGGCGGTCTAACGCAGTGCTGCAGCACCAACTCGAGCGCCGAACTCCTGTCCGCCGACGCGACGCCGCCGGTGATCACAGTCCCCGCCGACATCGCGGTCAACGCGATCAATCCTGCTGGCGTGGTCGTCGAGTTCACAGTGACGGCGACGGACGAGGATCCTCTGAACCCGACCGTGACTTGCACGCCGCCTTCGGGCAGCGTTTTTGCGATCGGAGACACGCAGGTCGAGTGCACCGCGACCGACGCCGCGGGCAACTCGGCGAGCGCGAGCTTCATCGTGCACGTCAAGGGCGCGCCCGAGCAGGTCGCCGACCTGATTGCGCTCGTCGACAGCTACAACCTGCGCCTGCTCGGCACAGCCCTGCACGACAAGCTCGTCAAGGTGCAGGAGTTCCTCACCGCCAACAAGCCGAAGCGGGCGTGCGAGAAGCTCGACGGCTTCCTCGCGCAGGTCAAGGAGCAGCGCGGGAAGAGGATCTCGGTAGAGCAAGCTGATCGGCTCACCCTGGATGCTCGCCGGATCAAGGCGGTGATCGGCTGCTGAGTACGAGGCCTCTATGAGCGCAGGAAGGCGAGCACCGCCAGCACACGGCGGTGCTCGTCACCCGTCGGCATGAGGCCGAGCTTCCCGAAGATCGAGTTCACGTGCGTCTCGACGGTCTTCGGGCTGATGAACAGCTTCTCGCAGATGCCGCGATTCGAGAGCCCT
>CAZPYU010000248.1:0-11904 GCA_964590905.1 uncultured Thermoanaerobaculia bacterium
GAGCGACCTCGATGGCGGACCAGACCAAGCAGATCCTGGCGGCCAACCACACCTTCGACCCCGACGACCCACGCGCGATCTTCGTTATGAACGGGGTCGAGAACTTTCAGCGCTTCGTGGCGCTGATGACCGGTATCCGCATCTTCGTGTGGATCGTCGGCGTCGGCACGCTCCTGGCCGGCGTCGTGGGCGTCTCGAACATCATGTTGGTCGCCGTGCAGGAGCGGACGCGCGAGATCGGCATCCGCAAGGCGATCGGCGCCACTCCGCGGTCGATCGTCGGGCTGGTGATGAAGGAGTCGATCCTGATCACCGCGGTGGCCGGCTACTTCGGGCTGGTGCTCGGCATCCTGGTGCTCGAGGCCGTCGCCAAGGTGCTGCCGTCCGAGTCCGAGTACTTCCGCAATCCGCACGTCGATTTGCGCGTGGCGATCTCGGCCACGTTGCTACTGGTCGTCGCCGGCGCCTTCGCTGGCTTCTTTCCGGCGCGCCGCGCGGCGACGATCCAGCCCGTCGTGGCGCTGCGCGAGGAGTAGAGAGGTCATCGAGAGATGGGAATCTTCGACCTCGATCGTTGGCAGGAGATCGGCGCGGCGCTGGCCAAGAACCGGCTGCGCACCTTTCTCACCGCGTTCGGCGTCGCCTGGGGAATCTTCCTCCTGGTAGTGCTCCTGGGCTCGGGCAACGGCTTGAACAACGGCGTCATGGAGGGTTTCTCCGGCATGGCGACGAACAGCCTGTTCGTCTGGGGGATGCGCACCTCGAAGCCGTACGCCGGGCTCGACGCCGGCCGTTCGATCGAGTTCACCAACGCGGACACCGAAACGCTCCGGCGCCAGGTACCCGAGGCGGCGGTGATCTCGCCGCGGCTCCAGATGGGCGGTTGGCGCGGCGGCGCCACGGTGCGGCGCGGTGCCGAGGTCGGCGCGTTCAACGTCGTCGGCGACTATCCCGAGATCTTCACCATCCAGTCGATGATCCTCGAGCGCGGCCGCCTGCTCAACCCCTACGACCTCGAGGAGCAGCGCAAGGTCGCGGTGATCGGCACGCGCGTGGTCGAGACGCTGTTCGCGGAGGGCGAAGCGCCGGTCGGCGACGCGATCGAGATCCAGGGGGTCTGGTTCAAGGTGGTCGGCGTCTTCCGCACGCGCCAGATCGGCCAGCAGGGCGAGCGCGACGCCTCGACGATCTACGTGCCGTTCACCACCTATCAACAGGCGTTCAACGCCCAGAACAAGGTGCACTGGTTCGCGGTCACCGCGAAACCCGAACACAAGGCATCGGACGTCGAGACCAAGGTGCTTGACATTCTGCGCAGCCGGCACAAGGTGGCACCGGACGACCGGCGCGGCATCGGCTTCTTCAACCTCGAGAAGGAGTTTGGCAAGGTCACCGGCCTCTTCACCGGCATTCGAATCCTGATGTGGATCGTCGGGCTGGGCACGCTCACCGCCGGCGCGATCGGCGTCTCGAACATCATGTTGATCGTGGTCAAGGAGCGCACCAAGGAGCTCGGCATCCGGCGCGCCATCGGTGCCACGCCGTCGGCGGTGGTCGGCCAGATCGTGCTCGAGGCGTTAGTGCTCACGGCAGTCGCCGGCCTGCTCGGCCTGATGGTCGGCGTCGGCGTGCTCGAAGGGGTGGCGCAGGTGGTGGCGGCGAGCGCCGATCCGACCAAACCGACAATGTTCGTGGCGCCCGGCGTCTCGTTCGGCGACGCGCTGCAGGCGCTGGCGGTGCTGGTGGTCGCCGGCACCATCGCTGGCTTCATCCCGGCGCAGCGCGCGGTGTCGGTGCCGACGGTAGTGGCGCTGCGGGCGGAATAGCAACTGAATTTGGGGGTTTCATGAAGAAGGTCCTCGGCATCGTCTTCGGCATCGTTTTCCTGCTGCTCGTCGTCGGCACGGGAGTCTTTCTCTACAAGCGGTCGCAGAAGAAGCCGGTCGTCTTCTCGACCTCGCCGCCGGTGCGGACGGACATCGTGCAGAAGACTGTCGCCACCGGCTCGGTCGTGCCACGCGAAGAGGTGGCGATCAAGCCGCTCGTCCCCGGCATCGTCGAGGAGCTCTACGTCGAGGAGGGGCAGATGATCGAGCGCGGGGCGCTGGTCGCCAAGGTGCGGGTGATCCCCGACATGGGCCGGCTCTCCGACGCCGAGTCGCGCGTCAACCGCGCCAAGATCGCGCTCACCGACGCCGAGCGCGAGCACCAGCGCCAGAAGAGCCTGGCCGAGGAGGGGACTGTCGCCCGTGCCGATCTCGACCGCGCCGAGATCGCTCTCGCGCAAGCGCGCGAGGAGCTGGAAGGAGCCCAGAACGCCTACGACATCGTCCAGAGCGGCACCAGCGCGCGGGTGGCGAAGTCGGCGACGACGCTGGTGCGTGCCACCATCTCGGGCATGGTGCTCGAAGTGCCGGTCGAGGTCGGCAACTCGGTCATCCAGGCCAACAACTTCAACGAGGGGACGACGATCGCCGCGGTCGCCGACATGAGCGACATGATCTTCGAAGGCAAGGTCGACGAGAGCGAAGTCGGCAAGATCCGTCCCGGCATGGAGCTGGTCTTGACGATAGGCGCGCTCCCTGACCAGAAGATCCGCGCCACCCTCGAGCACATCGCCCCCAAGGGCAAGGAGGAGAACGGCGCCATCCAGTTCGCGATCCGCGCCGCCGTCGAGACGCGCGACGATCTCTTCCTGCGCGCCAACTACAGCGCCAACGCCGACATCGTGCTCGACAAGCGCGACCAGGTGCTGGCGATCGACGAGGCGCTGCTGCAGTTCGACGGCGACAAGCCGTACGTCGAGGTCGAAGTGCGACCCCAGGAGTTCGAGCGCCGCGACGTGGTCACCGGCCTCTCCGACGGCATCCAGATCGAGATCGTCTCGGGGCTGACCGAGTCCGACCAGGTGAAGAACCCCAATACCGACTTGCAGGCCGAAGGGAACCCGGGGGCGGCGGCAGGGGGCCAGGGTGCAGGCGGCCGCGGCAGCGGAGCCATTGGCACCCAACGCCCGCGACGGGCGACTTAGCGCGTCGTTTCCGCTGTCGAGCCGCTCCGCCGCGCCACATTCATCACGTGGTGGAGGTTGTGGTAGAGGGTGAAGAAGAGCATCTCGCGCACCGTGAGCTTGCCCAACGCCGGATGCGGGAGGCGGCGGCGGTCGAGCGCGCGTTCGCTCCAGCGCTCGATCGCGGACGCGAGTGCTCTCGCGGTCGCCTCGCGCTGCGCCATGAGCTCGCGCCGCGCCGTCGTCGGGTCCGCCGGCGACGGGCGCGGCGTTGGAGCGTAGGGCCCGGCGGTCACTCCCTCGGAGAGCCGCTGCTGGTAGATCGTGCGGATCGCATCGTAGCGACGCGAGGGATCGCGCGCCGAACCGAACGCGATCCAGAGCAGCGGCCGCGGCAGCCGCAGCGCGCGCGCCACCGGACGGATGCTCTTCTCGAGATGGCGGACGTTGTCGGCTGGCGACCAGGCCTCGCCCAGCGGCGCGAAGAAGTCGGCGTCCGAGAATCCGTTCCAGAACGTCGTGCTCTGCTCGTGGAGCGAGCCGAGCTCGCGCACGATCTCCGCTTGCGCGTACGGCTCGGCGACCGTCGAGAGCGCTGGAGCGGGCATCAGGCGTCGGCCGGTCCGTCGGGCGGCCCAGCCGCGAGCGCGCGCGGCGCCGCCTCGGTGGAAGCTGGAGCTTCGATCGCCTGTCCCGCCGCCGGCCCCAGCGTTTCGAATCGTCGCCCCTGCGGCAGCACTCGAGCTTCGAACGAGCCCACCGCCTTGTTGTAGGCCGCCACCGCCGCGGTGAGCCCCTTGCCGACGCCAGCGAAGTGCTCGGCGAAGGTGCGCAGGCGGTCGTAGAGCTCGCGCGCGGCGTCGGAGATCTCGCGCGCGTTGGCCGCCAACGACTCCTGCCGCCAGCCGTAGTAGACCGTCTTGAGCAGCGCCACAAGCGTCGCCGGCGTGACGATCAGCACGCTCTGTTGGAAGGCGTCTTCGATCAGCTGCGGATCGTGCTCGAGCGCGGCGGAGAAGAACGACTCGCCGGGTAGGAACATCACCACGAACTCCGGCGCGTCGTCGAACTGCTCCCAGTAGCGCTTTTCGGCAAGCTTGCCGAGATGGGTGCGCACCTGTCGCGCGTGGCGGACGAGCGCGGCGCGCCGCTCGTCGTCGCTCGGCGCCTCGACGGCGGCCAGGTAGGCGTCGAGCGGCGCCTTGGCGTCGACCACCACCCGCCTGCCGCCGGGCAAGCGGACCACCATGTCGGGGCGCAGTTTGCCCTCCTCGGAGTCGACCGTCGGTTGGGTGACGAAATCGACCCGGTCGAGCATGCCGGCGAACTCCACCGTCCGCTTGAGCTGCACCTCGCCCCAGTTGCCGCGCACCTCGGGGCGCCGCAGCGCGGTGACCAGGCGGCTTGTCTCGCGGAAGAGACCCTCCGAGCTCGTCGCCAAGCTCTTCACCTGCTCGCTCAAAGTTCCGTAGGCCTGCTCGCGCGACTTCTCGAGCTCGCGAACGCCCGTCTCGTAGCGGCCGAGCTGTTCGCGCATCGGCACCAGCAGCGCCTCGATCGCCTGGCGACGCTGGTCGAGGTCGCCTTGCGAGGCGGTCTGGAGCGTGGCAAAGGCCTGGCGCGCCAAGGTAAGGAACGCCTCGTTGTTGGCCGAGAGAGCGCGCGCCGCGAGCCCGGAGAAGGCGTCCTCGAGCTTCTGCTCCGCCGCTTCGAGGAGCGCCACTTTCTCGGCGCCCCGTCGTCGCTCCTCGTCTAGCCGGGTCTCGCTCTCGACCAGACGCGCGCGGAGCTCCGCCTCGCTCTGCGCCGCCGCGGCAGCGCCCTCGGCGCGCGCCAGCGCCACCGCCTGCTCGATCCGCCGGCGCACCATGGCGCGCGCCATGAACGCGAGCGCCAGCGCGGCGGCGAAGGCCGCGAGAAGTTCTACGAAGAGGAAGGGATCGCTCAACCGGGCTCCGCTGATCGGCAATGATCGCGGAATGTGTCGAACGGAGCAACCGCTCCGAAGTTGACGGCGCCGGGGAGATCGGGGAGTCTCCGTTGCGGATGTCGACGACCGCGCCCGACCCGACGCTCGAGCTCCTGCGCCACACCGTCGCGACGCTCGCCTACCGCGGCGCCAAGGCGCTGCGCGGTGCCGCCGCCGAGTTCGCCGACTTCCGCGTCGCTCCCGAGAGCCGGACTCCATGCGAGATCGTCGCGCACATCGGCGACCTGCTCGACTGGGCGCTCCACCTGACCGACGGGGAACCGGTCTGGCAAGGGCACGAGCCGCATTCGTGGGCGGAGGAGTGCGAGCGCCTCTTTGCCCGGCTCGCCGCTCTCGACGCCCGGCTCGCCTCTGGGCGGCCGCTCGGATCGCCCCCCGAGGGGCTCTTCCAGGGGCCGATCGCCGACGCGCTCTCCCACATCGGCCAGCTCGCCCTGCTGCGCGGCATCGCCGGCTCGCCCATCCGGCCCGAGAGCTATTTCAAGGCCGAGATCCGCACCGGCGTCGTCGGTGCCGAGCAGGCCGCCCCGGTGCGCGAATTCGACGGCGACGCCAGTCGTCGCCGCTGAGCGAACCGCGGCTCCCAAGCGCACGAGAACCGAGTGTGCCGAGCGAGGGCTATCGTGCGGTGCTCGCCTTCCAGGTCTCTCGGTCGAGCGCGAAGCCGATCGTGCCGGCCTCCTCGCCCGGGCCGGTCGGGGTGAAGCCGCACTTTTCGAGGACGCCGATCGACGCCACCAGCTCGGGCAGGGTGTGGGCGAGCACGCGCTCGACCTTCGGGTCGGCGAAGGCGTAAGCCGACATGCCCCGTACCGCTTCGCTCGCGAAACCGCGGCGCTGGTGCGCCGGCACGATCGAGTAGCCGAGCTCGACCGCGCCGTCCTTCGGTGCCCCCGTGAAGCCGCCGGCGCCGACCGCGATCGGCAGCTCATCGCCGCTCGCGCGCCACAGGAAGTAGTAGAGGCCCCAGCCACCGAGAGCCGGCTCCGCCTCGAGCTGCCGCAAGCTGTACCGGACGGCCTCGTTGTCGTAGAACTGCGGCGGCCATTCTTCGGAGACGTCCGCTGCGAGCGCACGCGCCAGCGCAGCGCGGCCGGCGAGTTCGGCGGTGAGTAGGTCGACCGTGCCGGCGACCAGGTGGAGGCGCGAGGTCTCGATCGGGGCGATCAAGCCGCCCATCCTGACCCACCCAAGGAGGTGCGACAACCGTCGCGCTGCTGTTCCAACAAAGGCTCGCGTGCGTAGCGCAATCGCCAGCGGCTCGCGGAGGGCGGGCCGGACGACGCCTTCGCTGCGCGCCGCGCCCAAATCTACGAGATCTTCGGCTCCCTGACCGTCGTCGGTGTCGACGCGACGGTGCTCGAGCGCGCCGCGCTCCCGCTTCCGACCACGCTAGGAACCCTGGGCGCGATCCACTTGGCGACCGCACTCCTGCTACGCGAGCTCGTCGTCCCCGACCTGCGGTTGGCAACGCACGATGCCTCCCTGGGCCGCGCGGCACGAGCGCTGGGATTCTCCGTGCTCGGCGTTTGAACGGGTGAGCGGATCCTCAACCGATTGCGAGCAGAAGCTTGCCGGCGCTCTCGCGGTTTTCGAGGCGGCGGTGCGCGGCGGCGGCCTCGGCGAGCGGGAAGACGGTGTCGATGGCGATCACCAGTTCGCCGCGCACCGCGGCGGTAGCGACGCGCTGCCAGCGGAGGGCGAGCTCCTGTGGATCACGAACGTAGTCGAAGAGCGAGGCCGAAACCAGGGTGCGGCTGCCGAGCACGGCGCGCGGCGAAATCGGCTCGATCGTGCCGCTCGACTGCCCGAAGACGACCAGCGTGCCGCGCACGCGCGTCGCCCGCACCGAGCCGGTGAAAGTGGTGCGGCCGACCGAGTCCAGAACGAGATCGCAGCCGCGAAAGGCGGTAAGGCGCATCACCTCGTCCACGAAATCGATTTCGGAATAGAGGATCGCGTGATCGCAGCCTGCGCTGCGGGCGATCGCGGCCTTCGCCGCAGTCGAACAGGTGCCGAGCACGGTGGCGCCGGCCGCCTTCGCCATCTGCACCGCGAGCTGTCCGACGCCGCCCGCGGCGGCGTGGACGAGCACCACGTCGCCCGGGGCGACGGCACCGATCGAGCGAATCAGATAGTCGGCGGTCATCCCCTGCAGCGGCAGCGCGGCCGCCTGCGCGTGCGAGAGCTCGGGCGGCACTTCGAGCGCCCGCTCCGCGGGGAGCACGACCTCTTCCGCGTAGCTGCCCACCGCGTCGAAGAACGCCACCCGATCGCCGACGCTGAATTTTTCGACGGCGTCGCCCGCCGCGACGACGGTCCCCGCACCCTCCCTGCCGACGCGCGCCGGGAGCTCCCCCGGTGGGTAGAGCCCGCTGCGCAGATAAATGTCGATGAAGTTGACCCCAGCGTAGGCAACGCGAACGCCGATCTCGCTGGCACCGATCTCGGGAGCGGCGACATCGTCGAGGCGTAGCTCTTCGGGTCCACCGACGGCGTGAATGCGAATCGCCTTCACGCCATCGCCTCCGACCCGATCTCCGGGTGAAGTCTCATGAAGTCGACCAGCCGCGGCAGGTAGTCGGCGAAACGCGGGCAGCGGATGCCGAGCGGGGCGAGGTCGCGGTCGGCGTTGGCAGCGTCGTAGAAGGTCGGGTGGACGAAGTAGTCGATCGTCGCCGATGGGATCCCCATCACGCGCTCGACCAGAGGCAGATAGTCGATCGCCGCCTTTGCGAGACCGACCGGCAACGGCACGCGCGCCACCACCCGGCCGGTCGCCTCGCCCATCATCGTGATCACCTCGTCGATCGTCGGCGGATCGGGATCGGCGAGCTGATAGGTGACACCGTTCGCCGCCGGCTCCAGCGCCAGCGCAGCGATCGCGTCGATCACGAAGTCGCGCGGCACCAGGTTGGCGCGCAGCCGGTCGATATCGGACGGCACCGGTAGCACCGCGACGGTCGTCGGCTGCTTCATGAGCCAGCGCAGGATCGAATAGGGGCCGTCGTACTTCTGGGTCTCGCCGGTGCGCGAATCGCCGACCACGATCCCGGGGCGATAGACGGTCGCCGGCAACCCATCCGACATCGCGCGGCGCACCTCGATCTCGGCCAGGTACTTGGTCTCCTCGTAGACGTTGTTGAACTTCTGGCCGCGCTCGAGGTCGCGCTCGCGGAAGATGCCTGGGTAGCGCCCCGAGACGTAGCAAGTCGAGACGTAGTGGAAGCGCTCTAGGCGTGGCGCCTGGCGCGCGAAAGCGAGCAGGTGCTTGGTGCCGTCGACGTTGACGCGCACCCCGAGCTCGCGCTTGACCGCCAGGTCGTAGAGGGCGGCGAGATGGAAGACCTCGGTGACGTCGCGGGCGAGCTGCTTCGACTTGTCCAGACCGAGATCGGTGCGCGTAATGTCGCCGGGGACGAGCACGATGCGCTGCTCGGCAACGCCCTCTGCGGCGGTGATCGCGGCCGCCCGTTCCCGCGCCGGAGCGAGGAACTTCTCCTGCACGAGGCAGACGACGCTGGGCGCTTCGGGGCGTCGCAGCAGGCGACGCACCAGCTCGGAGCCGAGAAAGCCGGGGAAGCCGGTGAGGAAGATCTGCGACATGCGTTAGCGCAGCCCGGGCACGCGCTTGACTGCCTTGAGGGCGCCCGAAAACCAACGCGCGAACGCTTCCGCCGGCACGCCTTTCGGCGGCGCGATCGGCAGGCCGCGCTGAATCGTCACGTTCTGCGACTCGGTGTACTTCCAGATCCCCTCGGCGCCGTGACGGCGGCCGAGGCCCGACTGCTTGAAGCCTCCCATCGGCGCGGCGATCGATGCCCAACCGGCGACGTAGGTCTCGTTGATCGTCACCGTGCCACATTGGATGCGAGTCGCCATGCGCCGCCCGAGCTCGGGGTCGCGCGTCCAGATCGAGGCGTTCAAGCCGTAGTGCGAAGCGTTGGCCCTTTCGATCGCCTCCTGATTGGAGGCGAACGGATAGACGGCGACGACCGGTCCGAACGTCTCCTCGGCGCAGAGCGTCATCCCCGCAGTCACACCGGTGAGGATGGTGGGCGCGAAGACGAGCGGGCCGACGTCGGGTCGCGCACGGCCGCCGCAGGCAGAGTGAGCGCCCTTCGCCAGCGCGTCCTCGACCTGGGAGCCGACGTTCGCGAGCTGCTTGTCGGAGGCGAGCGAGCCGACGTCGTAGCCCCAGCCGAGTCCGACCCCGAGGCGAAGCCGCTCGGTGGCGCGCACGAAGTCAGCGAGGAAGCGCTCGTAGAGCGACTCGTGGACGTAGAGCCGCTCGATCGAGACGCAGAGCTGCCCCGCCGAGGCGAAGGCGCCGCGCACCGCGCCGGCCACTGTGCGTTCGAGATCGGCGTCGCCGAGGACCAGCATCGGGTTCTTGCCACCGAGCTCGAGCGAACAGCCGACCAAGCGCGCTCCCATTTCGCGCGCCACGTGCCGCCCGGTGGCGGTCGAGCCGGTGAACTGGAGAAAGTCGACGGCATCGAAGAGCGCTGGCCCCAGTGTCGGGCCGTCGCCGCAGACGATCGCCCAGAGCTCGTCGGGCAGGCCGCACTCGACGAGCAGGTCGAGCGCCCAGAGGGTCGAGAACGGCGTCTGCAGATCCGGCTTCTCGACCACTGCATTGCCAGCGAGAAGCGCCGGGATGGCGTCGGTCAGCCCCATCGAGAGCGGGTAGTTCCACGGCGCGATGACGCCGACCACCCCCTTCGGATGGCGGTACTCGCGGCTCTCCGTTAGCCCCGGCACCGCGCCGCGGCGCGCATGCGGCGCCAGGTAGTCGGCGGCGTAGAGCGCGTAGTGGCGCGCGACGATCGCCGCGTCGGCGACCTCCTCGAAGGCGTGCAATCGCGCCTTGCCCGATTCGATCTGAATCAGGTCGAGGATCTCCTCCTGGCGTTCGAGCAGGAGATCGTGAAAGCGGAGGAACGGCTTCGCTCGCTCGGCGAACGAGCGCTCGGCCCACTCGGACTGCACCTCGCGCGCCCGCTCTGC
Source organism: uncultured Thermoanaerobaculia bacterium (assembly GCA_964590905.1). Taxonomy (GTDB): domain Bacteria; phylum Acidobacteriota; class Thermoanaerobaculia; order Multivoradales; family JAGPDF01; genus JACTMI01. The sequence continues at coordinate 10,011 of CAZPYU010000248.1, forward strand.
GGCGCGCCGGACGTCGTCGGGGAGCGAGCGCGGCACCGCGCCGATCGCCTGGCGATCGAACGGCGAGCAAACCGCGACGCTCTCGCCGCTCGAGGCGACGACGCGCCGTGCCAGCTCGGGCAGGCGCTCGAAGTGCTTCGGGAGCGATCCCCTGCTCGTGGCGACCAAGCTCGCGACACTCATCCGCGAGAGCCTTCCACCGCCCCTCTGAAGCGTCAAGGCGGGCAGCACAGCAGCGTCGGATCCGCCTCCGGCTGGGTAGAATCGAGCCGTGTCGCCCACCCTCTGGACCTCGCGGCTGCGCCTCGACCCGATCGCGCCCGAGGAGGGGACCCAGCTGCTGGCCCTCTTTCGCGATCCCGCCGTGCGGCGCTTTCTGCTCGACGACGTGTTCGTCGACGCCGAGTGGATGGCGCGCGAGCTCTTCGCGAGCGCGGCGCGTTTCGCGCGTGGGAGCGTCGGCCTCTTCGCGGCGCATCCCAAGGCGAGTGGAGGCGAGCTGCTCGGCTTCGCCGGCTTGCGGCCGTATCGCTCCCCGGACGATCTCCAGCTTCTCTATGCCGTCGAGCCGGCCTGGGGGGGGCGAGGGCTGGCGACCGAGATGGTCGACGCGGCTCTCCAGTACGCCTTCGAGCACGCCGGCATGGAGTCGGTGGTGGCCAGCGTCGACGTGCCGAACGTCGCCTCGTCGCGCCTGCTAGAGCGGCTCGGCTTCCGCCTCCGCGGGCGAGAGCCGGGGCCGCGCTTCGAGCTGTTGATCTTCGAGCTCGACGCCCTTGCCTGGCAGCGCCGCGCGCAGTAGTACTGGATCAACAGACGGGATCAACAGACGGGATCAGCCGGCGGGCTCACCCAGCGAGCGGCGGAAGAGCTCGGCGATCGCGGCGCGCCCCTCGTCGGTCAGGTTGCGCGTGCCGGTCGCCGCGAAGGGCTGCTCGCCGAGGGTCGGCGTGTCGGGATCCCAGCGGCCGCCGCGCCAGGCGAACCAGGCGTTGCGCCCCTGGTCGAAGACCGCGACCGGCCGATTGAACAGCTTGGCGAGCTCGACCGCCCAGCCCGTGCCCCCCTTGACCGTGTCGTCGGGTTGGATCCAGCCGATCGCGAACAGGCGATAGCTGTCGTTGACAATGTGGAAGATCGACTGCACGACGCGCCGGATCTTCTCGGCCTGGTGATAGACGCGGCCCATGCGCTGACAGACGATCGTCATCGAGACATCGCCCTTAGCCAGCTCCTCGGCAGGTAGGGTGCGCACCGAGTGCGGCCACTCCATGTCGTGGCCCTCGAAGGAGAGGGTCGTCTGCTCGATCCCCCAGCGCTTGGCGGCGCGGCCGAACTCGGCCTCGGCCCCCTTGTGGCCGCCGGAGATGAGGTGAGGGCGAGTCGCGTTCGACATGCGGATCTCCCGAACAGTTCGTTGCGAAGCGTGGAATCGAGATTCTAGCGACCCGGGATGCTCAAGGAACCGGTCTTGTCATCCTGAGCGCAGCGAAGGATCTCGGAGCTGAAGCTCTGCGGGCTCGACCGTCGTCGAGATGCTTCGCTCCGCTCAGCATGACAGAGCCGGAGCAGTTCAGCTGACGGGAGCGCCTAGCGGCCGAGAGCTCGAAACCGCGCCATCAGGTCGAGCACGAAGTCGACGTCGAGTGCGGTGTGGTCGGCCGAGAGCTGGAAGCGGATCGTCTCGTCGCCCTTCGGCACCACCGGGTAGCTCAAGCCGGTGGCGAGCACGCCGTGGGCGCGCAGGTGCTGGACGAGCGCTACCGTCTGCGGCGTGTCGCGCGTGAAGAGCGGCACCACCGGATGCTCGCCCGGGAGCGTCTCGTAGCCGAGCGCCACCAGCCCGTCGCGGAAACGACGGGTGACCCGCCGCAAGTGCGCGATTAGGCCGGCG
>CAZPYU010000249.1:0-5031 GCA_964590905.1 uncultured Thermoanaerobaculia bacterium
CGTCGCGGGGTTGGGCAGGGCGTTGCCCACACGCTCGAGCGCATCCAGCGCGCGTTCGAGTGCCAGGCGCCGAGGGCGGGCATGGGCGGTGCCGGGGGAGACATGCATGGCGTGCGACTCTACCCGAAATGGCTGGCTTGCGGGCGGATGCCCCCGGGCGGGTCGGGGAATCCGCAGAGTTTCGTCCTCACAGAGTTAATATTCGTCGTAGCTGACAATATCAGCTAAAATGCATTGCCGAGACGTTGCGCATGGCGTAGCCTTTTCCAGATCCTCATGAACATTCCTATTCCTTCGATTGCAGAGCCGGGCGAATTCCGCCAGCACCGGCGGCGTGGCCGGTTCGGACTGGGGCTGGGCCGGAGCGGGGCGGGCACGGCGCTGATCCTGCTCGCGTTCGTCATTCTGCCCAGCGCCGTGCTCGGGCTGATGAGCTGGCGGGCCATCGAAAACGAAAGGTCCACCTCGCTCGAGCGACTGCGCGGGAGCCACCGGCAGTTCGCGGTCCTCGCCGCCCGCCAGCTCGACTACCAGCTTCGCAGCGTGGAAGCGCGCTGGATCGCCGCGTTCGACGGACTCATGAGCGCCTCGGCGCGCGGACCCACCATGGAGCAGGTGGCCGGCTCCGCGGGCCAGGAGCCGCTGATCGAAGGCTATTTCCTGCTTGGCGCGCCCGGGCGGATTCTCTATCCGCCGGTTCCGGAAGGCGGGGAGGGCTCACCGGCCGAGGTGTCGGAGCAGGGGGCCCAGGCGCGCGAGCACGAGATCTTCTCCCGCCTCGCCGCGCGAGGCGAGGAGCTGGAGTACCGCGCGGGGGATCCGAAGGCCGCGATCGCCGCCTATCGGGAGATCCTCTCCCGGGTCGAGCACCCGAGGCTCAAGGCCATGGCCGAGAGTTACATCGGCCGGGTGCTGCTCAAGGAGGGGGATCCGGCGGGTGCACTCTCGACTTTTCGGCGGCTTCTCGAGCGCTATCCCGATGAGCGCGACCTGAATCGCATGTACCTCCGGTTTCTCGCCCAGTACCAGATCGCGGTCTCGCTCGACGGCCTGCGACGCTACCCCGAGGCGCTGGATGCCCTGCTGGAGCTGAACCGGGACCTGATCCGGCGCAGCGACGCGATCACCCGGGCGCAGTACGCCTACTTCTCGGACCTGATCCAAACTCTCTCGCCCCAGATCCTGAGCATTCCGGGATTGCGGGACCGTGCGACCTATGGAGAGACATTCCGGACGCTGGGAGAGCAGAATAAGAAGCGCATCAGCGAGAAGCACTTCACGCACCTGCTCGCGTCCGAGCTGAGCGAGATGTCATTCCGGCGCAAGCGCTTCCTGCCGCGGACCCAATACCTGTCCGCCCGGGCGGAGGGCGAGCCCTTCCTGCTCGCCTATCGCGCCCTGCCCGATGCGCAGCGGACCTTCGTCACCGGGATCCTCGCCGCCCAGATCGACCTTAAGGAGCTTCAGAGGCAGCTCTTCGCGGCCCTGCGGAATCTCAATTCGGACACGCAGGGCGGCGTCGCGATCCTCGGCGCGGGCGGGGACGTGGTGATCGGCGCAGAGGCGGCGAAGGGAACGCTGATGGCGACCCAGGACCTGATGCCGCCGTTCGATTTCTGGCAGGTCGCCATCTACCTGGGCGACGTTCCGACCGCGATGCAGCGTCTCGACCTGCGCCGGACTCTCTGGATGTGGCTGGTGTCCGTCATGCTGCTCAGCATCCTCTTCGCAGGGTACTGGTTCATCCTCAGGGCGCAGCGCCAGGCCTATCTCTCCCGCGCCCAGACGACGTTCGTCTCGAATGTCTCCCATGAGCTTCGAACCCCGCTCACATCGATCAAGATGTTCGCCGAGTTGCTCGAGCTTCAGATGGCCGGTCCTCCGGGCGCCGCGGGGTCGGGGTTCCCGAAGAACGCGGGACAGTACCTCGGCATCATCCGGCAGGAGTGCGATCGCCTGAGCCGGCTGATCGATGGCGTCATCGACTTCTCCCGGATGGAGAGGGGCGCCGAGCGCTATCGGTTCGAGCCTCGAGATGTCGGCTCGCTCGTGACCGGGTCCGTGGAATCGTTCCGTCCTCACGCAGACGCCCAGGGGTTCCGCCTGGAGTTGTCGGTCGAAGAGTCCCTGCCGCCGCTCCCACTCGATTCCGATGCGATTTCCCAGGTGATGCTGAACCTGCTCACCAATGCGGTTCAGTACAGCGACCAGGACAGGGAAATCCGGGTTTGCGTGTCCCGGGCGCCGGGGGGCATTGCGATCGCGGTCTCCGACCGCGGCGTCGGGATCGAACCCAGGCATGTTCGCAGGGTGTTCGACAAGTTCTATTCGACCTGGCGGCGCATGGACTCCCGGACCCAGCGCGGGCTTGGATTGGGTCTCACCCTTTCACGCGAGATCGTTCGCGCTCACGGGGGAGACATCAGCGTGAAGAGCGAGATCGGGCGGGGTTCCACGTTCACCGTGGTCCTTCCCGCCCCGGCTCCCGCGGTCGCCGGGGCGGGCGAAAGGAAGCCCCCGTCGGTGGACGTTCGCGCCCTCGAGCCGCTGGGGGGCCGCCGCATATGAACCGCGTGCTGATCATCGAGGACGACGCCTCCCTGGTCCTCGGTCTGTCCGCGGCGCTCGAGGCGGAAGGCCATGAGGTCCGGGTGGCGCGCAACGGCCCCGAGGGCCTCAAGTTCGCGCTCGAGGAGCGCCCCGACCTGATCCTGCTCGACCTGATGCTGCCCGGGATGAGTGGCTTCGAGGTGTGCAAGCGGATCCGTGACGAACGCCTGCGGTGCCCGGTAATCATGCTGACCTCCCGTTCGGAGGAGAACGACCGGGTCTTCGGCCTGGAGCTGGGAGCCGACGACTACGTCACCAAGCCGTTCAGCCTGCGGGAGCTGCTGGCCAGAGTCAGGGCGCATCTTCGGCGCGGCGATGGCAGGCTCGCGGGTGGGCAGGAGCGGCCCAGGCGAATCCGCTTCGGCGACATCCAGGTGGACTTCGACCGGCTCGAGGTGCATAGGTCCGGCAGGCGACAGCCCCTGACCCCCCGCGAATTTCACCTGCTGGAATACCTGATCCAGCATCCCGGCGAGGTCCTGTCGCGCGAGCGCCTGCTCAAGGAGGCATGGGGGCACGCCGAGAACCAGACGACGCGCACGGTGGACAATCATGTCCTTCGGCTGAGGAAGCACATCGAGCCCGACCCGGAGAGGCCGCGTCATATTCGGACGGCACGCGGCGCGGGCTACCTCTTCGATCCGGCGCCGTCGCCAGAGGGAGACGGCGAGCCATGACCGGCGATGACCGAACGGGGAAAGGGGAGGATGGGCAGGCCCGCCGCAGGAGTCACGTTGTGAGGAGGCGCCGCGCGGGCACCGTGTGGGTGATCCTCGCGACGTCGCTACTGATCGCGCTCACGATCGGGCACGGGGAGGGGGGAAAGAACCCCAGCGCCTCGCAGGACCTCGCGTCTCTCAAGGTGGGCCAGTGGATCCAGATCGACGGCGCGCTTCGGGCGGATTCGAGCGCGTCGTGCGCGGAGCTCAGGATCCTCACCGGCGATTTCCTCGACGACGATTGGGCCCTCAAGGGTTTCGTGCAATCCGTGGACGCCGCGAGGAAGGAATTCGTCATCGGCGGCGTTTCCGTCCAGGTGACGGAGGACACCGGCTTCGACAGCCCGAAGCGGACCTTCAAGGGGCTTTCGAACCTGCCCGCGGGTCTGCTCGTGGAGCTCGAGGGGACCTACCTCAAGAACCGGAAGTTCCTCGCCATGGAGGTGGACGACGAGTCCGACGAGATCGCCCACACGCCCTGGAGCCGGAACCAGGTCATGATCGTGGGAAGGGTCGAGCAGGTGGATCTCCGCAAGCGCCTCGTCACTGCAATGGGATTCGCATTCCAGGTGACGGACAAGACACGGCTGAGATCGGTGATCCAGTAGCGCCCCTCCATCGTCCCCGGCTTCATCCATCCCGACACCCTTCGATACACCATCCCCCGCGCCTCCATCCTGCGACCTGGCAGATGATCCAGCACCCGATTCCCTCAGCTCGCAATATTTCAGATACATTCCTGATACTTTCTCTTGACGCAATCGCGACGATTCACATATTATACTCCGCGTAGTTGATCGGAGGCGGGCCGCAGTCGCAGATGGCTCCTCCGCTCCGACCCCCCGGATGCCCGTAGTCGGCTTGCTCGAGGGGACTGGCGCCAAGGCGGGCTGGTCGTGTCGCACGCTGCAGCGCGTGCGATTTGTTTCGGGAGTAGCTCGTGTCGTCCCCCCCCCGCATGGATGAGCAGCCAGGAGTGCCCAGGTTCCCTCGCGGCATTCCGTGCGCCTCCCGACCTCTCCCCGGACCGGCGGCCTTCCCGCCGCCGAGCCGCCGGGTTCGGAATCGCTCTGCCTTGCGATTCCGCTCAACAGTCCACCGGGTTCGGCCGATTCTGGGCGGTGGGGAAATATGGTCATGAGGACCACAACTGCAGTCATATCCACAGGTTTCCAGAAGGGAGTTGGCACATGAGTAACGGAGGTATCCAGCCATGATCGGTTCTATCGTCGCCTCAAGCTTGCGGCTTCGCACCCTGGTGGTCGTCATCGCGGTGATCGTGATGGGAGTCGGCATCACCAGACTGAATGAGATGCCGGTGGATGTCTTCCCGGAAATCATGCCACTCACCGTAAACGTCCAGACCGAGGCGCTGGGACTCTCTGCCGTCGAGGTCGAGCAGTTGATCACGGTCCCGATCGAGGCCGACCTCCTCGCCGGCACGCCGTGGGTCGACGTCATGCGCTCCGAATCGGTGCCCGGGCTGTCGTCCATCGAGTTGACGTTTAAGGCGGGCACGAATCCCATGCATGCGCGCCAGGTGGTCCAGGAGCGACTGACCCAGGCACACGCGCTGCCCAATGTCTCCAAGCCTCCGCAGCTCCTGCAGCCCCTGTCGTCCACGAATCGTTTGATGTTGATCGGGCTCTCCTCGAAGACCCAGTCCTTGATCGAGATGTCGGTGCTCGCGCGGTGGACGATC
>CAZPYU010000250.1:0-32196 GCA_964590905.1 uncultured Thermoanaerobaculia bacterium
AGGCGCAGTTGGCGCTCCGAGATCCCGGCCTGCCGAATCTCTGAAGTCGAAACCGAGAGGGGACACCCTGAAGGATGTCGCCGCTCAGTGCGCGAGTAGAACCGGACAGGGTGCGAGCTGGAGAAGCTTCTCGGAGACACTGCCGAGCAAGAGCTCGCGCCAGATCGAGAGACCGCGCCGGCCGGCCGCGATCAGGTCGACGGTGGTGGTCTCGGCGAGCGCGAGCAGAATCTCCGCGGCCGCTCCATCTTCGATCCGGATCTCGACCTGCGCCGGATCGACGCCGGCCGCCGCGAGGTCGCGGGCGATCTCGTCCCGCTCGGGGCCGTTCGAGCCGTCGCGGATCCGCACCGCCACGACTCGCGCCTGGGGGGCCCAGCGCGCCACCGCCTCGGCCGCTCGCCGCGAAAACCCCGATCCGTCGACCGCCAGGAGAACGGCGTCTGGCGGCGCGGCGGCCTCGCGCCCGCGCACGACGACCACCGGGACCTCGGCGCTACGCGCCACGGCGCTCGACACGCTTCCCAGGAGGAGCCGACTCGGACGGCTGCCGTGCTGACCGACGACGAGGAGCTCGGAGCCGTGATCGCGCGCATGCTCCAGAAGTGTCTCGACCGGCAGCCAGCGCCGCACGAAGCTCTCGATCTCGAGCGGAGCGCCGCCGAGCTCGCGCTCCAAGGTGGTCAGCTGCTCCCGCATCTCGCGCTCCTGGCGGTCGAAGAGCTCGTCGACCCGGATGTCGATCGGGAGGGCCGGAATCGTCGGCAGGCCGAGCGCATGAACTAGATGAAGAGAAGCGGGGCTCGCCGACCGCGCCAGCGCGGCAGCCCAGCGCGCCGCACGACGAGAGTCGTCCGAGCCGTCGAAGCCGACTGCAATCGTCATGTTGGCCGATCTCTCCCGCAGCGCGGCCATGGTAGCAGAGGCGTCGGCTCTTGCCGCAGTGCGGCGTGCCGGTGCGCGCACCCGGAGCTAGCATCGCCGCAGCGTCGGGGAGATCGCGTCGGCAGTCCGCAACGGAGCGGCGCCGTGCTGAGAGATCGGGGAGGAGCGACATGAGGAACCGAATGAGATGGGTGATAGCGCTCGCCGGAGTCGCGCTCGCCGCGTCGCTCTCGGCGCAAGAGGCGGCGCCGCCGGCGGAGGAGCCGAGCGAGGTCATAGAAGAGATACTGGTCGTCACCGCTTCGCGCGTCGAGCAGCCGCTCAACGAGGCACCGGCGGCGATCTCGGTGCTCGACCAGAAGACGATCGAATCGATTCCGGCCGACGACTACGGCGACCTGTTGCGCAACATCCCGGGCCTCAACGTCGTTCAGACCAGCGCCCGCGACATCAACGTCACGCCGCGCGGGTCGACCAACACGCTCTCGACCTCGCAGTTGGTGCTGGTCGACGGCCGTTCGCTCTACCTCGACTTCTTCGGCTTCGTGATGTGGGACTTCCTGCCCACGAATCCGCTCGAGATCAAGCAGATCGAAGCGGTGCGAGGTCCAGGGAGCGCGGTCTGGGGCGCCAACGCCATGACCGGCGTCATTAATGTCATCACCAAGCGGCCGCGGGAGATCGTCGGAACGTCGATCCTCCTGGGGGCGGGCGAGGTGGGAACCAAGCTCGCCAGCGTCACCCACGCTGGCATCGGCGGCGGGAACGGCGCGCTCGGCTTCGGCTATAAGCTCACGGCCGGCTACTACAAGCAGGACGCCTACGAGCGTCCGGCGAGCCTCTCCAATCCGTTCGCCAACAAGGGGACCGAGCAACCGAAGGGGGAGGTCCGCTTCGACTGGGATCTGACCGAGGACTCCTACCTGTCGACCGGCGCCGGTCTGGCGCGCACCGACGGGATCATCCACACCGGCCTCGGTCCGTTCGACATTCAAAAGGGCACCGATCTGACCTACGCCAAGATCGACTGGAACAAGATGGCCTGGCACGTCGGCTTCTTTTACAACGGTCTCGATGCCGACTCGGTGAACCTGCTCTCGCGCGGGCTCGACGGCAACTTCTTGCCGTTCGCTTTCAAGACCGACACCTACAACCTAGAAGCTTCGAACACCTCGGTCGTTGGGATGAACCACATCTTCACCTACGGCGCCGATATCCGAAGCAGCGAGTTCGAGCTCCAGATCGCTCCGCAGGGAACGTCGAAGGACGAGTATGGCGCCTTCGTTCAGGACGAGATCCTGGTAGGCGACAAGGTGCGCGTGCTGCTCGGCGGGCGCTACGACGACATCGATCCGATCGACGGCGTCTTCACGCCGCGCGCCAGCCTGCTGGTTTCGCCAACACCGGGCCACACCTTCCGGGTTTCGTACAACGAGGCGTTCCGCTCGCCGTCGGTGATCAACACCTTTCTCCAGGCCGGAATCCTCATCCGGGCGGCACCGCTGCCGTTCGTCTTCCCGGCGGTGGCGAACGGCAACGTGGGACTCAACGAGGAGCACTTGACCGCCTACGAGGTCGGCTACGTCGGATCGCTCGAAAACGGTCTCCTCGTCACGCTCTCCGCCTACGAGAACACCACCGAGGACGTGATCGACTTCTTCAACTCGCGTTTCTACGGGGCCGGCAATCTGCCGCCGACGCTCGCTAGCGGTGTCGGCGTGCCGTTCCCGGCGACGCTCTGCTTCAACGTGCCGTTCGGTACACCGGCTCCGGGACCACTGGCGTTCTGCAATTTTCTCTTCGGAGGTGGGCTCGGCGGTGTCGTTCCTTCAAACTTCAGCTACCGGAATGTCGGCGAACAGACCGACCGCGGCGTCGAGTTCTCGCTCAATCAGCGGGTCGACGCCGAGTGGTCGTGGTTCTTCAACACCTCCTGGCAGGACAAGCCGGAGTTCAAGGGTCTGACGCCGGCCGAAGTGCGGACCCAGAACCTGCCGCCCGAGTGGCGCGCCAACGTCGGCCTCTCGTTCGACAACGGCCGCTTCTTCGTCGGGGCCAACGCCAACTACCAGGACGAGGCGTTCTGGGCCGACGTGCCGTTCGCGACCGGAACCACCCCATCGTTCGTGATGGTCAACACCTCGATCGGGATGCGATTCGCCGACGAGCGGTTCACGGTCTCGCTGCTCGCCTCCAACATCTTCGACGAGAACGCGCAGCAGCACGTCTTCGGCGACATCATTTCGCGCAAGATCGTCGGTCAGATCGGCTTCCGTTTTTAGGAATCCGGTCGGCTCGAGCTCGACGGGCCGGGGCCTCGGGGCTCCGGCCCTTTTTCTTGGCGCGATGGACCCTCGTCCCCACGTTCCGCTCGCGGTCAAGCTCGCTTACACCGCCTGGATGCTGGTTTGGGTGCCGATCTACTGGCGCGAAAACGGCCCGTCCAACTTCCTCTGGATCTGCGACTTCGCCAACTTCGCGATCCTCTACGCTCTCTGGCGCGAAAGCGCGCTCGTCGCCTCCGCGCAGCTCGCGGGCGTGCTCTTCATTCAACTCCTCTGGGCATTCGACTACCTCGGCCGACTGCTCAGCGGCTCGCATCCGATCGGCGGCACCGAGTACATGTTCGAGGTCCCGACGCCGATCTGGCTGCGCTGCCTCTCGCTCTTTCACCTCTGGAGCGTGCCGTTCTTGATCTGGCTGGTGCGGCGGCTCGGCCACGACCATCGCGGCTGGAAGCTCCAGACGGCGATCGCGGCGCTGCTCTTTCCAGTCGGCCAGGTGGTCGGAACAGAGGAGCAGAACCTGAACTGGATGTGGGCGCCGTTCGGCGTCGAGCAAACGCTGCTTCCACCGTTCGTCTACGCCTTCGTCGCAGTGCCGATCGCCGCTCTCCTCCTCTTCTGGCCGGGCGATCTCGTGGTGCGAAAGTGGCTCGCGCGGGAATCGCGCTAGCCGGCCTTTACGCCTCCGGGGCGCCCGGATCGCAGACGCTCGTAGTCGTCCGGCACGTCGAGGTCGGCCAGCGCCTCCAGCGGCCACGCGAGCACCTCGGCTTCGTTCCGGTGTCGCCGCACGACCTGCCAGCCACCGCGGCCGGGCGCCATCTCCCGCAGCTCGTCGAAGAGGCTGCGATCGTAGAGCATGGGCGGGGCGTCGACGCCCGCGTAGTCGGAGATGACCAAACGCGCGGTCGTCTGGCGGTAGCGCTCGACGAGTGCGGCGATCATCTCGGGGCCGACGAACGGCATGTCCGCCAGCAAGACGGCCACAGCGTTCGCCTCGACTGGCAGCGCAGCGAGGCCGGACAGGAGCGACGAAGCGATCCCGCTCCCGAAGTCGGGATTGAGCACCGTCAGACAGGGAAGATCGGCGATCTCCGCTCGCGCCAACTCCGCCTGGTGACCGAGCACGACAATGACAGGAGAGAGCCCGCCCTCGACGGCGCGTCGCGCCGTACGTCGCAAGACGCTCTTGCCTTCGATCTCGAGCAGGAGCTTGTTGACGCCCATCCGGCTCGAGTTGCCCGCGGCGAGGAGAATGCCGGCCACGGGGCCGGCGCGTGGGCGCTGCGCCAGCGGCTCAGGCGGCATGGATCGGCTCCTGTCGCTCGGCCAACGGACGCGGCTCCCGGTGCGAGAGGAAGGCGAGCAGCTGGGCCACGATGCTGATGGCGATCTGTCGCGATCCTTCGGCGCCGAGGTCCAAGCCCACCGGACCGAAGAGGCGCTCGTCGAATTCGGCGCCGATCTCGCGCCGGAGCGTCTCGCTGCGCGCGCGCGGTCCCAGCAGACCGACGAACGGTAGCCCCGCCGCGAGCAGGCGGCGCGCCCACTCGCGGTCGTGGGCGAACGAGTGCATCATCACTACGGCCAAGGAGCGGGCCGCCTCCGGCAGCTCGACTGCCGAATCCTCCGGTCGGGCCAGTACCCTCCGCGTCGCCCGGGGGAAGCGCTCGCTTGTCAGCAGGGCCGGACGATGATCGATCAGGGTGACGCGAAAGCCAGCGTCATCGCCGGAGGCGACGAGCGGCTGCGCGTCGTCGCCGGCGCCGCAGACGATCAGGTGAGGCGGCGGCGGCATCAGCTCGAAGAAAACGCAGCGATCGTCCAGCTGGAGCGTCGTCGAGCGCGCGGTGGGGTCGAGAGCGAGCAGCTGCTCTCGGGCTTGTCGATCGAGGTCCGCGGAGCCGAGCGAGCCGTAGGCGTTGTCACCCGCGAGCAGCAACGCAGCACCCAGCTCTTGGGTCTCTTGGTTTCCAGAACTTCCGATTGCGGTGGCGAGCGCGAGCGGTGCGTCGCCTTGCAGAAGCGCGGCGAGGGGAGAGACCAGCTCGGCCAGCGAGCCTTCGGTCGCCGGCTGCACGAAGACATCGACCCGTCCGTTGCAGCCCAGCCCGAGGCCCCATACAATCTCTTCGTGGGAGGAGCTGGTGTCGTAGCGCCGCAGGTGCGATTGGCCGGTCGCCAAGACCGACTTCGCGACTTCGCGCACGTCGGCTTCGAGACAGCCGCCGCTGACGCTCCCGAGCGTCGTGCCGGTGTCAACCACCAGCAGCTTGGCACCGGGCCGTCGATAGGCCGAGCCTTCGATGCCGACGACAGTGGCTAACGCCGCGCGTCGCCCCGCCGCCACCAACTCCAGGAGCTGCGAGACGATCTCGGCGGTCTCTTTCCAGTGGTTCATGCCGGCATCTCGTCGCGATGATACTTACGCTCTCCACCCCACTCAACAGCGCGTCCGCGGCTGAAACCTGCCTCGCCGCGTCGAGGAAGACGAGCTCGAAGCCGATCGGCTAGTCGTAGGCTCCGTCGGCGAACCAGTCGCCCGAGGCGTTGTCGCGGAAGAGGCGCCAGAGGCCGGCGCCCGCGAGCTCGACGTCCCAATAGTCGCGGGCGACCGGATCGTCACTCCACCAGCCCTCCTCGAGCTTCCACGGCCCGGCGGCGACAGCGACCATGCCGTGCAGCGCCGGACGCTTGGCGTTCGCGGCGCTCGCCGGCGTGCGCACGGCGTGCGGGCGGCCGTCGTCGTCGACCTCGACTTCGACGGCGAGCGCCGGCCGCAGTGCGCGCACCGCGAGCAGCCCACGCGGCTGTGCCCCCAGTCTTATTGGGGGCCGTGCCGGTCGAGGGGTGAGCTTCAGTGGCGGCGGCGGGGCGAACGGAGCCAGCGCGAAGCGCTCGGGACGATGGCCGTCGACGGTGCGTGGCGAGCCGACGCGGTCGGGACCCAGCAGAGTGAACAGCCGGGCGAGCGTCGTCGCCAGGCGGTCGGGCACCAGCGCCGGCGGACCGAAGAGGGCGAGTTGTAGTTCGCGCGGCCGGTCGGGCGAAGCGACGAAGACGAAGGCCGAGACCGCGGCGCCGGGCGGCCGCGTCTCGAGCTCGAGCTGGACCCAGCGCAGGAGAGTCTTCGCTTCGCGCGTCGGAGCGGGGAGCTGGAGCGTCCGCTCGTCGTGGCCTTCCGGTTCGAGCGTGAGCGCCACTGCGAGCCGCGCGCAGCCGAGCCCTTCGGCGTCGAGGCGCCGGCAGAGCCGGTCGAGCGCGGCGTGGGCGAGGAAGAGGAACGGCTCGAGCATGGTGAGCGGCCACTCCATCTCGGTGCCCTCGCGGAAGTCGCGCGGCGGCTCGCGCGGCGCCAGTGGACGCGGATCGAGGCCGCGCGCGACGGCGTGCAGCGCGCGCCCCACTTCGCCCAACCGGCTGGCGACCGCCGCCGCCGGTAGGCGGGCGAAGTCGCCGATCGAGCCGATCCCCCAACGTCCGAGCGTCGCGGCGAGATCGATCTCGGGGGCGAGCCGCGCCAGCGGCAGCGGTGCCAGGAAGGCGCGCTCGCGGCCGGCGGCGACGATCGCCGGCTCGTCCCCTTGCGCCCCCTGCGCGGCGACCTCGGCGGCGAGCTTGCTCGAAGCGATGCCGACGCGAACGGGCACGCCCTCGTCGCGCGCGGCGCGTGCCAGCGCGCGCCCGAGCTCGCGCTCGGGTTCGTTCTCGTCGCCACGACCTCCGACGCCGCAGAAGCGGCGATCGCTGCCCCCAATACGACTGGCTGTGCCCCCAGTTGTATTGGGGGGGGCACAGCCGTCGGCGTCGAGGAAGACGAGCCCCGCCGCCCCCTCCTCGACGCGCGGCGAAAAGCGCGCCGCGACCTCGCAGAGCGCCTCGGCGGCGGCGCGCTCGCACTCGGCGTCGCGACTGCGCGCGGCGAGCTTCGGCAGCAGCGCGCGCGCCTGCGCGAGAGTCGCCCCCGGTTTCACGCCGGCGCGACGGGCGATGCGCGTGGCGGCGACGATGCGCGCCGTCGGCCCCTCGCCTGCGACGACCGCCGCCGCCTCGCGCCCCAGCTCGGGCTCGGCGCGCAGGCGTGCCGCGAGCGGGAAGAGCGGCACGACGAGACAGACGATACGGCTCACGAAGCGATCGCGCCGGCCCCCAATAAGACTGGCTGTGCCCCCAGTTGTATTGGGGGGGGCACAGCCGTGCGCGGCCCGAGGACGGCACGGACATCGCGCCCGTGGGCGAAGACGATCCGGCTGGCGATCGCATCGAGCAGTCGCGGCGCGGCTCCGCTGCCGCGCCAACGTCCGCACGCCGCCGTGCAGACGAGCGAGAGTGGCGCCGCGACGCCACAGACGCGGTACGGCGTCGAGACGACGAGGAGCGCACGGGCGTCGTGTGCGGCGCGCGCGAGGCGGAGCCAGTGCGCCGCGACGCCGCCTCCACCCGGCACCGGCGGCAGCCCGAGGTCGAGCACGACCAGCGGGAAGCCACCGCCGATCAGGCTCTCGGTGGCCAGGAGCGCCGGCTTCAGGTGCTCGGGTCGAGCCCAGAGCAGCCGGGCGAGATCGACCCCCTCCGCCGCGCTGCCCTGCGGATCGAGGCCGTCGCCGAGATCGACCAACGCGGCGCTCTCGCCAGCGCTGGTGGCGGCGGCCAGCAGGCCCAAGACCAAACCGAAGCGCGCGGTGGAGCCGCGGCCGACGAGCTCGACCAGCTCGCCGCGTGGCAGACCGGCGGGGAAGAGCGCGGCGAGCACCGGGAGAGCGGAGCTCCAGGCGGCCGGCTCGGGGGGTACCGCGGCGGCGGCCCACTCGCGCACCGTGCGCACCCGACCGGCGAGCGGCGAACCCGAGCGCCGAAGCTGCGCGACCACCGACTGCCGCAGACCCTCGGCCCGCCGTACATCGTCCCCAACTTTCGCGAGAGGCTCCACTGCCGTCGACTCCGTCCCGCCGGCACCCCGCCGGAGGGCGATCATGAAGCGTAAATAAAGCGTAAGTCAATCGCCCCACCTTGGCAATCCAACGTCGATGGCCTAGAATTCAAACTAGTCAACTAGTTGGAGATGGCAATGACCCGCGTCGGAGCGTTCGAAGCCAAGACCCATCTCTCGCAACTCCTCGATCGCGTGGAGCAGGGGGAAGAGATCGTCATCACCCGCCATGGAGCGGAAGTGGCCAAACTCGTGCCACTCGCTCCCCGGCGCACTCCCGCCGAGATCGAGCAGCTGGTCGAACGGATTCGGCGAGCACGGCGAGGCAAGAGCTTGGGTGGGTTGACGATCAAAGAGTTGACGCACGGTGGTCACAAGTACTGAAGTCGAGGCGCCGCGCGCACTGGTCGTCGACTGCTCCATCAGTCTCTCCTGGTTCCTGCCTGATGAGCAGAACGACATCGCGCAGCGAATCCTCGCTCGTCTTTCACGGCTCGAGGTCTGGGTGCCGTTTCTCTGGCGCCTGGAACTTGCCAACGGGCTCAACCTCGCGCTCCGCCGTGGCCGGATCGACGCCGCGTATCGAAAGCACACGCTCGAGTCGGCCGAGCTGCTGCCGATCTCGGTCGACCTGGTGCTGCCCTCGTTGACCGCGATCGCCGAGCTCGCCGAGCAGCACCGCCTAACGGCCTACGATGCCGCCTACCTCGAGCTCGCGCTGCGACGAAAGCTGCCGCTCGCGACGCTCGACGCCGAGCTCGCTGCAGCGGCGAGCGCCCACGGGTTGCTGTACTCGGACTGAGTGCTATCGAGCGAGCTGCTCGCTCCGCCTGCTCAGCTCCGTCGCACGCGCGGTTTCGCTACGGCGCGCGGCGGAAGATGCAGCTCTTCGGCGTGCTCGAGGAGAAACTCTTGAACGCCGTGCTTGTCGAGAAAGCTCCGCACCGCCGCGAGGCCGGGATGGAGCCGCTCGACCTCGGCGTGGGAGAAGCGGGGAGAGGGGGCGAGATCGGTAGAGCGGCTCTCCTCGAGCAGCGTGTCGACTGCACCGACGCGAAAGAGGCCGGGTCGCGCCGGCATCTCGCGCCCTGATCGCACCAGGAGGTGCACGGCGCCTCCAGCGGCGAGATGGTCGACCAGGAGGCGTGCGACGACCGGCCAGCGCTCGCGACCAAGATAGTTGACGAGGTCCCAAGCGAGGACGAGATCGAAGCGCTGCTCGTCGGCGAGAGTGAGCGTTGCGCTAGCGCGCGCCTGCCAGAGCGGGAGTTTCGCCGGCGGCTCCCAGAGCCCCTCGTCCTTCAGCGTGCGCTCGAGGTCGAACACCGCGAGTTTGGCGCGCCGCCGGTTGAAGAACTCGACGTTGGTCGAGGTGACCCGGCCAAGATCGAGCACCGAAGCGCCGCTCGAAGCGAGCCGCTCGAGCGCCTGCTTCAGGCCGGGCGCCGAATGCTCGACGACCGGGGGAGGCTTAGGTGCAACCGCTGACGAGGTGGCAACTGCCGGGCCAGCGGGAGACGCCTGGCGCCGGATCCAGGCCACGTCGGCGTCAGCCGGCGGTGCCGACGCTGGTGGCGCCGAGCGCCGCCAACGGATCGGCAGGGCGCGGCGAGGGGACCGCTCTCGGCACCGAGACCGGCGGCACGACCCGCTTCGGCTCCATATCGATCGAGCCCTTGAAACGCGCGCCGTCTTCGATCGTGACTCGGGGCGCGCAGAGATCGCCGTGCACGCGGCCGCTCTTGCGCACGATGATCTGCTCTTCGGCGGTCAGGTTGCCTTCGACCTCACCGTCGATCAGGATGGCGCGGGCGTGGATCTCGGCCACGAGCTGACCCTTGAGGCCGATCGTCACGGCGTTCTGGCGCAGGTCGATCTTGCCCTCGACGCGGCCTTCGACCAGGAGATCCTCTTCGCCCGAAATCTCGCCGCGAACGACGATCGATCCGCCGATCACGCCGCGACCTCCCGAGTCGGCCGTGCGTGCGACCGGAACGGGCTCCGGCTCGCGGCGCGGCGCGGACGGAGCGCCAGTGGCGATAGGAGCGCTGGCCGGTACTGCGCCGGCCAAGGGGGGACCAATTTCGTTCTCTCGCTTCCACATGCTCGACTCTCCTTGCATTCTCGCTGACACCTCGTCGAACGGTTGCACTGCAGCTTCTTCCGTGGCACTCGCGCGGCCGGTGCGCAAGCGCTCCTCTGTGCCAGGATTCGCGTTCGATGCCGAGCCCGGATGCGATCGTCATCGGCGCGGGGATCGTCGGACTCGCGACCGCGCGCGAGCTGGCAATCACGCACCGGCTTGACGTGCTCGTCCTCGAGCGCGAAGAGCGCTTGGCGGTCCATCAGACGGGACACAACAGCGGCGTCGTCCATTCCGGCCTCTATTACCGGCCAGAGTCTCACAAGGCGCGTACCTGTGTCGAGGGCAGGGATCACCTCTACCGCTACGCTGCCGAGCGCGGGATCGCCCACCAGCGCTGCGGCAAGCTGGTGGTAGCGGTCGAGGAGTCGGAGATCACCCGGCTCGACGAGCTCGAACGGCGCGGGCGGGCGAACGGCCTGACCGGGCTCGAACGGCTCGATGAGCCCGGTGTACGCGCCGTCGAGCCGCACGCCGCGGGCCTCGCGGGGCTCTTCGTTCCCGAGACCGGCATCATCGACTACGTAGCGCTGGCACGATCGTTCGCGGGCGATATCGAAGCAGCCGGCGGGCAGATCCGAACTGGATCCGCGGTCGAGGCGATCGAATCGTCGTCGGCGGCGGTGACAGTCCGCACCCGTCGCGAGCGGTTCAGCGCCGGTCTCCTCGTCGCCTGTGCCGGCCTCGAAAGCGACCGGGTCGCTCGGCTCGCACGGCTGCCGAGCGAGGTGCGGATCGTCCCCTTCCGGGGGGAGTACTGCGAGCTGGCCCCGGAGGCTCGGTACCGGGTGCGAAATCTCATCTACCCGGTCCCCGATCCAGACCTCCCGTTCCTCGGCGCCCACCTGACGCGGCGAGTCGACGGCGCCATCGAGGCCGGGCCCAATGCGATCCTGGCCTGGCGGCGCGACGGCTATGAGCGCGGCTCGTTCTCGCTGCGCGATGCGGGATCGATGCTCGGATTCCCCGGCTTCTGGCGGATGGGGCGGCGCCTCGCCACGACCGGCGCCCGGGAGTATCTTCGCGCTTGGAGTCGGAGCCGGTTCGTAGGTGCGCTGCAGCGGCTGGTGCCCGAGCTCACCGAGCGCGACCTGCGGCCGGCCGGCTGTGGAATCCGGGCTCAGGCGGTCGATCGGGCCGGGCACCTGGTCGACGACTTCGTCTTCGCCGAGGGCGAGCGGATGTTGCACGTCTTGAACGCCCCGTCGCCAGCCGCGACCGCGTCGATGGCGATCGGCCGCATCCTGGCCGAACGCGCTCTCGGCCTGGCGGAGCGAGAGCGATAGGGTTACGGCGAGAGGAGACGCCATGGGCGGCCCGCTCTACCAGGTCGACGCATTCAGCGAGCAGCCGTTCGGCGGCAATCCAGCAGCGGTCGTGCCGCTCGACGCTCCTGCCTCCGAGAGCTGGATGCAGCGCTTCGCCGCCGAGATGAACCTCTCGGAAACCGCCTTCTACTGGCCCGAAGGGGCGACCCTTCGCCTGCGCTGGTTCGCGCCGCTCGCGGAAGTGAGCCTCTGCGGTCACGCGACGCTGGCGAGCGCGCACGTGCTCTGGGAGAGCGGTGGACTGGCGCTGACCGAGCCGGCGCGCTTCGAAACGCTCTCCGGGCGGCTGACCTGCAAGCGCGCGGACGACGGTCGGATCGAAATGGAGTTCCCCGCGCGTCCTACGACGCGCGTCGACGACGTCCCCGGTCTCGGCGCGGCGCTCGGTGTGGCGCCGCGCTGGATCGGCCGCAACGCCGACGACTACCTGGTGGAGGTCGCCAGCGCCAGCGAAGTACGCGCCGCCACACCCGACTTCGCGACCCTCGCTCGGCTTCCGGTGCGCGGCGTCTGTTTGACCGCGGTCTCGGACGGCGGCCACGGGGGCCATGGCTGCGACTTCGTCTCTCGCTTCTTCGCGCCGGCGGTCGGCGTCCCCGAGGATCCCGTCACCGGCTCGGCGCACTGCGCGCTGGCGCTCTTCTGGAGCGAGCGCCTCGGTCGCGAATCCTTGGTCGGCTATCAGGCCTCGGCGCGCGGCGGGATCGTCGGTGTGCGGGTGGCGGGAGATCGCGTCGTGCTGAGCGGCAGGGCGGTCACCATCCTACGCGGCAAGATCGCCGTCGTGGCTGGGCCGACCTGAGCGCGCCCGACGCCGCCAACGAAAGGCTCGTCCGTTGCGCCGTATGAGGAGAGCGTCGCGCTGGCTCGTGCTCGCCGCGGCGATGTCGATCGTCGCCTTCACCGTGCAACAGTGGGCGAGTTGGCCCGATGTCGCGCGGTTGGCGTCCGCGAATCCGGAGAGCACCGCCTTCCTCGAGGCGTGGCGCGATCGGGAGCGCCGGGCGGGGAGGAGCGGCAAGGCCGAGTGGCGGCCGGTGGCGTGGGAGCGCATTTCCGCCGAGCTCAAGCTCGCTGTCGTGGTGGCCGAGGACATCGATTTTTTCTCTCATCGAGGCTTCGCTACCGCGGAGATGAAGAAGGCGCTCGCCGAGGCGTGGCAAGAGGGCGAGCTGCCGCGCGGCGCGTCGACGATCACCCAGCAGCTGGCCAAGAACCTCTGGCTCTCGCCGTCGCGCAATCCGTGGCGCAAGGTCAAGGAGGCTCTGCTCACGCGTCAGCTCGAACGCGAGCTTTCCAAACGCCGGATTCTCGAGCTCTATCTCAATGTCGTCGAGCTCGGTTCCGGCGTCTGGGGGGCCGAAGCCGCCGCCCGTCGCTACTTCGGCAAGAGTGCCGCGTCGCTCTCGCCCAACGAGGCGGCGCAGCTTGCGGCGGCTCTGCCGCGCCCCGCGAGCTGGCATCCTGGCGTCGATAGCCGCGGCTATCGCAGTGCCGTGCAGCGGATCGCGTCGCGCATGACGAAGGCGAGCTGGGTTAGGTGGCAGATCGCCGAGAGCTCGCCTTGACAGCCTGGGAGGGCTCTGCTCGAATCGATCCGACCTCCTTCTGGCGCCCGGAAGGAGGTTTTCCGTCGGTATGAATCGCCCCCTGTTGGTTGCGTCGTTGACCGAGCCTCCCTCCGCAGAGGGGGGTGAGCTTCGGCAACTCGCCGGAGTTGCCGACTGGCTCGAAGTGCGCGCCGATCTGGTGGGCGATCTCGATCCCGACTGGCTGCGCGAGCGGTTCCCGGGCAAGCTCCTCTTCACGCTCCGCTCGAGCGCCGAAGGCGGCGCCTTTGCGGCCGGGCGCGAGCGGCGGCGGAGCCGGATCCTGGAGAGCGCGGAGCGCTTCGATTTCGTCGACCTCGAAGGCGATCGTGACTTGGCGCCCGAGCTGCTCGAGCGGATCCCGGCAAGTAAGCGGCTCCTCTCCTGGCACGGGCCGGGGGCCGAGACCGCGGCGCTCCACAGCCGCTTCCTACATCTCGCGCAGACGCCAGCGGCCTACTACAAGTTGGTACCTCTAGCTGCTGCCGCAGGCGAAGAGCTGCCCGTGCTCGAGCTCTTGGCCGATCTCTGCCGCAGCGACGTCGTGGCTTTCGCGACTGGCGAGATCGGTTGCTGGACCCGGATCGTCGCTCCGCGGCTCGGCTCGCCGCTCGTCTTCGGTTCGGTGGGTGAGAAGCCGGCGGCGCCGGGACAGCTCTCGATCGCGCGCCTGGTGAGCGACTTCGGCCTGCCGCAGCTGCCCGAGGTCGTGCGGATGTTCGGAGTGATCGGAAGGCCGGCGCTCACCTCCCTCTCTCCGCGACTTCACAACGCGGCCTACCGCGCACTCGGCATCCCGGCGCTCTATCTGCCGTTCGAGATCGACCAGTTCGGCGATTTCTGGCTCGAGGTCGTCGAGAGCGACCTGCTGCCCCGGCTCGGCCTACCGCTCGCCGGCTTCTCGGTGACCGCCCCGTTCAAGGAGGTCGCCTTCGCGGTCGCCGGCGCCACCAGCCCGCTCGCCGATCGCCTGCAGTCGGCGAACAGCTTGGTCTTCCACCGCGGCGTCTGGGAGGGGGAGTCGACCGACGGCGAAGGGGTGCTCGGCGCCCTCGCGGCGCGCGGCATCGGTGTCCGCGGCCGGCACGCTGCCGTGCTCGGCTCTGGCGGCGCAGGCCGTGCAGCCGCGCTGGCGCTGGCGCGCGCCGGCGCCGAGGTCGTGCTCGTCAACCGCGGCGTCGATCACGGCATCGCGGCGGCGCGATTGCTCCGCCTGCCGTTCGTCCCGCTCGCCGAGATCGAACCGTCACGCTTCGATCTTTTCGTGCACGCCACTCCGCTCGGCCGCGGCGTGGCCGACGAGCTCCCGCTCGCCGTGACTCGGGTACCGAACAGTGCGGTGGCCGTCGATCTGGTCTACGGGTCGGAGCCGACGCGCTGGGTGGTCGAGCTGCGGCGGCGGGGCGTGATGGCGATCGACGGACGCGAGGTGCTACTGGCGCAGGCCGCTCCGCAGTTCCGGATGATGACCGGGCGCGAGCTCCCGCTCGAGCTGGGACGAGCAGTTCTCGGTCTCGAAAGCCCATCGTGACGAAACGGGCTCGAGCACACGTGCGCGAGCTCTTGGCGGAGACGCTGACGCCGCTGGCTGTCTATCAACGCCTGGCGGCGCTCTCGCAGCGCCGCTTTCTCTTCGAGAGCGTCACCGGCGGCGAGCAGGTGTCGCGCTTCAGCTTTCTCGGCGCCGCGCCGAGCTCGATCCTCCGTCTCTACGCCGACCGGCTGGAGATCGAACGCAAGAGCGGCAACGAAACGCTGGCCGGAGCGCCGCTCGATGCGCTGCGTCGCGAGCTCGAAGGCTGGAGCGCGGAGCCGCTCCCGGTGCCGTTCGCGGGCGGCTACGTCGGCACGTTCGGATTCGACCTGGTGCGGCTCTGCGAGCGGCTGCCGTCGCGGCACCCCGATCCGTTGCAGACGCCGATCGCCGTCCTGGGTCGTTTCGACGACGTGGTGGCGTTCGACCACGCGCAACAGAAGCTGCTCCTGATCGCCAACGAGATCGGCGACGAGCGCACGGCGGAGGAGGCCGAGGCCGGCCTCGATCGCTTGGAAGCGTCGCTCTCGCTCGAGGTGGGGGCGCGCGCGGTGCGGCTCCCCTCCGAGTCGCCGCCGCCGGCCCGCGTCGACTGGACCAGCTCGTCGGCTGTCGAGTTCGAGGCCGCGGTGGTGCGCGCCAAAGAGGAGATCGCCGCCGGCGAGATCTTCCAGGTCGTGCTCGCCCGCCGCTTCCGCTGTCGCACCAGCGCCTCGCCGACGGCGCTCTATCGCGCCCTGCGGCGGGTCAATCCGAGCCCGTACATGGTGCTTCTCGAGCTGGCCGATGTCGCGCTGGTGGGCGCTTCGCCCGAGATGCTGGTCAAGAAGTGCGGCAGCCGGGTGTCGACGCGCCCGATCGCCGGCACGCGCCCGCGAGGCACGACGCGCGAGCACGACGCATTTCTGGCCGGCGAGCTCGCCTCGGATCCGAAGGAGTGCGCCGAGCACGTGATGCTTGTCGATCTCGGCCGCAACGATCTCGGGCGGGTCTGCCGAGCTGGAACTGTGGATGTCGTCTCCTTTCTCGACGTCGAGTACTACAGCCACGTCATGCACCTGGTCTCGAGCGTCGAGGGCGAGCTCGCGGAAGGCGCGACGGCGTTCGATGCGCTGTTGGCGGCGTTTCCGGCCGGAACGGTCTCGGGGGCGCCCAAGATCCGCGCTATCGAGATCCTCGACGCGCTCGAACCCGAGGCGCGCGGCTTCTACGCCGGAGCCACGGGCTACCTCTCTTTCGGCGGCGATCTCGACACCTGCATCACGATTCGGACGCTGGTGGTGCGCGGCGGCGAGGTCTCGGTCACCGCCGGCGCCGGCATCGTGGCCGATTCGGTGCCGGAGCGCGAGCGACAAGAGACCGAGAGCAAAGCGGCCGGCCTACTGGTGGCGGTGGCGCTCGCCGAGGTGCTGGAGGAGCGGGCGTGATCTTGGTCGTCGACAACTACGACTCGTTCACCTACAACCTGGTGCAGCTCCTAGCCGCCGCGGGCGCCGATTCGCGCGTGGTGCGGAACGACGCCGAGAGCGTCGACGAGCTGCTGGCGAGCCGTCCGGCCGGAATTCTGCTCTCGCCGGGGCCCGGCCGACCGGAAGAGGCGGGCGTCTGCCTGGCGCTCCTCGCCCGGCGGCCACGAGTTCCGATCTTCGGTGTCTGCCTGGGCCACCAGGCTCTCGGGCTTTCGTTCGGAGCCGAGGTCGGCAGGGCGCCGCGGCCGATGCACGGCAAAACGTCGTCGATCCGGCATCGCGGCAAGGGTCTCTTCGCGGGTCTGCCCAATCCGTTCGAGGCGACGCGCTACCACTCGCTCGAAGTCAAGGAGTCGACGCTGCCGCCGGAGCTCGAGCCGGTGGCGTGGAGCGACGACGACGGCGTCGTGATGGCGCTTCGCCACCGCGAGCTGCCCTACTGGGGGGTGCAGTTCCATCCCGAGTCGATCCTGACCGTGGCGGGACCGCAGTTGGTCGAGAACTTCCTGGCGCTCTGCGCGCAGCCATACGAGCAGCCGGAATGAGCGAGAGCGCCGTGCTGCGCCGCCTGATGGCCGGTGAGAGCCTGGCGCGCGGCGAGATGGCCAGCCTCATCGGCCGCATCGTGGACGGCGAGGTCGGCGAGCCGGAGGTCGCGGCGCTTCTCGTCGCCCTGGCGATGAAAGGGGAGACCGACGACGAGATCGTCGGCGCGGCGACCGCCATGCGCGAGCGCGTGCGGCGGGTGCCGCACCGACTCTCGGGAGTTCTCGACACCTGTGGCACCGGTGGCGACGGGCGCGGCGGCTTCAACGTCTCGACCGCGGCGGCGTTCGTCGCCGCGAGCGCCGGCGTGCCGGTCGCCAAGCACGGCAATCGAGCGATCTCCTCGCGCTCGGGAAGCGCCGACGTCCTCCACTCACTCGGCATTGCGATCGAAGTCGAGCCCGAGATCTCGGCGCGGCAGCTCGAGGAGATCGGCATCGCCTTCCTCTTCGCGCCGCTCCACCACCCGGCGATGCGCAGTGTGGCGCCGGTACGCCGCCAGCTCGGCGTGCGGACGCTCTTCAACCTGCTCGGTCCGCTCACCAATCCGGCGGGAGCGAGCCGTCAGCTCCTGGGCGTCTTCGCACGCGAGCGCGTCGAGCCGCTCGCCCGGGTGCTCCGCGAGCTGGGCAGCGAACGCGCGCTCGTCGTCCACGGCGAAGACGGTCTCGACGAGATCACCACGACGGGCGCCACCTACGTCGCAGAACTGGAGGCCGGCGAAGTGCGGAGTTGGACGCTCTACCCCGAGGAGATCGGGCTCCAGCGCGCTCGTAGCGAGGAGCTCCGGGGAGGGACTCCGGAGGAGAACGCCGAACAACTGGAGGCGATCCTCGCCGGCGTGCCCGGGCCGGTAGCCGATCTGGTGGCGGCCAACGCCGGCGCCGCGATCTGGATCGGCGGGAGCGCCGAGAGCCTGCGCGCCGGGGTCGAACGGGCTCAGCAGCTCCTCGCCTCCGGCGCGGCCAGGACCAAGCTCGAGGAGTTGAAGGGCTTCCGATGAGCCTGCCGACGCTCCTCGAGCAGATCGTGGCGCAGCGCCGCGCCCACTACGGCGTCGCAGCCGATAGGCAAGCAGTTTTTTCCTTCAATGGAAGTCTTTCGTCTGTCGCTTCGAACGACACGAAAGACTGGAAGAACAGGAAAGCTAAGGCAAAGGCTTTCATAGAAGGGAAAAACAGAAAGGCAAGACGCGCGGTGATCGCCGAGGTGAAGATGGGGTCGCCGCGGCTAGGGTCGCTGGTCGGGCGCGTCAATCCCGCGAGGCAGGCGGCGCTCTACGCGGCGAGTGGCGCCGTCGCGCTCTCGGTGGTCGTCGAGCCCGACTTCTTCTTCGGCAGCTACGAGCTGCTGCGGATCGCGAAGTCGACCTCGGGATTGCCGGTCTTGGCCAAGGACTTCGTCGTCTCGGAGCGGCAGCTCGACCAGGCGGCGACGGCCGGTGCGGATGCGATCCTGCTGATCGCGGCGCTGTACATTGGCGCCGAGCTGCGCGCCTGGGCTGCTGCCGCGCGCTCGCGCGGCTTGCTGCCGCTGGTCGAGACGCACGAGAGCGAGGAGATCTCTCGGCTCGGGGAGGACGACAGCGAGTGGGAGCTGGTCGGCATCAACAGCCGCGACCTGGGGACGTTCGACGTCGATCTCGAACGCACGATCGGGCTGCGACCGACGCTTCCGCCCGGAGCCCTCGCGGTCGCCGAGAGCGGCATTGCGACGCGCGCCGACGTCGAGCGGCTGGCGGCGGCCGGCTTCGACGCCTTCCTGATCGGCGAGAGTCTGCTCCTGGCCGACGACCCGGCGGCCAAGCTCGCGGAGCTCTGCGGTTGATCCCGGCCCGCCGCCCGCTGGTGAAGATCTGCGGCGTGACGAGCGTCGAGGACGCGCTCGCCGCGGTCGAGCTGGGAGCCGACCTCGTCGGTCTCAACTTCTGGCCCGGCAGTCCGCGCCATGTCGAGCTGGTGCGGGCGCGCGAGATCGCGGCGGCCGTCGGTGGGCGCGCGACATTGGTCGGAGTCTTCGTTGACGAGGCCCCGGCGCGGATCACAGCTCTCGTCGCTGCGATCGGTCTCGACCTCGTACAGCTCCACGGCGACGAGGCGCCGGAGATCGTGGAAAGATTGACGGCTCCGATCCTGCGGGTCTTCCGCGGCCTTCCCTCTATGGAGTCTTTTTCTGTTTGGAAGGGAGTGATCGGCTTCCTGGTCGACGCTGGTCGACCAGGCTCGTACGGCGGCAGCGGCGAGAGCTGGGACTACTCGTCGCTGCGGAGCTTGCCGCGCGACGGCCGGCCGCTCCTCGTCGCTGGAGGGATTCGCCCGGAGAATGTAGGCGCGGCGCTCCTCGCCAGCGGCGCCGACGGCGTCGACGTCGCTTCGGGGGTCGAGTCGGCACCGGGAGTCAAGGATCGCGACAAGATGCGCCGGCTGTTCGAGGAGATGCGGCGTGTTCCGAGGTAAGAGCTGGCCCGATGCGGCGGGACGTTTCGGACCGTACGGCGGGCGGTTCGTTCCCGAGACGTTGATGGCGCCGCTCGCCGAGCTGGCGAAGGCCTACGACGCCGCCCGCCGCGACCGGAAGTTTCGCGCTCGGCTCGATCATCTGCTCGCCACCTACGCCGGCCGCCCGACGCCGCTGACCTTCGCCGAGCGGCTGTCGCGCGAAGTGGGCGGCGCGCGCATCTTCCTCAAGCGCGAGGACTTGCTCCACACCGGCGCGCACAAGATCAACAACGCGCTCGGTCAGGCGCTGCTCACGCTGCGGATGAAGAAGGAGCGCGTGATCGCCGAGACCGGCGCCGGACAGCACGGCGTCGCCACCGCCACCGCCGCAGCGCTTCTAGGCCTGCGCGCCACTGTCTACATGGGCTCGGAGGACATGCGCCGCCAGCGGACGAACGTCGAGCGGATGCGCCTGCTCGGGGCGGAGGTCGTCGAGGTCTCCGCTGGGAGCCGGACGCTGAAGGACGCGATCAACGAGGCGCTGCGCGACTGGGTGACGAACGTACGCACGACGCACTACATCTTGGGTTCGGTCCTCGGCCCCGATCCGTTTCCGCGCATGGTTCGCGACTTTCACCGCGTGATCGGAGAAGAGGCGAAGGCGCAGCTAAAGAAGCGCCTCGGACGTCCGCCGGACGCCGCGATCGCCTGCGTCGGCGGCGGCTCGAACGCCATCGGGCTCTTCACGGCCTTTCTCTCCGATCGGCGCGTGCGGCTGATCGGCGTCGAGGCCGGAGGGCGCGGCTACCGCTTGGGCGACCACGCGGCGCGCTTCGGCGAGTCTGATCGGAAGGGGGGCGGCGCGCTGGGCGTGCTGCACGGCACCAAGACGCTCGTGCTGCAGGACGAGCAGGGTCAGGTGGCGTCGACGCACTCGATCTCGGCCGGTCTCGACTATCCGGCGGTGGGGCCGGAGCACGCTCGACTCGCCGATCTCGGGCGCGTCGAGTACACGCGGATCGGAGACGGGGAGGCGATTGCGGCGTTCCACCTCCTCGCCCGCAGCGAAGGGATCCTGCCTGCGCTCGAAAGCGCGCATGCGGTCGCCGAAGCCGTGAAGAGAGCGGCGCGCCTCTCGCGCTCGCGAGTACTGCTTGTCAACCTGTCGGGGCGCGGCGACAAGGATCTCGAGTCGGTGATGGCTTACTCGGCTGGAGAGCGGCTGTGAGCCGGATCGCCTCAGCTTTCGCGCGCGCGCGGCAAGAGCGCCGCGCCGCGTTCGTGCCGTTCCTGGTCGCCGGCGACCCCGACCTCGAAACGACAGAAGAGCTCGTCCTGGCGCTCGCCTCGGCGGGTTCCGACGTCGTCGAGCTAGGGGTGCCGTTCTCCGATCCGATCGCCGATGGGCCTGTCAACCAGGCGGCGGCGACGCGCGCGCTCGCCTCGGGTACGACCTTGGCGCGCATCCTCGCCACCGTCGAGCGGTTGCGGCGCCGGACCGACATCGCGATCGTGCTCTTCACCTACTTCAATCCGCTCCTGCGCTACGGCCTCTCGCGCTTGGCGTCGCACGCCTCCGAGTCGGGGGTGGATGGAGTTCTCTGCGTCGACCTGCCGCCGGAGGAGGCGGCGGGGGAGTACCTCACCGCTCTCGAGCGCGCCGGGCTCGACGCCATCTTCCTCCTCGCTCCGACCTCGACGCCGCGGCGCATCCGAGCCGTCGCCCGGGTCGCCTCGGGCTTCGTCTACTACGTGTCGCGCACCGGCGTCACGGGTGAGCGTGCGACCTTGCCGCGCGAGCTGGCGGCGGAGGTGCGGGCGCTCCGCCGTCGCGTCAGCCTGCCGATCGCCGTCGGCTTCGGCATCTCAACGCCCGAGCAGGCGGCGCAGGTGGCCAGAATCGCCGACGGCGTCGTGGTCGGCAGCGCGCTCGTCCGCCTGATCGGCGAGCACGCCGGATCTCCCGACCTTGTGGCCGCTGTGCACGCTCGCGCCGCAGAGCTCGTGAGTGCCCTGCAGCAGAGGGCTCGGTAGCTTCTCTCGCGCCTGTCATCCTGAGCGAAGCGAAGGATCTGGAGCGCTCCCGCTCTAGACTTCTCTACTCGAGCTGTAGGTCGAATCGAGCTTCCCGCGATTTTCCGCCTTGATGCTCGACAATCACGCGGATGATCCAAGTAGGGGATGTTTGAAATTCAGTTGCCGGAATAATCGTCAGAACGGCTCCCTTCACTGCTCGTGTGCTATCGGTGGAAACACGCTTCCATCGTGCAGGGTTCTTACCCGAACCGACTTCCACCCAGTACCGTTTGAGTTGATTCGCATTCGCAGTACCCAGAACCTGCAAGGATTGCGCACCTCCTTCTGCAAGCACATTCACGCCAGTGATTTCAGCCGTGATGTAGAACTTTGGATCCGCCTGAAGTGCAGATCCCGCATTCAACAATCCGTAACCGGTTAGTTGATCGACACCGGGGACATCAAGATCTCTCGCCGACTGCAGAAGGATCCGTTCGACCTGTTCGTTCGTGAGGTCGGGATTTGCGGACAAAAGCAGAGAGGCGACTCCCGCTACGATCGGCGCCGCGAACGATGTTCCGCTGGCTCGGTAGTACCGCTTGTCCGCTCCGACGTAAGCGTCACCAGGCCGATATTTCACTTCAGGGATGTCCCGCATCAGGTCCGTCGCGCGTGCGCGAAGACTCAGCACGTCGTTTCCGGGAGCCGTAATGTCGATCCCAGCTCCCCAGTTCGAGTATCCGGCAGGTTTGTCGGCAAAATCGCTCGCCGCAACGGCGATCACGTGGTCGTTGCCGGCCGGACCGAAATCCGCGATGTCTGTGGCTTCGTTCCCGGCAGCAACCACGACCACGGCGCCACGCGCATAGGCATAGTCGATCGCGATCTGTTCGGTGCGCGTCAACTTCTTGCCACCCACGCTGATGTTGATCACCCGCGCGCCGTTGTCCGCGGCATAGGTGATCGCTTGTGCAATGAACGAGACGCGGGTATGACCGAACGCATTCAGCGCCTTCAGCACCATGATCTGCGCATAGGGGTTGATGCCGCTGATCCCGAGGCCGTTTCCTCTGGTTGCCGCAATCACACCCGTCACGAAAGTTCCATGGCCGTCATCATCCCAAGGTAGGTTGTTCTTGGAGATGAAATTCCATCCGATCACGTCGTCGACGTAGCCGTTACCGTCGTCGTCGATTCCGTTGTTCGGAATCTCCTTCTTGTTCTGCCAGATCTGGTCCCACGAAATGTCTTGATGATTCCAGTCCAGACCGGTATCGATCACAGCCACGATCACCGGCCTCGGCTTTTTGATCTGTGACCAGGGCGAATCGGCAGTCGACTTGAAGCCCACCCGCTTGATCGCCCACTGATCGTCATACTTCTGGTTCCACGAACCCTTCGATGAAAAATACGGATCGTCTACCTGCTTGTCTCTGCAGTAGTTCACTTCCGAATAGAGAACATGGTTCGAAGTCTGAATCCAGTTGTCGACCTGGCCTGCGACGGTCTTGGGGTAGGTCAGGGACAAGATCAACGCAGTCTCACCCAGAGCAAACGATTGGGTGAGGTGCTTCTTCAGGCTCGAAGGAACATAGGTCTTGCCGTCGAGATAGTCCTCCAGTTCCGGATCCGGCGTAATACCGACGTTCTTGCTCTCTTGCGGCGTCAGATCGACTTCCTTCTGCGGACCCGCGGCTGCGCCTGGCGTCGATCCGGGCTGCTGCGGACCCGACGAGGTAAGGGTCACTGTGCCGTCCGCACCTGTAACACCTTGAATCGGATCTGCGTCATGTTCCGCTATTTCGTCCTTCTCGTTACCGGCAATCGGGAGAGAGGGTGGAGGCGCGCTAAATTTCACCAGCGCGCCTTGCAGGCTGCGAACTTGCGTTTGGCCGCCTTCGATCACACTTGTCTTTGCCTTGACAGTCAAGGCCGGCACTGGAACATCGCGGGGTTCATCAGGTGTCGGTACGTCCCTCGGCTCATCGGGTGTCGGCTTGTCACGCGGTTGAGTTGGTGTCGGCGTTGGAATCGGCACGTCCCGCGGCTCGTCGGTTGGTGGCGGCACAGGAACGTCCCTCGGCTCGTCAGGCGGTTCCTCCACAGGAACGTCCCTCGGATCGTCGGAAGGCGCAGGGAGGTAGGTACACCACTTGCTGTTGTCATAGGAGAGTACGTAGCTCGGAATGGAACCGGCATAGCCGACCGTTGTTCCTCCTGTCCGAGGAATGAACAAGCCGTATCCTGGCAGTTCACAATCGCAATCTGCAGTTACCTTGTATGTCGGTTTTACATTGTCTCCGGCTTTGTAGGTAATGGTAATTTTCTCGGCTCCAAATAAGGGACTCGTAACTGTGACTTGCGGCGACAAAACTATCTGGCCGGAAACAAACCACCCCTTCATTGGATGTGGACCCGGCCACTTGCACTGGCAGTTTCCAGCAACGGTCACGGTGAAGAGAATAGCGTTCTCTCCGAGAGGTTCGATCTTCTTCAACACAGTAATGTCACCGCAGCCTGCATGGCTCACGGTCTGAAATTCCTCACGTTTGACGTCCTTCGGAAAGAGACCGTTCCACATGAACTTGGAGATCTCTTTGGCGAGCATTCCTTCGAGCTGATCCCCAAATTGTTCCCCTGCTTTTCCAGCCATCTTCTCGACGCCGAACCCCGCCATGTTCTTGACGAAGTCGCCGAAAGATTCAGAGCTCATCGTGCGCAGGAGTGCGTCAGCGACATCCGACGCCTTTCCGATGCCGGGGAACATGGCTTTCAGCAGATCCTTCGATACTTTGAAGGTTCCCTTGACAGCCTCCCAGGCAGCGTTAGCCATGTTGGCCTTCTCGATGCCGTATCCGGCGAGGTTGAGCGCCTGATTGTTGCAAGTGACATCGGGACCCTCACATTCGAGGCGCACGGGCCTGTCGCAATTAACCCCGCCGACTGCCAGATCATTCGTGAACTTTGCCGCAGGCGGAAGCTCGAGCTTGACTTCCACATCGTACGCTTGGGCATGCAATCGAGTTGGAAGCGCGAACAAGAGAAGGCACAGCAAGAGCCTTCCTCTCGCGGGAAGGATCCGCGACCAGGAAACGCTAAGTGCTCGATGGACGAGCCCACGATCGGAATCAGGAACCCTCATGATCGGCCTCTGTAGTCATTCAGTCGTGTCCGGTGAAAACGCCAACAGATTCAGCTGATTAGCGTCAGGCGGTCTTTCCACGATCGGCTCGGCGCCTCCGGTTGCGAGTGAAAGGCCTTGCTCACTTGAGGTCTGTTGGTGGGAATCAAAAGGCAAGACCGGCATTGATGCGATATGTTTTTGACCCACCACTGAACGTGCCTTCTGCGCCGCCAACAAAATGTCCGGCACGAATGCTGACACCTACCAACCCTGCCGTGATATCTCCTTCGAACTTGCTTGTGGACTCGATCCTTCTGATGGCTTGAACCGGCGAGGAATCAACTTCAATATCGCCTCGGATTTCTACTCTGCGCGACCAGAACGCCACGCCGGCGTAAGGATAGACGACGCCAATCCTGTAGCCTGCAAAGGCGCGGATCTGGTGGGCTCCATAGCTGATCCTGAATTCATCCCGGTTGACCGTACCTCCGGCGACTTGCAGCGGGCTTTCTCGGGTCAGACGCAAATCATCGAAGCCCTCGTATTCGTATCCACCGCCTCCAAAGAAGCCTGATTCTGCCAATCCGAAACCCTTGATCCCGGCGCCCCACGTGAGCCCGTCCCCTTCGAACGTGCTCGTGCGAGACGGATCCAACAGGTTGTTGTTTCGGAAAGTCACATCGGCTCGTCCGATCCGGCCATAAATGTAAGGGACGAACTTTTTGCCACCTAGTCGCGTCCCGAATGTTGCTGAGTTGTGGTTCCAGTTCAGCTCGAAGTCGCGCCTCTGATTCAGGTCGACTGGATCGCCTGGAACGGTCTGAACAGGCAGCTTCTCGCCGTTGATCGTGTCTGTAATTCTGTCCACCGAGCTCGTGACCGCGTAGTCGTCCTCTTCTTCGTTGCCGTAGGTGTAGGCAATCACCGTTCTCGGAAAGGGAGGCGGCGAAGTCGGCAGATCAGGTATCGAGACACGCACAGGTGTAGTTTGTCCACCCGTAACAGTGATTTCAGTCCGGGTTTTCTGTTGACCCTCGCCGACTTCCACGATGTATGTTCCTTCCTCGACCGGAATGACGACGCTACCGGATTCATTCGTCTCGCTCGAGGCGACTGTGGTTCCAGTGGTCGTGGAAATAAGCCTCACCGTGGTCCTGGGGAGTGGGTTCCCTCCGGAGCCAGTCACACTGATCTCCGTATTTCCGGTCACCGCCCAGGCGGCTGACGCGAATGCAACGGTGAGAACGGAGAGGACGCCGACGACCAAGCGCTGGGTGATAGATGCGAACATGATTTTCCCCTCTTCTAGATTCTCAGATTTCGTCTAGTGCGTGAAACGCCTGCAACACGCACCGGATGCCGCGATGGGCACTGAATGGCCTCGTCGTAGCCTTCATGACCTGCGGCGCGGACGAGGGCCGGCAGGTACTGTCGGAGAGTGGATGGGATCCAGGAGCGGGCGGCGCGAGCATTCTCACCTCCTCCTGCAGCGGTAACGCGAACGGTTGGCTTAGGCAGTATACATTCGCAGGCGCTCTTGCTCGCCGCGGCGATTCGCGGCGAGCAAAGACCGAGACTCTCAGCGTTTGCGCCAGAAGGCGAGGATGACGCTGGCACCGATGAGCGGGGCCCAGGCGAACCACGGCTTGCCGAACGAGATCAGGATCGCGGCGGCGATCATGCACGAGCCGGCGAGGAGTGTGGTGTGGAGACCGGCGAGCGGGTTCTCCTGCGGCCGGTGCGCGGCGGCCTCGATCAGCCGCAGCCCCTCGGTGATCAGCATCGGCGCCTTGGCGAGCGCGTCGATCAGCTCGGGGGCCCCGCGGAGACCGTCCTTGGCGAGCCGGAACGGCGAGAACTGCATGAGGAAGATCTCGGCCACGTGCCGTTGCGAAACGCTCTTGACGTCGAAGCCCGGGCGCAGCACCTGGCCGACGCCTTCGAAGGTGACTAGCGCTTTGATCATCAGGACGGTCTCGACCGGGAAGTACATGTCGAAGCGAGCACCCTGGGCGACCGATTGCAGAATGAGCCGCGCCAACGGGTACTCCTTGAAGTTGGAGGTCTTCGCCCAGCGGCGGCTGAACTCCTCGATCTCGCGCCGGAAACCGGACACGTTCCCCTTCCGTCCCGGCTGCGCCACCATCGACAGGTAGCGCGCCGCGTTCTCGGAGTCGCCGGCGACCAGACAGTAGTAGTAGTAGAGCAGAGTCCGCTTGAGCTCCTCGGTGAAACGGCCGACCATGCCGAGGTCGATGAAGCCGACCCGGGCGCCGGAGAGGAGCAAGAGGTTTCCCGGGTGGAGGTCGGCGTGGAAGAAGCCGTCCTTGAAGAGCATGCGGATAATCGCCACCGCGCCGAGGTCGACCAGTCGGTCGCGCTCGGCCTCCGGAAGACTTCGCGCCTCGGGGGTATTGGGCTTGGTTCCGTCGAGAAACTCCATGGTCAGGACGTCGCGTCCTGAGTACTCGCGGTAGATTCTCGGGAAGACGATCTCGGGAATGTCGCGGAAGTTGGCGGCGAAGGTCTCGGCGTTGTCGGCCTCGCGCCGCAGATCGAGCTCGCGCAAGGTGTAAACCGTGAACTCGCGCAGCACCTTGCGTGGCTGTAACCGTCCTAGAAACGTCTGCAGGAAGCGACCGAGCAGGTTGAGCAGGAAGGTGTCGCGGCGCAAGATCTCACGGTTGCCTGGCTTGACGATCTTGAGGACGACCTCGTCACCGGAGACGGTGCGCGCTCGGTGCACCTGGCCGATCGACGCCGAGCCGAGCGGATTGGGATCGATCCAGGCGAACATCGAGACCACCGGCCGCTCGAGGTCGTGCTCGACGATCTCCTTCACCCGCTCGAGCGGCACCGCTGGCAGTCGGTCGAGGAGGTTCTTCAGCTCGTCGGTAATTGCCTCGGGGAGGATGTCCTCGCGCAGCGAGAGCACCTGGCCGAGCTTGATGTAGGCCGGCCCCAGGATCTCGAGCCGCCGCCGCAGTTGGACCGGGAACGGCAGCTCGCGTAGCTCGCGGTCGAGCCAGGGCGAGGCGAGCGCGCCGACGCCGCTCGCCACTCCGTGAAAGCGCGGGAACGGCGCCGAGCGGGCGCGCGCCCAGGAGCGGATGCCGCCGAAGATCAGGCCGAGGACGTGCTTCTGGGTCGTGAAGTAGCGGCCGATCAGCCCCTGCGGCGGCGTCTCGACTAGGAGCGGGAAGTCGCCGACGCGACCGGACGAGTTGGGCTCGTCGTTAGCGCCCGCGCCCTCGCGACTCACTGCGGATGCTGCCGGACCTGGAGCGGCCAGCGGATCACCGATTCCGCCCGTACTTTTCGTGGCTCGACACCCAATCGAGCGACGAGATGGCGGAGGCGAGCGAGATCTCGCCGGCCAGGACGACACCGGCGACGATCTCGGCGAGCTTTCGCACCTTGCCGCGCCCGACGCAGTCGAGGAGCGCTAGACATTCCCGCTGCGTGGCGAGGCCGGTGCCGCCGCCGTGGGTGGCGACGATCAGCGACGGAATCGTCATCGAGACGTAGAGATCGCCCTTCGCGGTGACCTCGGTATAGGCGATGCCGGCCGACGACTCGGAGACGTTGGCGACGTCCTGGCCGGTGGCGATGAACATCGCCGTGATGCCGTTCGGCGAGTGGGCGCCGTTGTTGTTGGCGCCGGAGAGGAAGGCGCCGACGTTGGCGACCTGCGAGTGATAGTGCACCTGTTCCGGCTCGACCCGCATGTTCTGGATCAAGACGTCGCGCGGGATCGTGGCCTCGGCGACGACGCGTTTGCCGCGCGTGCGCATGACGTTGACGTGCGACGCCTTCTTGTCGGTCGCCAGGTTCGATTCGAGATAGAACTTGCGCACGTGGGTCTTGAGCCACTCCTGTTCGAGCGCCCAGGAGCAGGCCGCGAAGGTGGCGCGCCCGACCATGTTCTGGCCGGCCGCGTCGCCGGTCGCGAAGTTGAAGCGCAGGAAGGCAAACTTGGCGGCGAGAAAGGTGTCGATGTAGAGGAGCTTGGCCACCGTCGAGGTGGCTTCGGCCGCCTCGCGCAAGGTGGATAGATTGCGTTCGACCCATTCGGCGAAGTCGCGCGCTTCGCGCGCCGAATCGAAGACGAAGACCGGCGCGCGCTGCATCGCGTCGGCGATCACCGTACAGGTCACGCCGCCGGAGAGGTTCAGAACCTTCATGCCGCGGCTGTACGAGGCGACGAGGGTGCCTTCGGTGGTGGCGAGCGGGATCAGGAACTCACCCTGCGCGTGCTCGCCGTTGATGCGCAACGGGCCGGCGAGGCCGATCGGCACCTGCGCGACGCCGATGAAGTTTTCGATGTTGCCGCGCAGGCTGGCGGGATCGAACGAATAGCTCGAGAGATGTTCGAAGCTCTGGCCGGTCGTGGTTTCGAGGAATCGGCGCCGCCGGTCGGCCCACTCGCGCTGATGATCGTGCTCCTTGTCGTACGGAATCTGGTTCCGCTCGGGAGCGTCGTCCGCGATCGCATCGTGCACCCGGAGCTCGAGAGTGCCGAACGGCTGGGCGTCGAAGTCGACCTCGAGTTCGTGATTGCCGCGCGAGAGCGGAGCGAAGCCCTCGAGATGGATCGTCACTACTCGCCGCAGCGGCAGATCGAGCGGCGTCGCCGAGCTGATCGCAGCGGCAGGCAACCGCTCGCCGCTCGGGAGCTCGACCGTGACTCTCCCGAGGTCGGCGGCGCGGCCGTCGATGGTTACCGCGCGCAAAGCGACGATCGTGGCGTCCGAGAGTCGGTTCTTGAGCGCGAAGCGAACCCCCGACGGGCCGTTGGCGAGGCTGCCGAAGGTGTAGAGCTGCTTCAAGAGCAGCGCTGGAATGCGGAAGAGCATGGCGCGATCCCCCTCCTCGCTCTCAGTGCGCGAGCTCGCGCTCGAAAACCGGCCGCCCGCCGACGAAGGTCCGCTCGACGCGGACTGCGACGATCTTCTCGGGCGCGATCGACAGGATGTCGTCGCTCAAGACGACGAAGTCGGCGAGCTTTCCGACCGCGATCGTACCCCGCTCCGCCTCGGCCCGCGCCGCCCAGGCGCCGTCGACCGTGTAAGCACGGAGCGCGTCCTCGATCGAGATCTTCTCCTGCGGATGCCAGCCGCCGGGATGCTTGCCGTCGAGCGTTTGGCGAGCCACCGCGGCGGCGAGACCGAGCATCGGATCGAGCGGCGCCACCGGCCAGTCGGTGCCGAAGGCGAGGTGGGCGCCGGCGGCGAGCAGCGAGCGCAGCACGTAGCTGTCTTTCGAACGCTCGTGGCCGAGTCGCTTCTCGGCCCAGCGGCCGTCGTCGGCGAGATGGACCGGCTGCATCGAGGCGACGACGCCGAGCCGCGCCAAGCGCGCGACCTCCTCAGGGCGCAGGTGTTGCGCGTGCTCGATGCGGAAGCGGCGGTCGCGGGCGCCGTTGGTGGCGGCGACCCGCTCGTAGAGCGCCAGGATCTCGGCGTTGGCGCGCTCCCCAATCGCGTGGACCGAGACTTGGAGCCCGGCGGCATCGGCGGCGGCGACGCGCCGCTCGAGCTGCCCCTCGGGAAACCAGGCCTCGCCGAAGAGGCCGGAGGTCGCCGGATCGTCGGCGTAGGGCTCGAAGAAGAGGGCGGTCCGCGAGCCGAGGGAGCCGTCGGCGTACGCCTTGACGCCGACGGCGCGGAGCCAATGGGCGTCGCCACGACCGCTCGCGGCGAGGTCGCGCTGCTGCTCCCACTGCTCGAGCGGCGAGCGGAAGTCGATCCGCACGGTGAGCTGGCCGGCAACGAGGGCGGTTGCGTAGGTCTCCCACTGCGCCCCGAGCGGCCAGTCGGGAAAGCTCCCGAAGTCGACGACCGAGGTGATACCGAGCCGGCCGGCCTCGCGTTGGGCGGCGGCGAGATAGCGCATGAGCTCGGCGGCCGAAGGGGCGGGGACGATGCGAGTGACGAGCTGGTGCGCGGCGTCCTCGCGCAGGATACCGGTCGGCTCGCCGCTCGCCGGGTCGCGGTCGATCACGCCGCCGGGCGGATCCGGGGTCGAGCGCGTGATGCCGGCGAGCTCCAGCGCCTTCGAGTTGGCGAGCGCCATGTGGCCGTCGATCCGCCCGACGAACACCGGATGGTCGCCGGTCGCGGCGTCGATCCAGCGGCGATGGGGGAGTGGGGCACCGGGCCAGTTCTCGTGGTCCCACCGTCCGCGCGTGAGCCACTCGCCAGGTGGGGCCGCGGCGGCGGATGCGGCCATCCGCGCCACGAATTCGTCCGGAGATGCGGCGCTGCGCAGATCAGGCGTCAGCTGCTCGGCGCCGCCGTCCAGAAAGTGGCTGTGGCTGTCGATAAAGCCCGGCACGATCCGGCGACCGCGACCGTCGAGCATCCGGGTCGCGGGTCCGACGCGAGCCGCGATCTCGGAATCCGACCCGACGGCGACGATTCGGTCGCCGAGGACAGCGAGCGCGGCGGCCTCGGGAAGCGCCGGGTTGCCGGTCCAGATTCGAGCGTTCCTCACCACCAGATCGGCCACCGGCGGCGGAGTGCTCGAAGCCGCCAACGCGAGGGTCGCGCCGGCGAGTACGGCGACCAGGGCGAATCCGATCCAGAGATCTCGTTGCAGGGTCTTTTCCTTCAATGGAAGCCTTTGCTTTACCTGCGTTTCGAAATGCTAGCATCCGCCGCAGCGAGACTCGAAGCGAAGTCGAACATGGCCAACATCGTCGTCGTCGGACTGCAGTGGGGAGACGAGGGCAAGGGGAAGATCGTCGATCTCCTCTGCCCGGCGTTCGACGCGGTGGTGCGCTATCAGGGCGGCCACAACGCCGGACACACCGTCCGCTTCAAGGACGCCCATTTCGCGCTGCGCCTGATTCCATCGGGGATTTTGCAGCCCGGCCTGCCCTGCGTCATGGGCAACGGCATGGTGGTGGCGCCCGACGCCTTTCTTGAGGAGTTGAGCCAGCTGCACGCCGCGGGCATCGAGTCGCGCGGCCGGCTCTTCCTCTCGAACCGAGCGCAGGCGTTGCTGCCGGCTCACGCCAGGCTCGACCAGGCGCGCGAGAAGGCCGCCGGCTCGGGCAAGGTCGGCACCACCGGTCGCGGCGTCGGACCGGCCTACGAGATGAAGCTGGCGCGCTTCGGCGTGCGGCTCTCCGAGCTGGCGTCGCCCCAGCTCGAGGAGCGCCTGCGGTCGCAGCTCGCGGCGATCGATGCCGAGCTGATCGCGCTCGGTGCCGATCCGATCGGGGAGCCGGGGCCGGTGGCCGACCAGTGCCGCATCTGGGCCGACTCCCTGGCACCGTATCTGGCCGACACCGAGCACCTTCTGCACCGCTGGCTGGCGGAGCGCAAGGCGATCCTCTTCGAGGGGGCACAGGGATCGCTCCTCGACGTCGACCACGGCACCTACCCGTTCGTGACCAGCTCGAATGCGACCGCGGGGGGCGCCTGCACCGGCACGGGAGTGCCGCCGACCGCCATCGACGGCGTCCTCGGCATCGTCAAGGCGTACACGACGCGGGTGGGGGGCGGCCCGTTTCCGGGCGAGCTCACCGACGAGCGCGGCGCTTACTTACGCGAGCGCGGCAACGAATTCGGAACCGTAACAGGCCGGCCGCGGCGCTGCGGCTGGTTCGACGCTGTCGCTTCGCGCTATGCGGTGAAGCTCAACGGCTCCCGCGTCGTAGCGCTCACCAAGCTCGACGTGCTCGACTCCCTCGAGGAGATCCCCGTCTGCGTCGGCTACCGGCTGCACGGCAAGCTCCTGAGCGAGTTTCCCTCCGGCCTCGAGGCGCTCTCGGCGGTCGAGCCGGTTTACGAAGTGCGCAAGGGATGGCAGCGCGAAACGCGCGGCATCCTCGAGTACGGCGAGCTGCCGGCCGAGGCGCGCGCCTACGGCGACTTCGTCGAGCAGCAGATCGGCGCCGAGG
>CAZPYU010000251.1:0-5347 GCA_964590905.1 uncultured Thermoanaerobaculia bacterium
CCTTGTGGGAGAGGGTGATTTGCGAACAGCGTGAGCAAATCGGGAGAGGGGTATAAGTAAAACTAGGCCCCAACACCCGTCCCGATCGAACACACCACACCCGTTCCGCCAATCCCGCAATAGCCGTGCGGATTCTTGGCGAGATATTGCTGGTGATAGGTCTCGGCGAAATAAAACGGCCCCGCCTCGGCAATCACCGTGGTGATGGCGCCATAGCCCTTCGCCGTCAGCGCCTTCTGATACGCGGCCTTAGAAGCCAGCACGGCGTCCCGCTGTGAGGCCGAGTTCCAATAGACCGCCGAACGGTATTGCGTGCCCGTGTCATTGCCCTGGCGCATGCCTTGCGTGGGGTCATGGGATTCCCAGAACACTTTCAAAACATCATTGAGGCTCACCTTGCTGGGCTCAAATACCACCAGCACCGATTCCGCATGGCCCGTGAGCCCGGAACACACTTCCTCATAGGTGGGATTGGGCGTGAAGCCGCCGGCATTGCCAACCGCCGTCACCCAGACGCCGGGAAGCTCCCAGAATTTGCGCTCGGCTCCCCAATAGCAGCCCATGGCCACGATGATCTGCTCGGAGCCCTTGGGGTACGGCCCCTTCAACGGATTTCCGTTCACGAAATGAGTGGTGGCCGTGGCAATGGCGCTGCTCCGGCCGGGCAGGGCGCGACTTGCATCGGTCATTTCAGCTTTTTTGCGGGCGAAGATCATGTTTTGGGTCTCCTTTTGCGTCGAGACCTATGTAGTGTGGCAGATCGATAACTTCCATTCAACAAAGCTTGAACGGCAAAGTTTCATCGCTATAGTGCGCCGCAATTCGAAGGGCTTGCCCCCTTGATTTATTGCGGAGAGGTGGCCGAGTGGCTTAAGGCGCCCGCCTGGAAAGCGTGTTTACGTGAAAGCGTAACGGGGGTTCGAATCCCCCTCTCTCCGCCACCCTACGCTAAAGCTTCGGGTGGCGCGCCACTCGGAGATTTTGCGTAGGGTGACCTCCCGAAGCTTTAGCGCAGGGAGGCTGGTTCAACCGATGTGGTATTGCCTGCTTCGCCAAGGCTTCGGGTGGCAAGCCACTCGGAGATTTTGCGTAGGGTGACCTCCCGAAGCTTTAGCGCAGGGAGGCTGGTTGACCGATGTGGTACGTTTACTTTCTTGAACTGAGCAACGGCGACATCTACGTAGGCTCAACACCAGACCTCAAACGCCGCTTCGCGTCCCACCAAAAAGGACAAGTGCAGTCCACCAAAGCCCATTGCCCCGTCAAATTGCGATCCTATGTCGCAGTTGAGACAGAGACCAAAGCGAGAGAACTGGAAAAATATTTCAGGTCTGGTTCTGGCAAGGCGATTGCGCTCAAAAGACTTCTCTAATATCAAAAAGCTTCGGATGGCGCGCCTCCCGAAGCTTCAGCGCAGGGAGGCTGGAGCAACCAATGTGGTATGTTTACTTCCTTCGGGAGTTTCATCATGGACCAAATCAAATTGACCGGCGCCGTCGATCTTTTGGGAAGGCTATTGTTGGCCGCCCTCTTTTTGCACGATGGCTGGACGATCGTTAACAACTACGGCGCGGCGTCGGAATATCTCGCACAGTTTGGCGTGCCGCCCCTGTTGCTGGGTCCGGCCCTGATACTCCAGGTGGGCGGTGGCCTGCTCGTTGCCGTCGGATGGAATACCCGTCCGGCAGCCGTTGCGCTGTCTCTCTTTTGCATTTCGACCGCGCTCATTTTTCACACCCAGTTCGACGACCGAAACGAGGAAATCCAGTTCTGGAAGGATTTGGCACTCGCAGGCGGCTTTCTCGTGCTTGCCGCCCGTGGCGCAGGAACTTTTTCCCTCGATTCCCATCTAAGAAAAGCAACGCGGTAACCCAAAACAATGAACGGATTGCCGAGGCATTCTTGACTCATCGACAGATTATTGACGCTTTGTACGTTGAGGCAAGTGGTAAGTCACCATTGCCGGGTGCAACGAGTTCCCTGTTTCAATCTGCGGTGGTTCACAGACGATGACTTGAGCTGTTTCGGGGTCCGTTGCTCTTGGGAGCAAGCCGGGCGGGAAAGTTATCTCTATTCGACTCATGCTTACAAACCTGTATAATGATCGCTTCACAGATCGGGACAATGTTCAGATGGCCACTGAGCAGTACTTTATCGTACTTCACAATAATGAATGGAAGATTAGCTTCAAGGAAAAGCATTACGGTCCCTATGCCACCCAGGGTGAGGCAATTGAGGCCGCAATAGACGCAGCCTATGCCATGGGCGAAATCGGGATTGACGCCCAGGTTCTGGTCGAGGAAGCAGACCACAAACTCAGAACCGAATGGTCCTACGGCCAAAACATCAACACATTCAGGTGATGAAGGCGGCGGGAATGCCAAATAATTCCCGCGCTGCAATGCATTCAAATGAGATTGCCGGTCACTGCCATCTTACGCACTGCCAATGAACATGCCGGTGAGAAACACCAGGAATCCGCCAACTGCAATCTGGAATGCCGCCTTGAGAAACGGCGTGTCCATGTACTTGTAGCGGATCCATGAAATGGCCCAGAGCTCAATGAACACAATGATGATGGCAAGGCCCGTGGCGGTTTTGAAATCGGCAATGAGATAGGGCAGCGTGTGGCCAATCCCGCCAACGGCGGTCATGATGCCGGCGGCCAGTCCGCGAATTGTCGGATGCCCGCGGCCTGTGAGCTTGCCGTCGTCAGACAGGCCTTCGGCGAACCCCATGGAAATGCCGGCACCCACCGAGGCCGCCGTTCCCACCAGAAATGTTGCCCAGGTATCGCCCGTGGCGAAGGCTGCCGCAAACAATGGCGCGAGCGTGGAAACCGACCCATCCATGAGCCCCACAAGGCCCGGCTGAATGACCTGCAACAGGAAGAGGCGGCGCTTCGTTTCGGCCTCGTCAATCTTCACGTCCGCCGTCACATGCTTGTCGCCAAGGCGCGCCGCAAGAGACTCGTGGGTCTTTTCAGCTTCCGCCAATTGGGCAAGAAGCTTGGCAACTTGCGGGTCCTTGCTATGCGCCGCCGCCTGTTTGTAAAAGCGGTAATTTTCAAGCTCAATGACTTCGGCCCGCTTGCGCATGTCTTCGATGTTGAGCTTGCTCACCAGCCAGGCCGGCCTGTGTTTTACAAAGCCAGTGATGTCGCTGCGCCGGATCAGCGGAATGAAATCGCCGAACTTCTTCTGGTAAAGGTCAGTGAGCCAGCGCCGGTGCTCATGCTCCTCTTCCGACATTTCCATGAAGACCTTGGCGGAAGCGGGGTAGGATTGCATAAGGGCGTTGGCAAAGCCCGAATAGGCGCGCGCATCATCATCCTCGCTCGAAATGGCAAGGGCGATGATTTCCTGCTCGGTCAGATCGGAGAAACTTTTCAAAATGAACCTCTGAAAAATAGATTGGAATAATTCTAATCTATAGTCCAGCCCGAAACAACTCCTTAACCCCGGTCTTGATAGGTTCACCCCTTTAACGGGACCCGGTTTCAATGAGTGAAGTCTCTGCCCTGCCGCTGCACAATCGTCTTTCCGAGACGGTGTCACACATCATTCACGGCATACGCACCCATGCGCTGCTCTATATCTTTGCGGCGTTCGTGTGCCTGGTCTCGGTAGCGGAATCCCTATGGCTTGGCCTTCCCATCGACCTCCAGATGGTGATGATATTTTCCGGCCCCGTATTGATGCTTCTCGGGGTCATGATTTTTTTCGGGCTTGTCCTTGAACTCATTCGGTTGAACCGGACCAATTATCCCGGCAGCGCCCTTGCCGGCCTGTGGTTCAAATTGCGCGATGATTATTTGTCGCCCCAGCGTGTCGCCAATTCAATTCACGCTTTCCTGTTCATGACGCTTTACATGGTCGGCTTCTCCTTCATCAAGAAGGCAATCCCGCTGGCTGTTCCCTTTTCCTGGGATGAAACCTTTATGCAGTGGGACCAGGTGCTGCATTTCGGCAGGCAGCCCTATGAATGGCTGGCGCCCCTGCTGAACGTGCCCTGGGTCACCTATCTCATCAATGTCAATTACAACATCTGGTTCTTTGTCATGCTCACCTGCTGGTATTGGCAGGGCTTTGCAGCCAGGGATACGGTGCTCCGCATGCGCTTTCTGTTGGGCTTCACCCTCACCTGGTTCATGGGCACCAGCGTATTGGGCACAATCTTTTCTTCCGTCGGCCCCTGCTTTTACGGCGAACTCTTGCCAGGTGTTGACCCCTACGCCCCGCTCATGGCCTGGCTAAATGAAGTGAATCAAACCCATACCATCTTTGCCCTCACTGCCATGGACGAGTTGTGGAAAAATTATGAAACTGGTACCGGCCTGATCAACGGCATTTCCGCCATGCCATCAATGCATGTGGGTGCCTCTGTACTCTTCGCAATCCTTGGCTTTGCCTCGGACAAGAAATGGCTGGGCTACCTGTTCACAGTCTTTGCCGCACTCATTTTCGTCGGCTCCATTCACCTGGGCTGGCACTATGCCATCGACGGCTATGCAGGCGCAGCGGTTGCCCTTGTCTGTTGGTGGGTTTCAGGAAAAATTGTCGATTGGGACCGGCGTAAGCGCGGGTTGGCCGAAGCCTAAACTTGCTGGTGCCCCAGGCATGATCGCCAGGTTCAACGCGCACGATTCGTCGTTCCGGTTTGGGAGCCTGAATCACCTCCGGGCCTACACCTTCAGCACCAAAGTGGCATTTCGGCAGTCATCCGCAAACCAGACCTATCGCGGAGACGGCTGAACCGGCGTTGTTGACCCAAACCGGAATGTCTGCCGTTTTGGGAAATTCACCGTACTTCAGACGTTGATCCCGCTCTTCCGGAAGCCTTCAAGCCAGTGATCCCTATCCGCCTGCCGCGAGCACATTCGCATCCAATATGTGATGTGGGAATTCAAGTCGTGTCCAGCAGGGCGCTTTCGTTCATATTCCTTGACGGCGGCTCTCGCCTGGTCAGATCGTCCCAATTGTGCGTACGCGGCAGCCAAGACCAGATATAGGAATGCAGGGACGTTCTGATAGGTCTCGTGAATCTCGATCACTTTCTCATAGTTGCGAAGCATATAGTGGCAGTCGCAAAGCGTATCGAGACGCTGATCATCGGAGGCGTAGGGTTCTAGGTGCTCTGACTTGGCGAACCACTCAAGCGCCTGCTCGGGTTCACCTGTATAGCTTAGTGCGCTACCAAGGACGTAAAGCGCAAACGGGTCGTTGGGGTTGAGGGCGACCGCGCGATCGGCATATTTTCTGGCCAACCGGTGATCACCCGATATGGAGTATGTAAATGCCGCATACGAGTTGACTGTCGGATTATTCTCGTCGAGCGAAACGGCCTG
>CAZPYU010000252.1:0-8677 GCA_964590905.1 uncultured Thermoanaerobaculia bacterium
CGAGCTCCTCGGCCGGGATCTCGCGCTTGGTCACCGGCGCGCGTTCGTCGGCGCGCAGCGCGGAGACCACGATCTCACCCGCCGCCCGCAGCGCGGGCTCGAGCCGGAAATCCACGCCGTCCAGGTGCGCCTCGACTGCAACCTGGCGCACCGCCGCACGGTACCCGGACAGGCGCGCGCACAACGTGCGCTCGCCGGGCACCGCGGCCAAGCGGTAGCCGCCGTCCGGGCCGACCATCGCCTCGCCGCCACCTTCGACGCTGACCACGGCGCCCGCCAGCGGCTCCCCCGCCAGGCCGCGCACCGCGCCCGAGACGATAAACGAGACCTCTTGCGCCAGGGCTCGCTCG
This sequence comes from uncultured Thermoanaerobaculia bacterium, assembly GCA_964590905.1. Taxonomy (GTDB): domain Bacteria; phylum Acidobacteriota; class Thermoanaerobaculia; order Multivoradales; family JAGPDF01; genus JACTMI01. The sequence continues at coordinate 351 of CAZPYU010000252.1, forward strand.
ACGCCCAAGAGTGTCAGGGCGGTAGCGGCCGCAGACGTGGCTCTCCGCCACGCGGAAAGCTTCGACATAGTTGTCTCCCTTCCCAGCAAGGGGCGAACTGCGGAGGCCCAGGAGGGTGAATCCGAAAAGAGACCGCCTGCGTTGCCTTCCCTACGCCGGTACGAACCGGATCAGGTTCGAGGGTGTGATCTCAGGCCGGGTGGCCACCCCTAGGCTCCTGCGGGGAAAAGTCTGGCGCGCGCGCCGCGGCGTGTCAAGGCTCGGGCGCGCTACGCTCTCGGGAGCGCATGGCTGAGTACGTGAAGGTAGCGCAGACCCACGAGGTCGAGCTCTAGGGCGAGCACCGAGAAGCGGATCAGGGTGACGCCCCGTCAGATCACGCGGTCGTTGCCGCCGTCGATCGGAATCTGCGCTCCGGTCGTCTTCGAGAAGAGATCGCCGGCGAGCGCTGCAACGACGCGACCGACGTCCTCGGCGGTGACCTCGCGCCCCAGCAAGTTGCGCTTCCGGTACTGCTCGACGCTCAGGCCGTAGCTCGCCGCGCGTTCGCCGAGTCGCTCCGGCGTCCAGGCGCCGGTGTCGAAGACCGCGTCGGGATGAACCACGTTTACCCGCACGCCGTCGGCGGCGAGCTCGAGCGCGGCGACCCGCGCGAGCTGGGTCGTGGCGGCCTTGGCGGCCGAGTAGGCGGCGGCCCCCGGTCCCGGCGCCGCGACGTTCTTCGAGCCGACGACGACCACCGCGCCGCCGACAGGAGAGAGGCGCAGGAGCGGAATCGCGGCGCGCAGCAGCGCGAACTGAGCGTCGAGATCGAGGCTCATGGTCCGCCGCCAGTCGGCGTCGGAGATCTCGGCGATGGTCGGGCCGGCGAAGAAGATTCCGACGTTGGCGACCACGATGTCGAGGCCGCCGAAACGGCGGACGGCGAGAGCGACGGCGCGCTCGAGGAGGCGCGGTCGTGTCGCGTCGCCCCGCTCGGCGACGAACTCGCCATTGAGGTCGCAGGGACGCAGATCGACGCCGACGACAGCGGCCCCCTGGACGAGGAGCGCCGCCGCCGAAGCGCGTCCGATGCCGCCTGCGGCGCCGGTCACCAGCGCCACGCGGCCGGCGAGCGGCCGGGGCGACGAGGAGGCCGCGGCCCGGGTCAGCTTCGCCTGCTCGAGCTCCCAGTATTCGACCTCGAACAGCTCCCGAGGACGGAGTGGCCGATAGCCGCCGAGTTGCTCGGCGCGCGCGATCGCCCAGGCGGTCTGGGCGTAGATCTCGGCGGCGATCTCGGCCTCGCGCACTCTCCTGCCGACGCCGAAGATCCCAGTGCCGGGTACGAGCACGACGCGCGGCGCCGGATCGAGCGAGATCAGCGAACGCCCGCCTCGGAAGCGCTCGAACTCGGCGTGGTAGGCGGTGACGAAGCGCGCGATACGAGCCTCGATCTCGTCAGCGCGGCGCACCACGAGCGGCAGCCGCTTGGTGCGGATGACGTGATCGGGGGTGAGAGTGCCGCGCTGGCAGACGCGCGCGAGGTCGCGGCGGTCGAGGAAGGCGAGCGCCTCGCGATCGGTGCGGAGCGTCATGACCAGCGGACACCCGGCGGCTTTCGACACCGCTTGACGCAAGCGCGCGACCTCGACTGGCGTGAACGCCGGCGCACGGCGGGCGCGCCGCTCGGCGCGCGGACGGCGCGGTAGTCGGCGCTCAGCGCGCGCTACGAGCTCGATCAGTGTCTCGTAGCTCGTTTTGGCGTCGTCGGCGAAGCTAAAGAGGCCGTGCCTTTCGAGCACCATGCCGCGGAAGCGACGTCCGCTGGCGCTCTCTTCCTGCCAGAGACGGCGCACTAGAACGGCGAGATCGAAGCCCGGCTTCACATACGGCACGATCAGGCAGTCGGTCGCGTAGAGCTCGCGCGCCAGCTCGGCGCCGCGGACGGAGTCGAGGAGGGCGAGGAGCGCGACCGGGTGCGCGTGATCGACGTAACGGAACGGCAGCAGCGCGTGCAGCAGCGCTTCGACCGACGGCGGCGGAGCTTCGGGATCGAGCCGCAGCCGCAGCAGCTCGCGCATCATCTCGCCGTCGACGAGAGTCGGCAGGTCGAGCAGACGCAGGGTCGGAGCCAGCGGGAGAGGCGTGAAATCTCGCGCCTCGACCGCGGCGAGATCGGCGCCGCTCCCCTTGACGAAGAGCGCTTTGACAGCTTCGCCGTAGAGATTCGAGAAGGTCGCCTTGACCGAGGTATTGCCGCCGCCGGCGAAGACGAGCCTCGGGTCGGCGCCCAGGAGGCGCGAGGAGTAGACCCGGAGCCCGAGCTCGGGGGGCGCGGTTGCCGCCGCCGCGCGGCGCGCTTGCCTGGCGTTCCAACGGCTCTTCGGCGCTACCACCACACTCTCCACCTCTCTTCCGCAACGGTTCGCGAAGCCGGGCGAGAGTGTAACGGCAGCGCGAGTCGGAGACCCTACACTTCGAAGTGGGGTGAGGGGACAGGCTCGAGGCTGTCCTCGTACGCAGTCAAAGCGGCGAACTCGGCCAGCCGCACCGGCCGGCGCCTGGCGCCCCAGCTCCCCGGGCGCGCCTCGAAGCGGCCGGGGACTGGGGCCCCACAGCTCGCGCAGCGACCGGCGGGGTCGAGCTGCCAGCGGGTGAGCCGATACCAATCGCGTCCGATCACCACTTCGCCGCAACCGGCGCAGTGGGTCGAACCGCCGGCCTCGTCGTGGACGTTGCCAGTGTAGACGTAGCGCAGGCCGTTGCCGAGCGCTATCCGGCGCGCCCGGGTCAGCGTCGCGGGCGGCGTCGGCGGGCGGTCGAGCATCCGGTAGTCGGGGTGAAAAGCGGTGAAGTGGAGCGGCACGTCGGGGCCAAGCGCGGTGGCGAACCAGCCGGTCATGGCGTCGAGCTCGGCATCGGAGTCGTTGAGGCCGGGAATGAGGAGGGTCGTCACCTCGAACCAGACCGATGTCTCGCGCTTCAGGTAGACGAGCGTCTCCTTGACCGGCTCGAGATGGCCGTGGCAGGTCTTCTTGTAAAACTCCTCGGTGAAGCCTTTGAGGTCGACGTTGGCGGCGTCGATGTGGGCGTAGAGGTCGCGGCGCGGGTCGGGCTGGATGTAGCCGGCGGTCACCGCCACCGCGGCGACACCCTCCGCCCGGCAGGCATCGGCGGCGTCGATCGCATACTCGAGGAAGACCGTTGGATCGTTGTAGGTGAACGCCACCGCTCGACAGCCGAGCGACTTGGCGGCGCGAGCGATCGTCTCCGGCGTCGCGGCGTCGGCGAGGGTGTCGATCTCGCGCGACTTCGAGATGTCCCAGTTCTGGCAGAACTCGCACGCCAGGTTGCAGCCGGCGGTGCCGAAGGAGAGGATGGGGGTGCCAGGGAGGTAGTGGTTGAGCGGCTTCTTCTCGATCGGATCGATGCAGAACCCCGACGAGCGCCCCCAGGTGGTGAGCACGATCTCGCCGCCCTCGGCGGCGCGGACGAAGCAGAGTCCGCGCTGGCCGTCGCGCAGCTTGCAGAAGCGCGGACAGACGTCGCACTGCACCCGGCCGTCGTCGAGACGGTGCCAGTAGCGGGTCGGCACGGTGGCAGAGCGCGGCGGGGCGATGGGGAGGGTCGGTTCCATGGTCGGAATCGTTCCGAGTCGGGCGCGGTTACCCGGAGTAACGGCCGGAGCTTACGCCTGCATTCCCCGACTCGGACCGGAGGTGAGATGAGCGGCGTCCGACCGCCCGCGGTGGCGGGCAGCTTCTATCCCAGCGATCCGCGCCAGCTGCGCGCCGAGGTCGAACTGTATCTAGGAGGGGACCAGCCAGCCTCCGGGCGGCCCCCCAAAGCACTCGTAGCGCCGCACGCCGGCTACGTCTACTCGGGCCCGATCGCCGGGAGCGCATTCCGCGCCCTCACTTCCGGCGGCGATCGGATCCGGCGCGTGGTGCTCCTCGGTCCCTCGCACTTCGTGCCGTTCGACGGCTTGGCGCTGCCCGCCTGGACGAGCTTCCGCACCCCGCTCGGAGAGATTGCCGTCGACGTGGCGGCGCGCGCGGCGTTGGCCGATCTCCCTGCGGTCGTGACCAGCGATCGCCCCCACGCCCGCGAGCATTCGCTCGAGGTCGAGCTGCCCTTCCTCCAGGTCGTGCTCGGCGACTTCACGCTGGTGCCGTTGGCGGTGGGCGACGCGCGGCCAGAGGTCGTCGCTGCGGCGCTCGATCGGCTCTGGGGCGGCGACGAGACGCTGGTCGTCGTCTCGACCGATCTCTCGCACTACTTGGACTACGACTCTGCCCGCGCGCGCGACAGCGCCACGAGTGCGGCGATCGTGGCGCTCGACTGCGAGCGGATCGGCGAGACCGACGCCTGTGGGCGACATCCCCTGCGCGGAATGCTCTGGGCAGCACGCGCTCGCGGTCTCGCTGCCCACGAGATCGATCTACGCAACTCGGGCGACACGGCGGGCGGACGAGACCGGGTGGTCGGCTACGGAGCCTTCGCACTTGATTGAAGTGAACGCGACAGAGCGAGCCATCCTGGCGGCGGTCGCGCGCCGGGAGGTCGTCGCCGCGGTGCGGGGAGAGATCTACGATCTACCCGCGGAGGCTGCTAGCGGGCGCCTGGGAGAGCTGGGCGCGAGCTTCGTGACGCTCCACTCCGCCGAGAAGCTGCGCGGCTGCATCGGTTCGATCGCAGCGCGTCGGGCTCTGGGCGAAGACGTGGCGGCGAACGCCCGCGCCGCGGCGCTCGCCGACGTGCGTTTCGAACCGATCGCGGTCGACGAGCTGTCGCGGCTGACGATCGAGATCTCCGTCCTCTCTCCGCTCTCCCCGCTTCCTTCCGGCACCAGAGAGGAGCTGCTCGCCGCGCTGCGCCCGGGCATCGACGGGCTGGTTCTCGAGCTCGGCTCTCGCCGCGCGACCTTCCTCCCCGCGGTCTGGGCACAGCTCCCGGCGGCGCGCGACTTCGTGGTCCACCTGTTGCGCAAAGCCGACCTGCCGGCCGACCTCTGGACGCCGACGATCCTCGCCCAGCGCTACTCGGTCGAGTCGATCGCCGCGGGCGCGCCGCTCACGGGCGTTTGAGTCCCGCCAAGCCGGCGCGCCGCGGCCAGCGCCTGTTCGAGGTTAGAGACCGCGCCGTCGAGCTGGAGCTCGTAGACGGCGGCGAGGAGACGTCCCATCTCGGGCCCGGGCGAGATGCCCAGCGGCAGGAGGTGACGACCGAGTAGAAGCGGTTTCGGCGCACCGTCGGCGACGTCCAGCGCTTGCATCCGCCCCCAGAGCCAGTCGGGCGCCGGCGAAGAGGGCGCGCTGCCGCGCCCGCGGGTGTCGGCGAGCGCCAGGCGATGCAGGAGGTCGGGGTCGACCCGCCTGGCGAGCCGGCGCAGCGCTCCGTCCGAGACCGGGGCGCCGGAGCGCTCGGAGTTCCAGAGGTGAGTCGGCGCCAAGTGGTGCTGGACGAGCGCCTTGACCTGGGAGCGCACGTCGTAGCCGCTCACGGTGTGGACGTTGAGGCGAGCGAGAAAGCTCTCTGCGGGGGCGACTCCGGCCGCCTCGTGCCCGGGGGAGCGGAGTCGCCCGTTCTCGAATCGAGTGGTCGCCGGCTTGCCGAAGTCGTGGGCGATCGTGGCGAGAAGGAGCGCTAGCGCTTTGGCCGGCGAGAGCTCGTGGGCGAGCGGTCGCGCCGCGTCGAGAACGAGGCCGGTGTGCGTCCAGACGTCGCCCTCCGGATGCCACTCGAGCTCCTGCTCGCAGCCGACCAGCACCGCGCACTCCGGCCAGAGCTTGTCGACGACGCCTAAAGTCAGCGCCGCCTGCCAGCCGATCGATGGTTGCCGCGAGCCCAGGAGCCACTTCTCGACCTCACCCCAGATCCGCTCGGCGGGTAAGTCGTCGAGAGCGATCGTGCGGCAGAGCGCCGCAGTCGCGGGCTCGATCGCGAATTCGAGTCGCGCCGCGAGCTGCACCGCGCGTAGCACGCGCAGGCTGTCGTCGCCGAAGGTCGTGGCGTCGACCGCGCGCAGGAGCCGGCGCTCGAGATCGGCAGCGCCGCCGTACGGATCGATGAGCTCTTCGCTCAACGGATCGAAGGCGATCGCATTGACAGTGAAGTCACGCCGGCGCGCTGCCGCGGCAGGCGAGAGCGTCGGATCGCCGGAGACGACGAAGCCGCGGTGGCCGGAGCCCGATTTCGACTCGCGACGGGGGAGCGCGACGTCGAGCGCCGGCAGCTCGTCGGCGCCGTTCAACTTCAGCTTGTAGACCGCGAACGCTTCGCCCACCGAATGCAGCGAGCCGTGCGCAGCGAGGAGGGGGCGGAGGGAGTCGGGCTCGATGCCGTAGACCTCGAGGTCGTAGTCGGTCGAAGCGACTCCGCGCAGCCGGTCGCGCACCCAGCCGCCGACGACCAGCGCGCGCCCGCCGGCTGCTCCCAGGTCGCGGCAGAGCGCCGCGATCGGTTGGGGTAGCTCGAGCTCCGACATCGGCGCGATTCTGGCAGCGTAGCGCAACAAATTCCGCAGCGCGGCTGTGACCGGCCTCACGGCGAGCGCCGAGCGCAGCGGGCAGAATCACGAGAGTTCTTCTGGAGGTGGAGTCGATGTTCGTGAGACGGGCTCTCTGCGTCGTTCTGGTCTGCGTTGCTGGGGCTGCCAGCGCTCAGCAGACGATCAACGGCTGCCCGATCTTCCCGGCGAACAACATCTGGAACGTGCCGATCGACGGCCTGCCGGTCGACGCCAACTCGGCGGCGATCCTCTCGAATATGAACCCCAACGCCGGCCTCCACCCCGACTTCGGCTCCGGCCTCTGGGACGGCGGCAAGATCGGCATCCCGTTCGACGCGGTACCCCAGTCTCAAGCGCTCGTCGCCATCGACTTCGAGGATCTGGGTTGGCCCGACGAGAGCGATGCCGGCCCCTACCCGATTCCGCCCGATCCGCAGATCGAGGGCGAGCCGGGGGCCGCCAACGGCGATCGCCACGTGCTCCTCGTGCAGGCGGGGACGTGCATCCTCTGGGAGCTCTACTACACCTATCCGGACGGCGAGAACGGCTGCGACGCGCCGTCGAACGGCTGGTGCGCGGCGTCGGGGGCCAAGTGGGACCTGAATTCGAACGCCCTGCGCCCCGACACCTGGACCTCGGGCGACGCCGCCGGTCTGCCGATCCTGGCGGGCCTGGTGCGCTTCGAAGAGGTCGTCGCCGGCGAGATCCGCCACGCGCTGCGCTTCACGGTGGCTCCGACGCGCCAAGCGTACCGCTGGCCGGCGCGGCACGAGGCTGGGAGCACTACCAATCCCGACTACCCGTCGATGGGTCTGCGTGTCCGACTCAAGGCCGGTGTCGACCTCGGCGGCTTCTCGCCGCACGCGCGGACGATCCTCACCGCCCTCAAGAAGTACGGCATGATGGTCGCCGACAACGGCGGCGACTGGTTCATCTCCGGCATCCCCAACGAGAGCTGGGACAACGACGTGCTGCACGAGATCGGCGCCATCCAAGGCAGCGATTTCGAGGTCGTCGACGTCTCCTCTTTGATGGTCGATCCCAACTCGGGCGCCACTTCGTCGAGCCCGCCTCCCCCTCCGCCCTCGGCGCAGATCTTCGCCAACGGCTTCGAGGCGGGCATCGCGTCGCTCGCCCAGTGGTCGAGCGCCGTCCCGTAACGTTCGTCGACCTTCGTTAGACTGCGCGCCTGCCGCGCGTAGCGCCGCTCCACCCGGCGCCGGCCGCGGCTCGCCATGCATCCGATCTCGAAGATCCGCAACTTCTCGATCATCGCCCACATCGACCACGGCAAGTCGACGTTGGCCGATCGGATCCTCGAACGCACCGGTGCGCTCTCACAACGCGAGATGCACGCTCAGGTGCTCGACGACATGGACCTCGAGCGCGAACGCGGCATCACCATCAAGGCGCGCGCCGTGCGGCTCGACTACCGCGCCCAGAGCGGCGAGACATACGTCTTCAATCTGATCGACACCCCCGGCCACGTCGACTTCAGCTACGAGGTCTCGCGCTCGCTGGCGGCGTGCGAGGGGGCGCTCTTGGTGGTCGATGCCTCGCAGGGCGTCGAGGCGCAGACGCTCGCCAACGCCTACCTCGCGGTGCACGGCGGGCTCGAGCTCCTGCCGGTCATCAACAAGATCGACCTGCCATCGGCGGAGCCCGAGCGCGCTCAGGAGCAGATCGAGCAGGTGGTCGGCATCGATGCCACCCACGCGGTGCTGGTCTCGGCTAAGACCGGCGTCGGCGTCGACGAGCTCCTCGAGCGGATCGTGACCGACATCCCGCCCCCCAAGGGCGACCCGGAGAGGGCGTTGAAAGCGCTCCTCTTCGA
>CAZPYU010000253.1:0-2764 GCA_964590905.1 uncultured Thermoanaerobaculia bacterium
CAGGCGCAGATTGAGCACCGCCGCCTGGAGGGAGTCGAGCCGACTGTTGGTGCCGACCTCGACGTGCGTGTAGCGCTCGCTCTGACCGTGGTTGGCGAGACGCCGCACGCGCCGCATGCGCTCCGCGTCGGCGCCCGACACGGCGCCCGCGTCGCCCATCGCGGCGAGGTTCTTGGTCGGATAGAAGCTCCATCCCGCCAGATCGCCCAAAGTGCCGACCCGGCGTCCGCGACTCCTCGCCCCTTGCGCTTGCGCCGCGTCCTCGACGAGGAAGAGACCGCGATGTGCGCAGAGCTCACGCAGAAGGTCGGCGGCGAACGGGCGGCCGTAGAGGTGGACGCCGACGATTCCGACCGTCCGTTCGGTGACCCGCGAGGCGGCGTCGGCCGGATCGAGATTGAACGTCTCCGGAACGATGTCGGCGAAGATCGGGACTCCCCCCGCCAGGACGACGGCTTCGGCGGTGGCGAAGAAGCTGAACGCCGGGACGATCACCTCGTCGCCCGCAGCGAGGTCGAGGGCGCGCAGAGCGACCACCAGGGCATCGGTTCCGTTGGCCACCGCCACGACCTCTCCCGCGCCGAGGAAGGCGGCGAAGGCGCGTTCGAACTCGGCGACCTCGGGCCCCAGCACGAAGGCGTTCCCGGCCAGGATTCGCTGCCACCGCTCGGCTAGCGGCCCTTCGATGCGCGCTCGCGAGCGCGCCAGGTCGAGGTATGGAACGGGGTTCACGGCGTCGTCTCCTCGCGCGTCCAGGGGGTGGCGTAGACGACCAGCTCGTCGCCCGCCATCGCCACGTTGTCGCGAATCCTAAAGCGGGCGAGCACCGGGAAGCGGTCCGGCTCTGCCGCGAGGCGGGAAAACCAGCGCGGGTAGACGACGACGTAGGCGGGGCGATGGCGTTCGATCCAACCGAGGAGCGCGTCGGGCCAGGGCGAGCCGTCGCGCGCCGCGCGCTCTGTCAAGTAGCGCTGTAGCTCCGGCTGGGCGATGCCGGCGAGATCGAGGATCGGATTGGGCAGCTCGTACTTGACGAGTCCGATGTCGCACACCGCAACGAGAGCTCTCGGCGCTGCGTTCGCCGCCAGCCAGCGCGCCGCGGCGCGGTCGCTCTGCTCCACGTTCTCGCGAGCGAGGAGCGCCAGCGGCACGATGCGCGCAGTGCGCGGCAGCGGAACGGCCAAGAGCGCCAGCAGCGCGACGACTCCCAGCGGCAGGCGCAACCGTTCGCCCAAGGCGAGGCCGCGGACACGCTCGAAGCGGAGCGGAGAGAGCCCGACGAGCGCCAGCAGCACCAGCGGCGGAAAGAGCGGGAAGAAGTAGCGACCGAAGTTACCCATCGGCATTTCGCCAGCTCCGGCGAGCGTTGCGCTGCCAAGCGGGAGCGCGATCGTCCAGAGCGGCAGCAACAGGCCGGCGTCCCGGCGGCCGCCCGCCCGCCGCGCCAGCTCGACCGCGCCCGCGGCGGCGAGCAGGGTGGGCAACGGCTGCGAAGCGAAGACGAGCTCGAGCACCCGCGCCAAGTTGCGCCATTGGGGGACTCCGAGCTCCGATCCGCCCGCTTTGGCGCCGAGCGTCGTCGGCCAAGGGGAGCCGGAGAGCGCCGCGAAGAGGATCGCGACCGGCACCAGGAGAATCGCCGCAGCGAGCAGGCCCACGCCAATCAATCGCCAAGCATTGGCGTCGATCCGCCAGCCACCCGCGTCGGGTGTGCCGACCAGGGCGCGATCGAGCGCCGCGAGGAGCAGAAGGAGTAGCCCTTCTGGGCGCACCAGCGCGGCGAGCGCGAAGAGCAGAAAGGCTATTGGTGGACCGGAGCGCGCTCGGCGCTCGGCGATCTGGCGGAGGAGACCGGCCAACACCAAGGCGTTGAAGAGACCGATCTCCATCCCCGAGCCGACCGACCAGACTAGCCAGTCGGTGGTGCCGACGAGGAGCGTTGCGACCGCGGCGCGCCGGGGGCTCGAGTCGAGCCGCAGCGCGAGGCGAAAGGTGAGATCGAGCGTGACGACGTGCGCCGCCAGCCCGAGGAGCTTCACCCAGAGATAGATCGAGCCGGGAAGCGCGGTGCAGAGGGCGACGAGGGCGGTGAAGAGGGGCGCCGTCGTGCCCGCCACCAACTCGCCCGGGTTGAAGCCGAGCCCGGCGCCGGCGGCCAGCTGGCGCGCGAACTGGAGGTGGATCCAGGCGTCGTCGAGTGGAAAGCCGCCGAGATCGCCGAACAGAAAGCGCTCGGCCCCGAGGAGCGCTAGCGCTGGCAGCGTCGCCACCGCTAGCGTCGCTCGTCGCAGCCGTTGAGTCTGACTCGATTCGATCGCGAGCTCGGCAGTCGACACTGCGGCGTCCCATCCGTACTGTGTATCGCACGGCAGCCTACCTCGTCTCGTGGCGGTTCTTGTCGCTCCCGCCGCGCGCTCGCCGCAATGGTAGATTCGGCTCACCCGATGCCCGAGACAGCGCGGAGCCCGATCGCTTCCGCGGTTCGCAACAGCGCCCGCCTGGCACTCTGGGCGAGCTTCGCCGCCGCCGGCGCCGCCGCTCTCCTCCTGCACCGCTATTCGCAACCGATTCCGCCCGCTGAGTTCGCCGCCGTCACCGCAAACCAGGAGCTCTGGGCGGGAGTCGACTTCGAACAGTACTCGGAGGTCCGACTGCTCCAGGAGTACGTTCGCGTCGATACCAGCCATCCCGATCCCGACGAGGTCGCCGGCGCCGAATTCCTTGCCGCGCGGCTCGCCGCAGCCGGGATTCCGGCCACGATCGA
>CAZPYU010000254.1:0-12436 GCA_964590905.1 uncultured Thermoanaerobaculia bacterium
CCGAGGCATGGCGCAAGTCGCCAAGGAGGCAGGCCTCGGAAGAGAGAGCCTCTACAAGGCGCTCGCGCCGGGCGCGAAGCCCCGGTTCGATACCGTGCTGAAGGTGGCGCGCGCCCTCGGCGTGCGCCTTCACGCGCACCAAGCGTGAACTAAGCCCGGAACTGGTGCCAGCCGAACGGCAAACGATTGAACCCACGTCGTTTGCGATTCAGCCGGCACCCCCCGAGCTCCTCGATGGTGACGAAGCCGCGAATCCGGTCGTGGCCGAGGCCGCAGAGCTGGGCGCAGGCGATCTCGTAGACGAGCTCGGAAATGCCGGACCTCTCGCTGCGTCGGTCGAGCGCTTTCACGAGACCCGCCACCAGGGCGCCGCGAGAGAGAGGGCGGGCTGGCGGTACAATGATTTCGCTCTGGAGAGCCACGGTGCCGCGCCATGAGAATCGCTGACCGCATCGAGATCGATCCCGCCGTCATGCTCGGCAAGCCAGTCATTGGCGGTACGCGCATTCCCGTCGAGCTCATTTTGCGCAAGCTCTCGGAAGGGGCCTCCGAAGCCGATCTGCTCGACGCCTACCCGCGGCTCACTGTCGAGGACATTCGCGCGGGACTCGCCTATGCCGCGGATACCGTCTCCTTCGAGGAGCACCTGGCGCCCGCTACACCGCGGCCTTGACGAGCGGTCTTCACTTCGTCGCCGACGAGAGCTGCGATTTCGCTGTCGTCCGATCCCTGCGCGGCGCTGGCTATCGTGTCTGGGCCGTCGCGGAGGAAGCTCCCCGCACACCCGATCCGGAAGTCCTCGCTCGAGCGCAACAGGCCGGAGCGGTCGTCATCACGGAGGAGAAGGACTTCGGTCGACTCGTGTTCGCCGAAGGGCAGGGAGCACGCGGGGTTCTGCTCCTGCGCTATCCCGCCAGCGACCGCTTGGCGATCGCGGCGGAGGTCGTGGAGCTCGTCGCGAGACTCGACGGCGAGCTTCAGCGATCTTTCGTCACACTCACCGAACGCGGGGTACGCATCCGTCCGCTCCCGGAAGGCTGACGTCGCGGGAGCCACCGCGTCGACCTACGGACCAACGTTCGCAGACCCGAGATTTGTGCCGTGGCGAGACGCCGGCGCGCGTCGGCTAGGGCGAAGCTCAAATTGCGGCGAGGCGCTCCACGGTCTCGGGGTAACGCTAGACAAGACGGATGAGCAGCGCCGCCTGGGCGTCAGGAGAACGCTTCACCTCCGGCGTGGTGCTCTTCGACGGTGAAACCGGCGCAAGTTTCGGCGACGGGATGTACGCGGTACCTCTGCGCGCGCTCTGGGAGACGACGTGAGTCAATCCTTCGCTGAATCCGTCGTCGAGCAAGCCGCCCTCGCCCCTCCGGGCCCCTCCTTGCTCTCGCTCAGAGTAGTGAGTAACAATACTCAACATGGTGAGTAAATCGTCAACCCCCGCGTTCCAGCGGGAATACGCCGCGACCCTGGCCGCGCGCCTGAAGGAGCCGCGGCGCCTGCTGCAGGTGGTCGCCGGGCCGCGTCAGGTCGGCAAGTCCACCCTCGTCGAGCAGGTGCTGGCGGGCCTGAAGCGCCCCGCGGTCTTCGTCTCCGCGGACGAGCCCGCCTTGCGGGATGCGGCCTGGCTCGCCGCGCAATGGGAGCGCGCACGGCTCGCGGCCACGACGGCCGGCAAGCGCGGCGCCATCCTCGCGCTGGACGAGGTGCAGAAGATCCCCGGCTGGTCGGAGTCGGTGAAGCGGCTGTGGGACGAGGACACGCGCGAGCGCCTGCCACTTTCCGTAGTGCTCCTCGGCTCGGCGCCGCTCCCCGTGCAGCGCGGCCTGTCGGAGAGTCTCGCCGGGCGCTTAGAAATCCTGCACCTGCCGCACTGGTCGTTCGCCGAAATGCGCGAGGCGTTCGGCTTTTCGATCGAGCAGTACCTGTTCTTCGGCGGCTATCCGGGCGCGGCGCCGCTCGTCCGTGATCCCGCGCGCTGGCGGCGCTACGTGCTCGATGCGCTGGTCGAGACCACGATCTCCCGCGACGTGCTGCTGCTCACCCGCGTAGACAAGCCAGCGCTGCTGCGGCGGCTGTTCGACCTGGGTTGCCGCTATTCGGGGCAGGTGCTCTCGTACACCAAGATGCTGGGCCAGCTCCAAGACGCCGGCAACACGACCACGCTCGCGCACTATCTCGATCTCCTGGCCGGCGCCGGCATGCTCGCGGGCATTCCAAAGTTCGCCGGGCAGGCGGTGCGCAGCCGCGGTTCGAGCCCCAAACTGCAAGTGCTGAACACCGGACTGATGACGGCGCAGGCGGGACTCTCGCCGGCGGAGGCGCGCGCCGATCGGGAGTTCCGGGGGCGCCTGGTGGAATCGGCGGTCGGCGCGCATCTGGCCAACGCGGCGGCCCGGGGCGTCTGCGAGCTCTTCTACTGGCGCGAGCGCAACCGCGAGGTGGACTTCATCCTGCGCGCCAGGCGCCGCACTGTCGCCATCGAAGTGAAGAGCGGACGCGCGCGCGATGCGCTTCCCGGGTTGGCCGCCTTCGCGCAGGCGTTCGAGCCGAAGCGCACTCTTCTCGTCGGGGCGGACGGGATCGCGGTGGAGGACTTTCTCTCGCAGCCCGTCGAGCACTGGCTGCGAGCATGAAGCGGATGGCACGAGCCACTTCATCGAATCCGTGGTCGAAGACGCCGCCCTCGAATGGCTGAGGGGCATCGCGTCCGTCGATCGCCTTCACAGCCCACGCCACTCAGGCCGTGAATGGAAGCTCCCGGCACTCGGTGAAGCAGTTGGTGGAGTACGCTTCGCCGAGCAAGTAAGCAGACAGACTGTATATCTGAGACTCTGATATTCTGCTACTCGGAGGACGAGATGACGACCCCCGCTACCACCGCGATCATCGGCAAGCGAGGAACGCTGGTGCTGCCCGCACCCGTTCGCAAGCGGCTCGGTCTCACCGAGGGTTCGCTGGTGTTGATCGAGGAGGACGCTGGTGGCGGCGTGCGCCTACGGCTGGCGGTGGCGCTCCCGGTCGAGATCTACTCGCCCGAGCGGCGGGCGGAACTGCTGCTCGAGAACGCTGTCGACAAGCGTGACTACCAGCGCGCGCGCCGCCTGGTGACCGCGCTCGGGCTCGATCCCGACGCGATTCCGCACCAGCGGCCCTGAGGCGTGGACCGGATCTTCCTCGACGCCAACGTCCTCTTCTCGGCTGTTTATTCGCTGGAGAGCGGCCTCGCGAAGCTCTGGCACCGGCGGGGGGTGCGTCTGCTGGCTTCCGAGTATGTGATCGAAGAGGCGCGTCGGAACCTGGAGGCTGCCGAGCCCCGCGCCCGGCTCGAGGTCCTGCTCCAGAGAATCGAGCGCGTCGCGGATCCCGCTGCGGCGCTCGACCCGGAAGGCGAGAGTCGGCTGCCGGAGAGCGACCGGCCGGTCTTGCGCGCCGCGATCGCCGGCCGCGCCACCCATCTCCTCTCGGGTGACCGCCGCGCCTTCAGCCGGAGCTACGGCCAACGCGTGGCGGGCATCCTGATTCTCCGCCCTGCCGACTACCTCGAGCGCCGGAAACGCGCCGCCCGCGGCTGAGTGCCGATGGGTACATGCAAGGAAGTTCGACTTTTCTGTGCAGGTAGCGACGACTTGCCTAGGAACTGCCAGCCTTCACTACATGCGAAAGAGACGCAGCGCTCTACCGCCCAATGTCGTCGCCTTCGCTCTGCTGCGCCGTGGCGACCTGCTCGTCCATCCACCACGAGCTCTTCCGCCAGGGCGCCTTCCAGGGGGCGAGGCCGGAAGAGGCCCACTTCGCGCGCTGCGATCGCACGACGATGACGGCTAAAGAGATCGCCGCCGGGCGTGTCCAGATCAAAGTCGGCTTCGCGCCGCTGCGGCCGGCCGAATTCGTCCTCCTGCGCGTCGCGCTCGCGGCCGGCGCCATCGAGGCGCCAGCGGATGGGTCGCTGCGAGCGAAGTGCTCCTGATTACGGCCGCGGCTTTCGCATAAACTCTGGTCATGGCAAGAAACGGCTGGGGTCAGGGCATTATCGACATCGACGGAGGCGGCATCCGCATGCCGCCGTTGCCGCAGCTCAATCCGACCGTACTGCGCTTGATCGCGATCGCCGTGGTAGTAGGCCTGCTGCTCTTCACCGGCTACTACCAGGTCGAGCCCGACGAGGTGGCGGTCGTCCAGCGCTTCGGGGCGTACGCGCGGACGACCGACCCGGGGCCGCATCTCAAGATCCCCCTCGGTGTCGAAACCGTGACCAAAGTGCCGGTACAGCGCCAACTCAAGATGGAGTTCGGATTCCGGACGTTGCGGGCCGCGGCGCGTTCCGAGTACAGCCCCGATTCGCCCGAGACCCTCGGCGAGTCGGTCATGCTGACCGGCGACCTGAACGTGGCTGTGGTGGAGTGGATCGTCCAGTTCCGTATCAAGGATCCGCGCCAGTACCTCTTCCACGTGCGCGACGTGCCCGAGACGTTCCGCTACATGTCCGAGGCCGCGATGCGCTTGGTCGTCGGCGACCACAGCGTCGACGAGGTGCTGACCATCGGGCGCGAGGAGGTGGCGCTCCAGGCCAAGGAGGAGCTGCAACGCCTGTGCGACCTCTACGGGATCGGCATCGAGGTGCAGCAGCTGGTCTTACAGGACGTGAACCCGCCCAACCTGGTGAAACCCGCCTTCAACGAGGTCAACCAGGCCATCCAGGAGAAGGAGCGTGCCATCAACGATGCCTGGGCCGAGTACAACAGCGCCGTGCCGAAGGCCAAGGGCGAGGCCGAGCAGGCGGTGCGCGCCGCCGAAGGCTACGCCCTCGAGCGCGTCAACAATGCCGAGGGCGACGCGAAGCGTTTCGATGCGCTGCACGAGGAATACCGAAAGGCTCCGGCGGTGACACGCAAGCGGATGTACCTCGAGACGATGCGGGAGTTGATGCCCAAGATCGGCAAGAAGGTCGTCCTCGACGACAAGGCCCGGAGCGTCCTGCCGCTGCTCCAGCTCGACGGCGGGCGGAATGGGGTGGCCCCGTGAAGCGCCTGTGGCTGCTTCCTGCGTCGCTCGCCGCGCTGTTCGTCCTGAACGCCGCTGTCTACACAGTGAGCGAAACGGAGCAGGTCATCCTCGTCCAGTTCGGACGGCCCGTGGGCGGGCTCGTCAAGGAGCCTGGTCTGCACGTGAAACTGCCGTTCATACAGGTCGTCCACCGCTTCGACAAGCGCTGGCTCGAGTACGACGGCGACGCCACCGAGATCCCGACCCGCGACAAGAAGTACATCTGGGTCGACACCTATGCACGCTGGCGCATCGTGGACCCGCTGCGCTTCTACCAGGCCGTGCGCGACGAGCGCGGAGCGCAGAGCCGCCTCGACGACATCGTGGACGGCGAGACCCGCAATGCCGTGGCCTCTTTCGACCTGATCGAGGTGGTGCGCTCGAGCAATCGGACCTTCCTGACGACCGAGGAGCTCGAAGGGATCGGCGCCGCCGAGGCCATGGCGAAGATCACGACCGGACGCTCGAAGATCGCGCAGATCATCCTCGACAAGGCGGCGAAGATTACGCCCGAGTTCGGAATCGAGCTCGTGGACGTGCGCTTCAAGCGCATCAACTACGTGGAGACCGTGCAGCAGAAGGTCTTCGAGCGAATGATCTCCGAGCGCAAGCGCATCGCCGAGCGCAGTCGCTCCGAGGGACAGGGCCGCGCCGCCGAGATCCGCGGCCAGAAGGAACGCGACGTGCTCGCGGCATCGTCATCCGGCTATCGCTCCGCGCAGGAACTGAAGGGCGCGGCCGACGGCCAGGCCACGGCGATCTACGCACGCGCCTACAACAAGGATGTCGAGTTCTACCAGTTCTGGAAGACGATGGAGACGCTGAGCTCGAGCCTCGACGACAAGACCTGGCTCATCCTCACGACGGACTCGGAGATGCTCAAGTACTTGAAGTCTCCGGGCGGAAACTAGGCGCCAGAGACCCCCGCCGCCGAGCTCGTTCGCTCATCGTGATGGTGTGATGACGGCCCTGGAAGGCCTGCCCCAGGAATAGCAGCTGAAGGGGGACCTCGCACTGCTCGAGCGACCTGAGCTGATCGAGTCCCGGCGCCGCGGCCGCGACCCCGACCTGTTCACCCGCCGCCGGCCTGACTCATTACTTGACTTACGCTTTACTCATCGCATGGCCTATCGACCGCAGTTCACCCTTTCGGCGCGGCTGTTGTCGCAGGTGGAGGCCGTAGCCGCGTTGCGGGAGCTCTATCGGCGCGGCTTCGACACGCACCGCATTTTCCATCGACGAGCACTACTGGGAGGATCGGCCACGCTATTACGAGGAGCTGCAAGCGGTGCGGAAAGCGGGCGAGGATCTGTCCGGCTGGCTGGAGTATTGCGCCGAAGGGCTGCGCCAGACGCTGGAGCGCGTCTGGTTGCGAGCGCAGACCTTCAACGTGAGGGCGTCCGTCAAGCTGGTGCTGCGCCCCCGCCAGGAGCAGTTGCTCAACCTCCTGCGCGATCACCGCAGCATGGCCCCGAGCGAGATCTGGAGCGCTCTCGCTATTTCCAAACAGGGTGCGATGGATCTGCTGCGCCCGCTGCTGGAGGCGGGCTTGGTGGAAAAGGTGGGGGGCAAGAAGACCGGGCGTTACGTCCTCAGAAGCTCATGAGCTCGCGCGACGAATCCGTCGGCGGGCTCCTCGATGGTGACCAAGGCGCGTCTGCGGTCCTGACCAATTCCGCGGCGCTAGGCGCAAGCGATCTCGTACACAAACTCGGTTTTGCCAAACAACTCTCTCTGTCCGTCGCTCGCTCTCACACGACCCGCCACCAGGGCACGGCGAGGATGTCCGGGGTGAGCCACTGGGTGACGCTGCCGGTGTGGAGGAGAAGGCCCGAGCGGGCCTTCTTGCCGTACTCGGCGCGGAAGGCGCGCAGGCCTGCGGCGTCGCGGAGGCGGGGCCGGCTGATGGCCTTGACCTCGATCGGCAAGAGACTCCCCGCGGACTCGACCACCAGATCGACCTCCTCTCCCGTCGTTGTTCGCCAGTAATGAACCTCGGCAGGCTCCGCACGGCTGTCGCGCCAGCAGAGCAGATCGGCGAGCACCAGGTTCTCGAGGTGCGCGCCCGCCGGCTCCGGTTCTCCAGCGAGGTGCAGGGCTAGTCCGACATCGCCCCAGTAGAGCTTGGGCGTCTTGATCAGCCGCTTGGTGCGATTCACGGCGAAGGCGGGGACGCGAACGAGGAGGTACGACGTTTCCAGGAGATTCAGCCAGCGGTGCACTGTCGCCTGGGGAAGAGCCACGTCGCGGCCGAGCTCGGTCTGATTGACGAGCTGGCCGAGCCGGAGCGCGGTCGCGCGCATCAAGCGGCGGAAGTCGGGGAGCGCGGTGATTGCCGAAAGTGCCCGCAGGTCGCGTTCGAGATAGGTGCGCACGTAGCCCTCGAACCAGATCGCGCGGTCGGCGGCGCGCGACAGGTGGAGCGCCGGAGTCGGATAGCCGCCGCGGCGCGCAAGTGCCCGCCAGTCTTCCGCGCGCGAGTCGGCCTCGGAGAGGAGCTGCGGCCAGAGCAGACCAGGGGTGGCGATCAGCTCTTCCCAGAGACCGCAACGGCCGAGCCCGAGCTGCTCCCGGCGGGTCATCGGCCAGAGCGTCAGATAGCTTGCTCGTCCCGCGAGCGAATCCGAGACGCCTTTGAGCAACGCGAGATTCGCCGAGCCCGTGAGCAGGAACTGGCCCGGCCTCCGGCGCTTGTCGATTGCCCGCTTGACGGCTAGCAACAGCTCCGGCGCGCGCTGCACTTCGTCCAGGGTCACGGGATTGGCGCCCATGACGAGCGCCTCGGGGTCGCGCTGCGCGAGATCGAGCACGTCGAAGTCGTCGAGCGTCGAGAAGTGGCGCTCGCCCGGCGTGAGCTTCTCGGCCAGCGTGCTCTTGCCGGTCTGCCGGGCGCCGGTCACGACGACGGCCGGCATCACCCGCAGCTGCTCGACAAGCGCGGCCAGAACGCGCCGGGCTACGGTGGGCTTGGTGCGGCCGTCTGCAGTATCATCCACGGCGTGAATGGTATCCATTCACGCCGTGGATGGCAAGTCCGCGGGAGTCGAACCGCCGGGCTCGAACGCCAGTTTCCGGCGTTCGTCCGTCTTGCACAAGTTGTCCAACAGGGGCAAGGATGCGCCCAGCGGAATATCGGGGCACGATGGAACTTGCCTACCGACCTCAGATATTCATGAGATTGCATATTTAGGCTATGTTCTGTAATCTTGCTTCGCGGGAGGCACCCGTCATGAGTCGAACTGCGGACAGGGAACCAACCGAAATCCGTCGTGCCGTCAGCGGGATGTCGACGTTCTCGTCCACCTCCCTGGCTACCGGCGTCGGCGCCGTCTCTCGTGAGGTGATGCGGCGCGGCGCCGCGGTGATCACGAAGCACGAGGAACCGGTAATGGTTCTGATGTCGATCGAACGGTACGTGCAGCTGGAGAACGCCGCCGCGCCGAATCTCGACCAACTGACGCGACAGTTCGAGAGCATGTATAGCCGCATGCAGGCTCCCGGAGTAGCTAGGAGGACCATCGGCGCCCTCGATTTGCGCACCGGTCGCGGCAAGGCCGAGAAGCGGGCACGCCGCAGCCGGGCCTGATGCCCAGGCGCATCGTCGTTCTGGCCGGAGTCAACGGCGCCGGCAAGAGCAGCGTGGCCGGCGAAGCGATTCGGGCGAGCGGCGGCGAGTTCTTCGACCCGGATGCCGCCGCGCGCCAGCTCCGCGACGGCAGTCCGGGCCTGCCAGCCGAGCAGGCGAACGCCCACGCCTGGGAGCTCGGTCGGCGCGGTCTCGAACGCGCGCTCGCGCAGGGAGAGTTCTTCGCCTTCGAAACGACGCTCGGCGGGAAAACCATTCCGGCCATGCTGATCGCTGGCGCGCAGAACGATGCCGAGATTCACGTCTCCTACGTCGGACTGGAATCGCCCGAGCTTCACATCCAGCGTGTCATGAGCCGCGTGGCGGCTGGCGGCCACGCCATCGCCGAGACGAAGATCCGCGAGCGCTACGTGACGAGTCGGGAGAACCTCGTCCGGCTCATGCCGCATCTGAGGAGTCTCAGGCTCTACGACAACAGCGTGGAGGCGGATCCGAAGCGGGGTGGTGTGCCCGTGCCGACGCTCCTGTTGCACCTCTCCAGCGGCAGTGTCGTGGAGCACGCGTCGCTGAGTCGAATCCCGAGCTGGGCGAAGCCCATCCTCGCGGCAGCGCTCCAGCGCTCCCGGATCTGATCCTGCCCGCTGCTGTCTACGCGAGCTGCGCCGCGGCGTGCGGCGGCGCGATTGCCCCTACTGCCAGATGTCGTCGCCCGATTCCTGCGCCGCCGCGACCTGCTCGTCCATCCACTTCTGGAAGTCGGCCGGCTCCTCGACGGTGACGAAGCCGCGCATGGTGGCGTGACCGCTTCCGCAGAGCTGGGCGCAGGCGATCTCGTAGACGAACTTGGGCTTGCCGAGCTGCTGGCGCATCGCGGCGGTGGTGATGGTGGGCACCCACCAGATCGGGATGTCGATGCCGGGGACGGCGTCCTGCTTGATGCGCATCTCGGGGACGCCGAAGCTGTGGATCACGTCCTTGCTGGAGAGATGCACGATGACCGGCTTACCGACCGGAAGGCGCAGCTGGTTGACCGTCGTGACGTCGTCCTGGGCGGCGGGGTCCGAGCGATCGATTCCGAGCGGATTCGTCTGCACGTCGATCTTGTCGATCGCCCGCTTGCCGAAGATGCCGTCCGGGCCGGGATAGTGGACATTCCAGGCGAACTGTTCGCCGACCACGCGAACGACAACGGAATCCTTCTCGGCCGGGAATTCGGCTACCCGGTCCGCCCAGAGCGGGATCGCCAGCCCGATCAGGAGGATCGCCTCGGCCACGGCGACCGCGCCCTCGAGCCAGCTCGAGGCGTGGCTCTGGACGCCGGCGTGGCTGGCCACCGGGCTCTTCGAGCGCCGGAAGCGCCAGAGGCAGAAGGTGAAGAAACCGATCCAGCCGACGAACAGGATCGCCATCAGCCAATGCACCCAGACCAGGGAGCTGTCGATCTGGGCGCCGTGCGCCGAGGCGATCGGAGGCATCCATTGGCTCATCATGAGGAGGAGCTCCGTTGGAGTTGCGCCCATTCCGAGGCGATGCCGTCGACTTCGGCCTGCCGGGCACGATGGTGGAGATAGAAGAAGAATCTCGTGAAGGCGCCGAGCACCGCGACGGTGATGCCGAGCAGAAGGAAGACCCCCAGCCGCGCCCCGGTGACCAGCGGCGAGCCGTTGCTGCTGCTCCCGAGGCAGACCTCACAGGCCGCTGCCGGCGCCGCGAAGAACGCCGTGGCGAGCAGCGCCAGGGCGGTGGCCGCGACGAGCGCCGGCCGGCCGGAGGGAGCCGGTGAGCTGCTCATCCATCTCATCGCTGCCCCTTCGAGTAGCGCAGGAACCACGCCTCGTAGCCGATCAACGCCAGGCCGACGGCGAAGGCGCCGAACCCGCCGGCGAACCGTGGCAGACCGGCGAGAGTCGGGCTGTTCAGAACCCAGGCGCCGAAGAGAAACGCCAGCGCGCTCGAGCAGGCGATGAAGACGAGATGGAAGCTCTTGAGGCTCATGGCTCGACTCGGTCCGATTCAGTTCCGGATTGGATCCAAGAGCCCCCACAGCGGCAGCAGCAGCACCGCGAAGAAGAAGGCGACAGTGACACCCAGCACCCAGTAGATCAGCTTGCGCTCCGAGACGAGATGCATGAAATAGCTCGCCACTAGCCCGCCCTTGACCGTTGCGACGACGAGCGCGATGGTGACGGCGGCGGCGACCGGCAGGTGCAACCGTGAGACCGCCACGGTCACCACGGTGAGCGCCATCAAGGTAACGAAAACGACGATGTAGCCCTTGACTTGGCGGTCGATGTCGGCGTGGTCGGCCATCAGCGGGCTCCTGGACAGGTGAGGTTACGGAATGAGCCTGACGACGCATCCCTCGTTGTCATCCTGAGCCGCAGGCGAAGGATCTCGCAGCTCGAGCCGCAGAGATCCGCTTGCCCCCGACTGGGGGTCGCTTCGCTCAGGATGACAATGGTAGGACGGTGCGGGTCTGTTCGCATCATTCGATTACAGAAGATAGAGGACCGGGAAGAGGAAGATCCAGACCAGATCGACGAAGTGCCAGAAGAGGCCCGAGTACTCGACGCGATTGGTGAAGTGCTCGGGATCGGTTTTCCAGAGCTTCGAACCCGGACCCCAGAAATAGGCGTTGACCGCCATGCCACCGATGACGTGCAGCCCGTGCAGGCCGGTGAGCGTGAAGTAGATCGCCAGGAAGGTGTTGGTCGACGGGAAGAGCCCGTGGTGGAACTTGGCCGAGTACTCGATGTACTTGACGATCAGGAAGCCGAAGCCGAGCAGGACGGTGCCGCCCATGAAGAGGCGGAACTTCCCGAATTCGTTGCGCTTGAGCGACGCCCAGGCCATCACCATGGTGACGCTGGACGAGATCAGAATCACGGTGTTGAGCGTGGCCAGCGGCACGTTGAGGATCGAGTCGCCGCGCGGCCACTCGGCCGCCCCGATGCGCATCATCAGGTAGCTCGCGAAGAGCGCTCCGAAGAGCATCACCTCGGAGGCCAGGAAGAGCCAGATGCCGATCTTGCCGTTGTTCAAGCCCGTGTCGGGCCGCTCGGTGACGGTGAAGGGGATCTCCATGATCCGGACCTCCCTCAGCTCGCCCACTGCGGTGAGTGATCGCGCGGTGCCCCGGGCACGCTGTAGTCGTAGGGGCCGCGATGCGCCTCGACCGGCTCGGGGAAATTGCCGTGCGGCGGCGGGGACGGGGCGGCCCATTCGATCGTGGTCGCCTCCCACGGGTTGTCGCCCACCTTCTTGCCGTGCTTGATGCTCCAGAAGAAGTTGATGACGAACGGGATCTGCGCCAGCGCCAGGCACCAGGCCGAATACGACATGAACCGGTTCCAGTGCAGCACTGGATGAGCGAAGTCGTACGCGGCGCCGCCGTCGTAGAGCCGGCGCGAGACGCCGGCCAGACCGACCACGAACATCGGCATGAAGATGCCGTTGATGAAGAGCAGCGACGGCCAGAAATGCAGCTTGCCGAGCTTCTCGTTCATCATCCGGCCGGTGGCCTTGGGGAACCAGTAGTAGATGCCGGCGAAGAGCGCGAACAGGGTCCCGGGTGCCACCACGTAGTGGAAGTGGCCGATCACGTAGTAGGTGTCGTGGAGCGGAATGTCGGAGGCGGCGAGCCCGAGCGGCAGGCCGGTCAAACCGCCGATGCCGAACATCGGCAGGAAGGCGAGCGCGAAGAGCATCGGCGTCGTGAAGCGGATCGAGCCGCCCCAGAGCGAGATGATCAGCGAGGTGAGGATCGCCACCGAGGGGATGGAGATGATCATCGTGGTGGTCTGA
>CAZPYU010000255.1:0-6690 GCA_964590905.1 uncultured Thermoanaerobaculia bacterium
GTAGGGCGGCACGATCACCCGCACGCCGACCTGATAGCCGCTCTTCACCTTGAGCTTGGGATCGTCGCCGGTCGCGAGCTCGGCCAGGAAGTCGCCGATCGGCGTCGTCATCCCCTCCTGCTGGATGAAAATGGTCGGATAGCCGAAGCGCGAGGTGAACTCGAGCGGATAGATGCCGTTGGCGTTGGCGATGCAGTTGAGATCGATGTAGCCGACGAAGCGCTCCTTGGCGAGCACAGTCTCCATCTTGGCCAGGGTCTGGAAGTAGAGGCGGTTCGGCTCGGTCCAAAACATCGCCGTTCCCATCTCGCCGGTCGACGGTCCGAGGTTGCCGGGAAAGAGCTTCTTGTGCTCGAAGTTGATGTTGATAGGCGTCACGAAGCGCGAGCCGTTGAAGAAGGCGCCGACCGCGACCTCGACACCGGCCATGCGGCGCTGCAGCTGGAAGACCGGGATCTGCGCCGCCAGCACGCGCTTGTAGGCCTCGAGAACGCCCAGAACGTCGGCGCCGTCCTCCTCCTCGCCGACGAACAGCCGCCGTTTGACGTTCTGCGCTTCGCCCGACGGCTTGAGCACGTAGCGGGTCGGATTGTCGCGCACGAACTGGATTGCCTCGTCGAAGTCGGTGAACTCGCGGTACGGGATGATGTTGACGCCGGCCTTCTTGAGCTCCTCCTGGCCGAAACTGCGGTCGTCCTCGAGTCGATCGGTGTACGGTGTGCCACCGACGACAGCCTTCCCCTGCATGCGCAGGTTCTGTGCCTTGGTACCCTGACCGAGCGTGTCGTCGAAGACCACGACATCGGCCCACTCGACATCGCGCTCCCAATCGTCGCTCTTGGGCACGAAGCCGTCGGCGATGTCGCGCTCCTCTTCGGCGCCGATCCAGTAGCGCACCTCGTGCCCCTCCTGGACCGCGCGCCAGGCGATGTCGCCGATCAGTCCGGCGAGCGAGACGAAGAGGAAGCGCTTCTTTTCCATCCGAATCGCGATGCTAGCCCACCGCGTAGGGAACGCGGAGCTCGAGGCTCGGCTCCGGCACGCTTGCTATGCTCGTTGGGCGCCGAGGGTGAGGCTGGGTGACTCTGAAGACGGCGCCGGAGGAGAGGCGCTTGCAGGGAAACCTGGTGGTGGCTGGCTTTCGGGACGGGCGGCGGGTCAAGGGGCAGACCCTCGACTTCCTGCCAACCAAGGACGCCTTCCACGTCCAGACCGACGAAGGGGACGTGCTCGAGATCCGCCTGCGTGAGCTGAAGTCGGTCTTCTTCGTGCGCGACTTGGCCGGAAATCCAGAACGCAAGAAGGTGAACGAGTTCGACGTGAATGCCACGCTGACCGGCCGCCGGATCCGGGTCGTCTACTTCGATGGCGAGGAGTTGGTCGGCACCACCCAGGGCTACAGCGCCGAGCGCCCCGGGTTTTTCGTCCAGCCCGCGGACAAGGGAGGAAACAATCAGCGGATCTTCGTCGTCGCCTCCTCGACCCGCGACGTCATGCTGCTCTGAGTGGATGGGATCGCGGACGGAGATCTAGCGATGCGCGCGGCGATCGATCCGGCGAGCTTTCCGCCCGTGCTGCGTCCGCTCGCCACCAAGGTGCGCGACAGCGCGCGGCTGGACGCCGGCGACGCCGAGCTCTGCTTCGAGACGCCGCACGTGCTCCAGTTGGGCAGGTTGGCGGATGCCGTGCGGCGCCAGCTCCACGGCGACGTCGTCTTCTACAACGTCAACCGCCACATCAATCCGACCAACATCTGCGTCTACACCTACAACTGCAAGTTCTGCTCGTTCGCGGCCTTGAAGGACGAGCCGCACGCCTGGCAGATGTCGCTCGAGGAGGTGTGGAAGAACGCCGCGGAGCAAGGGGGCAACGACGTCACCGAGTTCCATATCGTCGGCGGCCTTCACCCCGACCTCGACATGAGCTGGTACGAGGAGATGCTGCGCGGCCTGCGGGAGCGCTTCCCGCGCGCGCACTTGAAGGCGTTCACCGCGATCGAGATCGGCTGGTTCGCCCAGCGCGAGAAGCTGTCGATTCGCGAAGTGCTCGAGCGGCTGGTGGCGGCGGGGCTCGGAAGCCTGCCGGGCGGCGGCGCCGAGATCTTTCACCCCGAGGTGCGAGAGATCATCTGCGATGGCAAGCTCGACGCCAACGAGTGGATCGAGGTCCATCGCGTGGCGCACGGCATGGGCTTGAAGAGCAACTGCACGATGCTCTACGGGCACGTCGAGAAGATTCACCATCGGATCGATCATCTGCTCCGCTTGAGAGAGCTGCAGGACGAAACCGGTGGCTTCAACGCCTTCATCCCGCTCGCCTACCACCCCGAGAACAACTATCTCGGCCTGCGCTACCACACCACCGGGCTCGACGATCTCCGCCAGCTCGCCACCGCCCGGCTGGTGCTCGACAACATCGCGCACCTCAAGGCGTACTGGGTGATGATCACGCCCAAGCTGGCGCAGCTGGCGCTCAGCTTCGGCGCCGACGACCTCGACGGCACGGTGGTGCGCGAGACGATCTACCACATGGCCGGCGCCGAGACCGCGCAAGCGATGCCGAGCCGCGAGCTCGAGCGCGTCATTCGCGCCGCGGGCTTCACTCCCGTCGAGCGCGACACGCTCTATCGACCGATCGCTCACGCGGCGTAGCGCGCCACGGCGCACGCGGTCGTAGGCACGAACCGCCTGGTACACTGCCGAAGTTGAGCGAGAAGAGCGCGCGCTGGGAAGCGCGCCCGTCGGACGCGACGGAAGACGCCCAGAACCTCACCGCGGGGGAGCGCATCGAGATGGCCTTCCGACTCTGGGACGACGACTGCGCGCTCTACGCGGCCGCGAACGGTCTCGACCTCGAGCAGGCGCGCCGAGCTCTCGAGCCGAGCCGGGATGTGGGGCGTTCGCCGCTTGCGTGGCGCGCCGAATCCTGACCGGTGGCCGCGCTGCTTCGACCGGTGCTCGAGATTTTAGCTGCCGCCCAGATCGAGTGCGCGCTGATCGGGGCGGCGGCACTCGCAGCCCGAGGAGTTCCGCGTTCGACCGCCGACATCGACCTACTGGTCGTCGACACCGCTGTCCTCGCCGAAGCGTTCTGGCAGGAGAAGATCGCCGGCGCCAAGATCGAGATTCGAATCGGCGCGCCCGCGGCACCCCTCGCCGGCCTGGTCCGCTTGAACCGGCCGCCCGAGCGCCGAATCGACCTGGTCGTCGCGACAGCGGCTTGGCAGCGCCAGATCGTGGAGCGAGCCGAGAAAGTACGCTGGGCCGAGGCGGAGTTGCGCGTCGTCCGTACGGTCGATCTGGTGCTGCTCAAGCTCTACGCCGGAGGCCTGCAGGACGCCTGGGACGTCCAGCAGCTACTGGCGGGCTCGGAGCGAGCGGCGCTCGAACGCGAGATCCCGCTCCGCTTGAACGATCTTCCCGTCCGCTGCGGCGAGCTCTGGCGAGCGCTGCTTTCGGACAGGCTGCCCTGAGCGACGGAAGCTGATCGACGTTCGATCGCTTCGCGAGCGGTGCTCGTCGGCCGGCGCCTGTGTTAGTTTCGCCGCGCCCTTTGCGGAAACAATTGGTGGCGACCGAACAGCTCCCCTTCCGCTACCTCGCGGTCGACGGCCCGATCGGCGTCGGCAAGACCACGCTGGTCGACCGGCTCGTGCGTCGCTTCGAAGCGGTGAAGGTGCTCGAAGACGTCGAGAACCCGTTCCTCCCCGACTTCTATCAGGACCGCGCCGGCGCCGCGTTCCAGACCCAGATGTACTTCCTGCTCTCGCGCTACAAGCAGCAGCAGGAGATCGTGCAGCAGGAGCTCTTTCACCGCCTGGTGATCGCGGACTACAGCTTCCAGAAGGATCGGATCTTCGCCTATCTCACCCTTTCCGACGACGAGCTGGGGCTCTACGACCGGCTCTACGCCACCCTCGAGCCGAACGTGCCGACGCCCGACCTCGTCCTCTACCTGACGGCCGACGTCGACACCTGCATGGCGCGCATCCGCCGCCGCTCCCGCGGCGCCGAGCGCGAGATCTCGGAGGAGTACCTGGGCGAGCTGATCGACGCCTACAACCACTACTTCCACTATTACAACCGCTCGCCGCTGCTGGTGGTCGACACGCGCAACCTGAATCTGCCCGGCAAGAGCGACGACTTCGCCGAGCTGCTCGATCAGCTCAAGCGCCCGATCCGGGGCACCGAATACTTCGTCGCCGCGGGCAAACGGTAACCGTCCTTCAGAGCAGCCCCAGCCGCCGCGCCATCTCGAGGTCGGTGTCGCGCTCCGGAAGCGGTGGAACGTAGAGGGTCGAGAGGGCGGTGACTGGGCCGTGCGCGAGCTCGGCGAGCGGTAGGCGCACCACTTTCGCGGCCACGGTGGGGAGCGTCGAGGCCTCGTAGATGACGACCTCGTGTGCGGCGGGGTAGATCGCGCCGAGCTCCGCGACGAGGCAGTCCTCGGCCGAGATACCCGGTTGCATGCGCGCCGGGAAGCCCTCCCGCCGGGCACGCCGTATCGCCTCGTGCGGAGGATCGGCGAAAACGCCGGGGTGGCCGTAGAAGACCGCCACCACCCGTTCGCCGGCGCGGACAGCGGCGAGGATGCGCACCACCATCTTCTCGTACGAGCGCTCGCGCGGTCGGCCGACGGCGTAGGCGTCGATCAGATCCTCGCCGCCCGGCGCGAGGTCGAGGAGCCAGGCGCGGGTCAGCGGGTCGCTGACCAGGAAGAAGAGGCGGGAGGCGCCGCGAATCGCGGCGAGCGCCTCCCGGGTGGTATGGGCGGGGCCGGCGATCCCGGTGCCGACGACCGTCAAACTGCCGCGGCGGCGCGGGCTCTGGCGCGAGCGCGAGCTTCTCACGGCGGGCGACGCGGCGGCAATCCGCGACTACCTCGGCGCGGCGAGCGCCATGGCGGTCGTCAAGAAAGCGCCCGCGGCGGTGGTCAAGAAAGCGCCCACGGCGGTGGTGAAGAAGGCACCCATGGCAGTCGTCAAAAAGGCACCTGTGGCGGTGGTGAAGAAGGCTCCCATCGCGGTCGTCAAGAAGGCGCCCACGGTGGTGGTGAAGAAGGCTCCTACGGCGGTGGTGAAGATCTCGAGCCTCTAGTTCGGAGGCGGCGGTATCCGCATTGCTGCGAGGATGCCGCGGATCTTCGGTCGTGGCCAGAGGCGGCGCCACGTCGGCTCTCGGCCGAGCCAGACCAGATCGGGTTCGCGTTCGGCGTATGCGCGCTCGAGCCACCGCTCGGCGCTGTCGAGGTCGCCGGCCGAGGCGAAGAGGGCGGCGCCGACGCTGATCGAGACGCGCTGCGTACGCGAGCGCGCCTCGAGCAGCTCCGCAGCTCGCTGAGCGAAGGCGCGATAGCTCGCGACCTCTCCCTCGCGCTCGATCGTCTCGACGACATCACCGAATTCGAAGCCGACGAGCAGCCGTCGCAACGCTGCGCCGCGCTCCGGGTCGCGTTCGGCGAGGTCGTAGACGAGCCAGAGTCCCGAGTGGGCGATCGGCGAGGCCGGATCGAGCTCGAGAGCGCGGCGGAACGAGCGCTCCGCTTCGGCAGGCCGTCCTTCGAAGATGTTCTGGAAGCCGAGATGGATCTCGGTGGCGGCGCTCAGCGGGTCGAGCCGCCGCGCGATCTCGATCTCGCGCCGCGCCTCCTCGAGCCGCCCGAGGCTGGCGAGGTGGCCCCAGAACGCGTGCCGGGCGGCGGCGTTGCTCGCATTGAGCGCGACCGCTCTCTGATACTCCTCCTCGGCTCGCTTCCAGTCCCAGTGGAAGTAGCGGTAGTTGTCGCCCAGGAGAGCGTGCGGCTCGGCGAGCGTCGGGTCGAGCTCGATGGCGCGGCGCGCCGCCTTTTCCTGGCGCGCCGAGTTCGCCGCCGGCTCCTCGAAGAGGTAGGCGAGCCAGCCGTAGACGTCGGCGAGGCCAGCGTGGGCGGGAGCGAAGGAGGGGTCGATGCGCAACGCCTCTTCGAAATAGTCGCGAGCCTTGCGGACCGTCTCGGGCCTCCCCTGTTCGACCAGGTGACGACCGCGCAGGTAGGCCTCGTAGACCGCCGGAGCGACAGGACGCTGGCTGGCGAAGTCCTCGCGATCGGCGGGCGAGAGCTCCACGCGCAGCGCGGCGGCGACGGCGCGGGCGACGTCGGCATGGAGCGCCAGGACGTCGGCCTCACGGCGCGCGAAGGCGTCGCTCCAGATCTGCTCCTCCGGGTCGGGTCGAAAGAGTTGCGTTTGCAGCGTGAGCTCTCCGGTTCGGCGGCGCAGTGAGCCCTCGACGACATAGTCGACCTTGAGCTCGGCCGCGATCTCGGGCAGCCGCTTCGTCGAGCTCTTGTAGTGCATCGTCGACTGGCGCGAGACGACGCGCAAGCCGTCGATGCGCGCCAGGGCGCCGATCAGCCCGTCGGTCATGCCGTCGACGAAGTAGTCGGGATCGCCCGAGAAGTTAGCGAGCGGCAAGACGGCGATCGCCGGCTCGAGCGCGCCCCCGCCCCCTGGGCCCGGCGTAGAGCGGCCCGCCGAGCGGCCGCGCATCGCCAGTCCCACTGCGACGATCGCCACCAGGAGCAGCGCTCCGCC
The DNA here is from genome assembly GCA_964590905.1 of uncultured Thermoanaerobaculia bacterium. GTDB lineage: Bacteria > Acidobacteriota > Thermoanaerobaculia > Multivoradales > JAGPDF01 > JACTMI01. The sequence continues at coordinate 6,572 of CAZPYU010000255.1, forward strand.
GGCGACGAGCCAGGGGCGCTGCCGGGTTGGGCGCGGCGTCGGCAGAGTGGACGACCGCCGACCGTGCGGCGGGGTCGGAACGCCCTCGGTCTCCGCGACGAATACGCGCGAAGCGGCGA
>CAZPYU010000256.1:0-2531 GCA_964590905.1 uncultured Thermoanaerobaculia bacterium
TCACCGGGAGATCGTCCTCTACTGCACCTGACCCAACGAGGCGTCCAGCGCCCGTGTGGCGCTGCTCCTCAGACGGCACGGTATCGAGCGGGTGCGCCCCCTGGCCGGTGGCTTCGGAGCCTGGCGCGATCTCGGCTATCCGATGACCAAGCTGGAGGCCGCGAGTAGGGAAACCCTCGGCTGACCTAGTCCCATTTGGCCGGGCGCGGAAGTGGCCGGCGCCCCGCCGATCGCCAGCCACGTGCGCAACGGGCGGGTGGCCGGGGCGCCTCCGCCGCGGTAGTATGGCGCTGGAACGGTGTGGAGCGTGACGACTCCCCTTCTGGCCTGCCGCGAGAAGCCCGGTCCCCCGACTCGGCCGGCCTGTCGTCTCGCCCGTGCCCCAAGCTCGTCATGGAAACGTCATCCGCTCTTCATCAAATCGACCGGACCCGGCGGTACGCTTCCTGCGACCCTCGAACTCGTCGCAGGTCATGGTGCGGCTCCCTGCCGGGAGCGAGCCCCAGCGACCACGTGTTGCCCCACCTCGACGCGAGTGTGAGGCGGCAGGGCATCGTGGGCGCGTGGCCCACAGGAGAAGAGGCATGTCTACTCGATTTCAAGGGAGCCGCTTGCAAAACTCCTGGGCTCAGGACCACCCGGTAGCTGAGCATGCGTTCAGGTATCGAGCTAAGGAGTCGAAGCTGGGGCGGGAGAACGCGGGGCCGAGCCACCGATTTCAGGGGTAGACGCAGGCTCGCGCCGGCGTTTGGCGACGGCAGCGCAAGGCTGCCTCCTGCTGCCGTAATGGCGCTCGGATTGATTGGAGTAATGACGCGGCGACCTCGCTGCTTGGCTACGTAATGAGGCGCATTAGCTGGTCGGCCGTAAGTGCGAGCACGCCGAACATGCAGTGGCACATGACCTTCGCGGCGCCACGGACGCGCACATGGCGGCCGCCGAACTCGTCCTTGAGGCGGCCATTGACTCGCTCGCCAGCCGTACGTTCGTTGTAACGAACGTCCTCCGGGAGTTGGAAGCCAATACGCGTTAGGCGCCGGGCCTCCGCTTCCAGTTCCTCCTTCCGGGCTGTGTTGCTGCGCGTATTGATGTCGATCAGCGGGACGTGGCCGAGCAAGCGGCTGTACTGCCGAATCTCCTCGGCATCGTAGGCGGAGTCCATCAGGTCGTACAGGTTGGTCGTCCGCTCGGCGGACAAGGTCGCGAGCGGGATGGCGGCTTGGCTGTCATGCAAAGAGGCGGAGGTCAGGATGCAGCTGATCGGGATCTGGCCATCGGCCACGTCGATATGCAGCTTGTAGCCGATCCAGGTTTCCTTGTAGCCCTTGCTGTTCTTCTTCGTTCCGACATCGCAGGCGGTCGGGAGATCGTCCAGCATTGCCTGCGTGGTCATGGTGCTCTGCCGCTGCAGACGCTTGAGCTTCTTCGGCCGCTCTTCTCCCTTCTTCGGCCGTCCCCGCTTCTGCTTCGGTTGCTCGGGCTGTTTCTCCTTCTGGGCCGGCTTCTCGCGTGCCTCGATGGCGGTGGAGTCTCGGGAGAGGTGGCCGACCAACCGGTCCTCGTGCGTCTTCCGGATCAACGCTTCGTGCACGCGCTGGGTCAACTGCATGGTCGCGAACTCGGCGAGGGCGCGTGAGAATACGGACTCGCTCGGCACCTCGCGCGTGCTCTCCCAGCCGCAGATCCGCCGCAACGCCACATCGGTGGCCAACCGGTCGAGTAGCACTCGCGTCGTCGGCATGTCGTAGACGGCCTTCGCCACGAAGGCACGGGCGACAGCCGCGCGATCCTTGGCAGGGCGCCCCGGCACCCCGAAGTGCTGGGGAAGGTGCTGCTCGACGCGGAGGATCTCCAGGGTCTGCACCAGCTGCTGCTGCTTGTCGGTCAGCGGGCCCAACTCTTCCTCCAGCCACGGAAACAGGGTGGTCTGGATCGACTGCCAGTAGGGGGCGAAGAACTCTCGTAGGCGACTCATCCCTGTTCTTGACCTCCTCGAGTACTTATGGTATCTGTACCGACAGATGAGGTCAAGAACCAACCGATGAAAAACCGCGGGCGCCTGCTCAAGCACACGGAGCGCTACAATGAGCTCAAGGCTGAGCTACAAGCTGTCGGTTTCGTTTGCCTGGGTAGCGTCCAGGCCAGGCGAACCCAGTGCGGCAAGACCACCTGTCGCTGCTACGAGGATCCGCACAATCGCCACGGCCCGTATCACTACTGGACGCGCAAATCCGGCGGCAAGACCGTCGGGATGATGCTCACCGAAGACGAACTTCCCGTCTACCGGGAGTGGATCGAGAACCAACGCACATTGGAACGCCTACTGAGGGAGATGCGCAACGTGTCCGCCCGCGCGCTTGCCCTCACGACCGGCAGGAAGGCGCCATGAAGCTCCGCGTCTCTGCCTCTTCGCGGGAGGTATCGGCTATCGTCCTTGCTTTCACGCTTCGAAAGCGGAGCCTGACCGGCTGTGCCTGGCCCCGCTCTGGGATCCGAAAACTCGCTTGCATGACGGTTTTCGCAAGAGGCTC
>CAZPYU010000257.1:0-13895 GCA_964590905.1 uncultured Thermoanaerobaculia bacterium
GGTCGCCTTTGAGCTTGGGGTCGCGCAGCCGCTCGTTATTGGTGCCGGCGAAGATGCGGTCCTTGTAGAGCACCGGTCCGCCGTAGGACTGCGAGCCCAGCTCGACGACCCAAAGCACGTTCTCGCCGGTCTCCACGTTCCACGTTTCGGGCAGCCCCTTGGCCGGCGACACCATGTTGCGCGAGCGGGTGTTGCCGAACAGCGAGTAGTCCTGGCTCTCGGCGAGGCTCAGGCCCGGTTGCGCGGCGAGGAGGCCGGCGCCGGTAGCGCCGGCGATCAGCAGGACGATGGCAACACGGAGTCGGGTGCGGAGTCGGCTCATCGCGGGTTCCTCGTTACCTCGACATTGTCGAAGAAGACCGGCGCCGGCGAGTAGCCGTAGAGACCGGGGCTCCCCTTCTCGATCGGCAGCGGGTCCTCCGCCACCAGCGTCCACGCCTCGGGCTCGGCCTGCCCGCGCGGCCACACCTTGGCGCGCATGAGCCCCTTACCGCCTTCGCTGCTCACGGAGACTTTCATCGTGTACCAGACGCCGGGCTCCCAGGCGAACGGTACCTCTTTCGAGGCGCGCAGCTCCGAGTCCCACGAGCGCACCTGGATCTGCTGGTGCGCGCCCATTAGGTCCACGGTGTAGCCGCTGTTGAGGAGGCCCACGTCGCCGACCTTGCGCCCCACCCGCTCGGCCATGAGGTCGGCTTGCATCGTGTAGTCCGACCAGTCCGGCGTGCCGAGGAAGGTACGGTGGCGGTGAATGCCCTCCGGCGACGGCCCCTTGCGCAGGATCTTGCCGTCGGCGGTCTCGACGACCTCGAAGCGGGCGGCACCCGACAAGAAGTACGACGGGCGCTGTCCCGCGGCAACCGATTCGAACGACTCGCGGTACGGCGGCGGCGCAATCACGCGCACGCGGGCGGCACCCGTAAGCTCGCCTCCCTTGGCGACGACCTTGCCGAGTTGCGTCCCCCGCGCGGCGTCGGGCGTGAAGCGGCCATCGCTGTCCATCGTGCCGGCCAGGCCCTCCAGGGACCAGGCGACTGCGGGCCCTGGAACCGGGTTCCCGGAGGCGTCGAAGGCGAGCACGCGGAAGTTGGCGCTCTTCCCGGGCTCGAGGCCGACCTCGGCAGGCACCACGAGCAGCTTCGCCGGTACCGGCGCCCCTGCCGCAGCTGCGGCCGCAGGAGTCGCCGCCGGCGCCGTAGCGCTCGTCGCGCGAAACGGCTTGGACTTGTCGCCGAGGCAGTAGAGCCCCTCCTCGGTCGCCAGGTAGACGCGCCCGTAGGCCACCGCCGGCGAGCCGTAGATCTCGGCGTAGCGGCCGTCGGGCATGCTGAGCTCCTCGCTGTCGAGGATCCTCCCCGCCGTGGCGCCCGGCTCGACGACGTGGAAGCGGCCGTTGACCTCGGTGGCGAACAGCTTGCCGTCCGCCACCACCGGCGAGCCCTTGCCGACGGTACCGAGGTCGAGCGACCAGCGTCGCGCGCCGGTCGCGGCGTCGAGCGCGAAAAGATTGGCCGAGTTGTCCATCACGTAAAGCGTGCCGCCGTGCAGTGTGGGCGACGGGAAGCCGTCCTCGATCGGCGCCCGCCACTTCTCGTGAGTGGCGGTGAGATCGCCGGTGCCGCGGCCGTCGAAGGCCACGACGCGTCCCATCTCGGGCGAGTCCACGTTCTCCTCGGCGTGCGCGGCGTACACCGTGCCGTCGGGGCCCACCGCCACTGTCGTGTTGAGGGCGAGCTTGCTGACCCGGAAGCCCCACACTTTCTCGCCGGTGCGCGCATCGACGGCGTACACCCAGCCGTCGGCGTTGCCGGCGATGGCGAGGCGCCGCCCGCCGAGCGTCGCCGTCACGGGCGTGGACTGTGTGTTGAGGTCGGCCGGCGGGCCGCCGGGCGTGGACGCCCAGATCAGCTCACCCGTCTTCTTGTCGAAGGCGAAGAGGCGGTGGCGCGGCGGTCCCAGCTCGCCCCAGCTGCTGGAGACGAAGGTGACGATCAGCCGCTCGCCGTCCACAACCGGCGTTTGCGTGCGGCCGCCGTAGCCGGAGAAGAAGCCCAGCTCCTCCACCAGGTTGCGGCTCCACACCACCTTGCCGGCGCGGTCGAAGCAGAAGAAGCTGCCTCCCACCCCCTGCGCGTAGAGATAGCCGGTCTCCGGGTCGCCGGCGAGGTTGGCCCAGCCGACGCGGTTCTCGGGAACGGCAGTATGGTAGACGTTGAAGCGCTGCTCCCAGAGCAGGCGCCCGTCGCCGGCGTCGTAGCAGGCGACCCGCTCCTGGCGGAGGGCGCCTTCGCCCGCGCGCCCGTTGATGCACGCCCGGCCGTCGAAGACGATCGGCGTCGAGCGCGCGATCAGCGAGGCGCGCCAGATCAGGTTCTCCCCGTCTTGTGACCAGCGGGAGATCAACCCCTTCTCGGAAGAGTTGGCATCTTGGTCCGGGCCACGCCAGGCGGGCCACTCCGCGGCTCGAGCGGACGGAGTGAGAGAGCTCGGTCCGGTGAGCAGGATGGAGCCGAGCACCAAGGCAAGGCTCACCCCGAACTGCGGCTCTTTCCCCGCCGCGCAGCGAACCGAGCGCATCGATTTGTCGTCTCTCACGACTGGCTTACTCTCTCCGGTTGGATCCGAGCGGGAACCGCGACGAATCGCATCCGTCGCGCTTTCATTCTACACAAGCGCGAAGGAAGGCACGCCGAATCGGAGCCTGCGCCGCCGCCGGCAAACGGCACCGATGATGCGCAGAGGCGTCCCGAAGGATCGCCGATCTCGCAGCGCGAGCTCGTCGCCAGGACCTGCAGAAGCGGGCTCGCTTCAGGGAGTCAAGACCGCGGCTCGCCGGCGACAGCCGGCACCCGAGTCGCGGGCGGCGAGGGTGTCGGTGCCGGCCGATAGAGAGTCACCAGGCACCCGCCGAGTGCGGCGAGCAGGATTCCCACGTAGAAGGGCCACCGTACGCTCCCCCAGCCGCCGGTCGGCGGGTGCAGGGCGATCGCGACAACCGCGTTGACCACCGGCGCTCCGGCGAACACCAGCGACATGACGACCGCTGGCGTGCCCTTGGCGCCAAAGGCGAGGAGCACTCCCAGAGCACCGACTGCGCCGGCGACGCCCGCCGCCAGCGACCAGCCGATCGCGCGAGCTGGCATCTGCCACTCTGCGCCGCGCAGGAAGAGCAGCGCAAGAGGCGCGAGAACCGCCGTCAGCACGTACGCCACGCCGACCCAGAGGAAGGCCTTGTAGCGGCCGTTGACGGGATCGCCCATCGCCTGCTGTCCGGCGTGGAGCAGCAAGCCGTACAGGCCCCAGGTGACGATGGTGAGCGAGGCGTACGCCAGCCAGCCTAACCCCGAACCCGTAGCGCTCACGCCGTGCTCTTTCGCCCATGGATCAACGTATGGACGCTGTGTGCCGCGATTGCAGCGAGCATGGCGGTCAGAGCACGGGCTGCGGAAGGACGCGCTGGTCGCATCGTGGTTGACCTCCGCCTCGCGCAGGGCTTCGGACGCGCCTGCACGGCTGGGACCCGTAGGCTTGCATCTTACCAAGACCATGGGACGAGATGGCTCGCCCCGAGTGCCGCGCCGCAGGTCTTCACGTTGCCTGAAACGTGACCAGCTAGGACCAACTCCTTGGCTCCAAGGCCCTAGCCCCGATATCTCACCCTAGAAATGGAGACGAGCTGCATCCCGTCGTGCCCGCTCGCGGTGGCGACGCACGAAGGCCTCGACCAGCGCGCGATCGATCGGCGGCGCGACGACGGGGGGGAGCGCCGCCGCGAACCGTTCGGCGCGGATGCGCGGCAGCGCCGGGGTCATCGCGCGCAGCTGCGAGAGGACCCGCACCGCCGGGGCGCTGGTACGCTCCACCTCGAGCATCCAATCGGAGAACGGCAGGTAGCGCAGCGCCGGCTCGTCCGACGCGAGAGCGAGATCTGCCGCCACCAGCAGATCCATCAAGCGCTGCGGAGTCACCAGGCCAAGCTCACCCGGGGCGAGATTCGAGAGGTGGAAGGTGGGCACCTGCCCGAGCGCCGGCCGGCTCGCGGGCGGCAGCTCTCCGCTGTGGGTGAGCGCTCCGAGCCGCGCCACCGCGCGTGCTACGAAGTCCACCGGCACCAGATCGAGCCCGCGCGCCGAGATCGCCGTCTCCGGCACCCAGCCCGGAACTCCGGCGAGGTCCGCTCCGACAGCTGCCCGGATTTCGAGACAGGAGGCGAGCACCCGCGAGAGCCAGTCGTCGTCGTTGGCGTAGCCGGTCGCCGCCGACCAGGTGATGAGCGCCGGACGACTCACCGAGGCGCGCAGGCCGCCGGCGGCGGCAGTGAACAGGCGCTGCACCAGACTCTCGCTCACCCACTTCGAGATCGTGTAGCCGAGATTCGCCGCGACGGCTTGCGGCGAAAGTCGCGGCGTCAGCGGCGTCTCTTCGTCGGCCCGCGAGCGGTGGAGCTGCTCGAGCAGGTACGTCACGTTGAGCGACGAGACGTAGTGCAACGTCTTGAGCGACGAGCCGGCGACAAAGTCGAGGACGTGTCGGGTTCCCACTGCGTTGGCGTCGCGCAGCTCCCGGTAGCTCTGGGTGGCGCTGACCTTCGCCGCAAGGTGAAAAACGAGGCCGATCCGCTCGGCCAGGCGCGAGAAGAGAGCGGGCGCGAGACCGAGGCGATCGCGCTCGAGGTGACCGGCGACGGCTACGATCCTCGCCGGCTCGAACTCGTCCGGAAGGCCGATCGGCGGCGTCGCCAGACCGGCAGCGAGGAGCGCGCGCTCGAGTCGGTGGCGCGCCTGCCCGTCGTCGTCAGCGCGCACCAGTGCGTAGATGCGGGCCGCGGGCGGCGACGAGGCGGCGAGCTCGGCCAGGAGATGAACGCCGAGAAAACCGGTGGCGCCTGTCAGCAGCACGTCGTCTCCGGTCGCTCGCGCCGGCAGCGCGTCGAGTGCGATCGGAGTCGCAGCGTCGTCGTTGGCCAGCCCCGCGGCCGCGGCGCCGCGTGCGACGACCTGCTCGCCGTGCGACGTCCTCTCCTCCGACGCGACAGGAAGCACCGGAGCCACGAGCGTCTCGCTCACTTCGGCTCGCGACCGTCGGCTCACACCTCCGAGCTGGCGAGCGACCTCGGCGAGCGGTAGGGCGACGAGCAGCGCGGAGTCGCCGCTCCACGCTCGGCCCTGCTTGCCGCCGAAGACCTGCTCGACCCGGAGTGCCAGTTCCATGGCGGCGAGCGAGTCGCCGCCGAGCTCGAGGAAGGAGCGCTCGGGATCCACGGCTTCGAGAGGCCGCGAGAGCACCGCGGCCGCGACGGCGCGCAGGCGCTGAAGGTCGCTGGCGAGATCCGAGGCGTTTCCTTCGGTCCGCGCTCCAGCCATCGATCGCACCCTCTCGCTCTCGCCGTACGCCGCTTCGATGCGCGCACGGTACTTGGCTTCGAGCGCGCGCCGATGCAGCTTGAGCGAAGGCGTGAGGAGGCCGTTCTCGACCGACCAGGGCAGCTCCGAGCCGGTGCGTGGCTCCACGATGACCGCCCTCGGGATCTCTGCGGGCCGAAGATTCTCGCGCCGGCCGATCGATTGAAACTCCGCGAGCAGCTCCTCCGCCTCGATCTGGTCGCCCGCCGGGACGACGACGGCCACGACCGCGCTCGCCAACGGCGGGGCGGTGATCAGCACCGATTCGACCCGCTCGCTCGCTCCGTACAGACGCTCCAGCGCTTCCGGCGAGACGAACTCCGAGCCGGCAAGCTTGAAGAAGCTCTTGCGCCGGCCGAGGATCCTGAACTTGCGTCCAGGCCCGATCTCGACCAGATCGCCGGTCAGGAAGTAGCCGTCCGCGGTGAAGCTCTCCCCCGGCCCGTCGGCCTCGCCGTGGTAGCGCGCGGTGGTGCGCGCGGTCCGCACCGCCAGCTCGCCGCGCGCGCAAGGCTGGTCTGTCGGCGCCAAGCTGAGCTCGGGTACGTCGACAAGTCGATAGTCGAGCCCGGCGAGCAGGAGGCCGCGCATGCCGATGTTGCCGGTCTCGGTCGTTCCGTAGCCGTCGACGATCGGTACGCCGAAGATGCGCTCCATCGCTGAGCGCACCTCCGGATCGCTGGGGGCACCACCGATCGCCATGTGGGCGAGCCTCCCACCGAGCAGCTCGCGGAACCGCTGGTGGACGGCGGCGGCTGCGCTCGGGGTCAGTCCTGGGTCGCCAATCGCCTGCTTGTACTCGTTGTAGAGGGCGTTCCAGAGGACCGGCGGCGCGTCGAGAATCGTCGGTCGAATCGCCCGTAAGTCAGCAAACAGCGCCGCGCCCCGGCGCGCGAATCCGACTCGCCCGCCGTTGTAGACCGAGCGCCAGATCGAGGCCCGATCCGCGGCTGTCGAAGGGGGCAGGAACGAGGCACTTACCTGCGGCCAGAGGTTGGAGTCGAGGCACATCTCCTCCGCCCACCGCCGACAAGTCACCACGGTCCCCTTGGGCGCGCCGGTGCTACCCGACGTGAACAGGATGGTGTAGATCTCGTCGGCGGCGTCCGGGCGGATGCTCTGGGCAGCTGCAGCTGCCCTGCTCGCACTGTCGCCGTAAAGAATTCCAGTGGCCGGCCCGATGCCAGAGGCCGATACTCCTTCGGTCGCTCCGCCTGCGCCCGCGGCGAGGAGCTGGTCCCACCGTGCGGTGCGCAGGCGGCCGCTCGACGGCAGAGGTCGCGTGCCCTCGCCGCCATAGGCCACGACCAGCTCGAGCGCCGGCAGCCGGCCAGCCTGGGCCAGCTCGAGGCAGCGCCGGCAAGTACCCTCGTCGGCGACGACGGCGACGACGGCGGTCTGCTTCGCGATCTCGGCCAGCGCCTCGTCGGCGAGCTCGGCGAAGATTCCCACCGAGACTAGACGTGCGAACACCGCCGCGAAGTCGGCCAGACAGAGCTCGCGGCAGTTCTCGCTGCCGATCAGGCCGATGCGCGCGCCGGTTCCGAGACCCAGCCTCGCGAACGCGCAGGCGAGTCGCAGCGACGCGATTCGCGCCTCGTCGAAGGTCTCCCACTGGAACCCCGAAACCGCGGCCGGCGAGCTGAGCGCCACCGCCGCGGGATCCGCGGCGCCGAGGGTCGCGAACCGGTGCGCGGACGCAACGATCTCTCCGGAAATCGAGCTGCGTGATCCGAAGAGCGGTCGCTGCCCGTAGATGCGGAGCATGTTGTTGAGTGCCACGGCGAGCGCGGGAAAGTCGAGGATCCCGAGCTTGCCGAAGTTCGGGTTCCAACGCTCCTCGACGTAGGTCTCGTAGAGCGCCGGGAAGCCTCTCGCCAGCTCGGCAACGGCGTCCGGGGCTACTTCGCGCACCCGATCGAGAGCGTCGCGGAGTCGCTGCAAGAGCGCCAACGACTCCGGCGAGAGCACGTGCTCGCAACGGTCCAAGGAGCGGAAGCGAACGGCGGGGGCCGCGTGGCTGTCTGTGTCGTACCGAGTGCCGGAGAGCCAGCAGCGCTCGCCCCAACTCCGCCGTGCGGCCGGGGTCCGCGGCAGCGCGTGCCCGGTGATCGCCAGCTCGGCGACCGGCGTGCCCGGCGCGACCTCGGCTGCGAGCTCGATCTGCCACGGCAGGCGCCGCACGTGCTCGCGCTCGGCGGCATCTTGCAGCGTGGGCCACTCCACTTCGAGCGCGTCGAGAGCCCGAAACAGGGCGGCGCGCGCGGCGGGCGACGTCGTGGTGCGCGGCGGCGCGAACGCTTGGCCGGCGATCCGCAGCTCGGAAAGTGCTCGATGGACTCGGCGTATCGCAGCGGGGATCTCGTTGCCGGCCGGCCGTGGCGAGCTCGCGAGCTCCTCGAGGCTCGCCACGACGGCGAGCAGCTCGGAGCGAGCCGCGCGCAGCGCGAGGCCGGGTTCTGCCGAGACGAGGCCGCCGGGGAGAGCCCGCTCGGCCGCGGCGCGGACGGCGGCGGCGAAGTCGAGAAACTTCGCGGTCGGAGAGCGCAGCCGCGCGTGGCGCTCCAGGAACACCGCGATCATCGGATCCGCCGCTAGATCAGCACCACCGCCCGGCTCTCTGCGATCGCCTGCGAGGGTCGAAGAGTCTGACGACATCGCGAAGCGCCGCCCGCCTCTCCGAGCTCAGCTCGGCTTCGGCCGGCGGTGGGGGCTGCTCGCCGTCGTGGCGCGGCCGTAGGCCCAGCTCCGGATCTTCTTCATCTGCTCTTCCATCGTCTTCGACAGGGGCACGATCGAGGCCAACGCGCGCGACAGGTCGTCGCGGCCGAAGCGCCGGTTCTCGTGGTACGCCTCGACGCGCGCCGCGACCACCGCCTGCTCGATCTCGGCGCCGTTCCAACCCCGGGTCGAGAGCGCGATGAGTTGGGTGTCAAAACCCTTCGGGTCGGCGCCGTTGCGCCGCAGATGGATCTCGAAGATCTCTTGGCGCTCCTCGTCGCCGGGCAGGTCGACGAAGAAGACTTGGTCGAAGCGGCCCTTGCGGATGATCTCCGCCGGTAGATCCTGGATCCGGTTGGCGGTGGCGGCGACAAAGACCAGCGGCGGCTTCTCCTGCATCCAGGTCAGGAAGGCCGAGAAGATCGAGGAGGAGACCCGGCGCCCCCCCTCGTCGTGGCCGAGCGAGTTCTCGATCTCGTCGATCCAGAGGATCGCCGGCGCCAACGCCTCGATCGCTTCGAGCGCGCGATGAAAAGTCGCCTCCGGCGTGCCAAACAGACCCGAGAAGACCAGGTTCATGTCGAGCCGGAAGAGCGGCACGCCCCAGTGCGCCGAGGCCGCCTTGGCGCACAGGCTCTTGCCGCAGCCGCTCATCCCCATGATCAAGATCCCCTTCGGCGTCGGCATGCCGTCGGCGATCGCCTGCAGCGTGAACAGACGCCTGCGCTGGTCGAGCCAGAGCTTGAGCACGTCGAGCCCGCCGATCTCGTCGACCCGGGTGACGGTCGGCACGAACTCGAGAAAGCCGCTCTTCTTGACGATCGACTCCTTCTCGGTGAAGACCTCTGCCATGACTTCGTCGCGGCTGCTCTTCTTGCCACCGTAGATCCGCCGCAGAATGTGCGCGGCTTCGTCGAGCGTCAGCCCGCGCAGCCCGACCGCGACGTCGGAGAGGAGCGCCGGCTCGAGGGCGAGCTCGGGATGTCGAGCTCCGATCTCGCGGATCTTCGCCACCAACTCGCTCTCCGTCGGCAGCTCGAGATCGACCAGGAAGATCTCCTTCTGGAGCGGGCCGGGGAGAGCGAGCCGCGGCGCGATCAGAAAGAGAAAGCTGTCGCGCCCGGCGAGCGCCGTGTACGCCTCGCGCAGCGCGCGCACCACTTCGGGCCGATCCAAGAAGGCGGGCAGATCGCGAAAGAGGGCGAAGCCCCGGAGCGGCGGCTCGGCGGTGACGGCGGCGACGAAGGCGCGGATCGCGACCAGTGGATCGGTCGAATCCGGCTCGGCCGCCCCCCCGCCCTGCCGGAGTCCGCCGACGCAGCTCCACGACCAGAGGTGACCGGCGCCGGCGTAGAGCCGCTCGGCGAAGCTCGTGAGCAGGCGGACGGCCCGCTCCTCCTCCCAAGTGCGCACGAAGACGACGCTGTGCCCCCCCTGGATCGCCTGGGTGAGCTGATCGACGGCTGTGGCCATCGCCGCGACGTTAGCAGGGGTCGGTGGGCAGTAGCCTGGCCACTACCGCCGGCTCCAAGCTCCTCGCGGGTTTCAGTCCGCCGGAACGAGCGCCGCCGTTGCACCCATCACCGTCGACGCCTCCACCCCCGCATGCGCTGCCGGCGCATCCCCCTCGGGGGTCGGATGCCAGCCAAGCGTGAACAGCAGTACCAGGAAGCCGAGGTCCATGGCCGTCTGCCACGACGCCACCGGCAGCCGTTCGACCGGCATTATGGTCGCCGAAAGGACGAGCGAGAGCCGGAGGATCGACCCCTTCGCGGCTTCATGCAACAGTCCCCAGGTGGACCGGCGCCAGGCCATCATCGCAAGCAGGGCCCCCCAGACCGCGATACCAATGAACGGGAAGCTCTCCGCGATCTCCAGGTGACGCGCGTTGACGTAGACGTTGACGCTGATCGCCGCAGCGAGGATCACGCCGACGATCGAAGCATGGCGGTGCTGCTGAGGTGAAGCGGGGACGCCGAAGACCCAGTGCGCAGCGGAGAAACGTCGGCTACAACCCGTTGTGAGCCCGCCTACAGCACACCGTCGAAGAATTCGACGACTCCAGTCTCCAGCGAATATTCCGCTCCGACGACGAGGAGCCCATCTTTCTGCTGGATCAACTGCTCGAGGAGCTCGGATCCATGTCGCAGATGGTTTGCCGAGACGCGGATATTCGCCCGAACCGCCTGCCGCACCAGAGCCTCCGGGTGGTGCTCGAGCTCTGTCGCCAGTAACGCTTCCACGGATGGCCGGATACGGTCGACAATCGAACGGAGATTCCGTGACTGGTCTGTCGCCGGACGCCCAAGCTCCTCCAGTGTGGCCAGAATTGCCCCACAGTTGGAGTGACCCAGCACCACGACGAGTCGTGTGCCGAAGCGCTCCGCGGCAAACTCGACGCTGCCGACCTGAGAAGCGGCGACGATGTTGCCGGCCACACGAATGACGAACAGGTCGCCAAGGCCTTGATCGAAGACGATCTCCGCTGGTACCCGCGAATCGGAACATCCGAGAACGATGGCGAACGGCTCCTGGCCAGCCGCGAGCTCGCGGCGGCGCGTCTGGTTCGTGAGCGTCTCGCGGCCACGAATGTCAGAGACGAATCGACGGTTCCCCTCGCGAAGGCGTTCGAGTGCCTCTTGCGCGGAGATCATCGACGCATCATCCTCGTCTGGCCAACGACTGTCGATCGGCTTCGGACCCCACAGGCGGCTGTCAGCTTCATCAGCCTGCTCGCCGGTTCGCGCTTCGGTGATCGGCCAGCAGAGAAGCGGCCACCCCGGCTGCCAGGATTGCGAGTACTGCCGTCAGCAAATAGAGGTTGAAGTGCCTCCCGAGGACGAGCTTCAACGATTCGGCAAGCAACATCTTGACACCCACGACCAGCAGGACCAAAGCGAGCGAGATCTTCAGGTAACCGAACTTCTTCACCATCCCAGCCAGTGCGAAATAGAGCGACCGGAGGCCGAGAATCGCAAAGACGTTGCTGGTGAAGACCAGAAAGGGGTCGCCCGTGATGGCGAAGATGGCCGGGATCGAATCGACCGCGAAAATAAGGTCGGTTGTTTCCACCATGACGAGAGCCAGCGCCAGAGGCGTCAGCAACAGCGTTCCCTTCCGAGCCCTCTCTACGACCTCGTCCGCCATCGCGGGCGCACCGGGAAGCTCGCTCTCATACGACGCGGGCGTACCGGTGCGAACGAAGAAGTGCTCGCCGTGAAACCTCGCGGTCACCGGGAAGAATCGACGCGTCAGGCGGACCACGACGTTCTTGGTCGGATCGCTCTGCTCGGTCCTGTGGAACAGCATCTTGATCGCCGTCAGGATCAGGAAGACGGCAAAAAGATATAGAACCCAGTGGAACTCGGCGATCAGCTTCGCCCCGAGTCCGATCATCACGCCGCGCATGAGCAGTGCGCCCAGGATGCCCCAGAAGAGCACCCGGTGCTGGTAGAGCGGCGGCACCCCGAAGGAGCTGAAGATCATGGCAATCACGAAGATGTTGTCGACACTGAGGGACTTCTCGACCACATAGCCGGTCAAGTACTTTTCTGTTGCGGTGGCTCCGCCGTTCGCCAATCCATCGACGGGGTCCACCACGGTGCCAAGGTCGAACCAGTTGCCCTCGTAAGCGACGTACACGAACCCGGCAAAGGCCAATCCCACGGCGAGCCACACCGCCGACCAGGCAACGGCCTCCTTGACGCCGACGACGTGGGCCTTGCGGTGAAACACCCCCAAGTCCAGCGCTAGCATCATCAGAACAAAGGCAATGAACGCGATCCAGATCCAGATCATTCGAGGTCTCTCCCTGTCATGGAGTCGAGTCGCCTAAGAAGCTGCTGAAAGAGGCTTCGGAGGGGTCGCGAGAGATGGGTCTCGGTGCGAATTCAAAGACCTTGTCGTCACGGAACTGTTGTCGACTCCTTCCTACAGAGAGTTCTTCAGGAGCGTCTTAGGAGATCGGTCGCGTTCGGTTCAGCGGGGGCGCCCGCCAGCGTCAGCCCGGAGACGCAGCTCCACGACCGGATCGTGCCGATCGCTCCGGCCCCGGTGTAGAGCCGCTGGGCGAAACTCTCGAGCAGGCGGACCGCCCGCTCTTCCTCCCAGGTGCGGACGAAGACGACACTGTAGCGCCCCTGGATCGCCTTGGTGAGCTGCTCGATCGCCGAGGGCATGGCCGCGACGTTAGCAGGAGTCGGAGGGCAGACGCCCGACCGCTACCGCCGGCCCACAGCCCGTCGCGGGTTTCACTCCGCCGGCGCGAGAACTGCGACCGCGTGTCCCGTTGCGGAGAAGTGGCCCTTCTCCGACGGCTGCCAACCGAGCGTGAACAGCAGCACCAGGAAGCCGAGGATGTAGGCGACTGTCACGTGCCAGCCGCCCTTCAACCACGCGCCGACCGACTTCGCCTCCGGATACATGCTCGAAATCGCCACCCCGGCCGAAGAGCCGAACCAGATCATCGAGCCGCCGAAGCCGACCGCATAAGCGAGCATCCCCAGTCGTAGCCGCCCTGTTTGAGTGCGAGCGCGGTCAACGGAATGGTGTCGAAGACCGACGAGAGGAAGCCAAGACCGAAGGCGGTCTGCCAGGAGGCCACAGGAAGCTTCTCGACCGGCATCATTGTCGCCGAGAGGACCAGGCAGAGCAGAAAGAGCGAGCCTCGCAGTGCCTCCGGCAGGAGCTTCCAGTTCGGCTTGCGGATCGGCGCCGTGGCGAGCAGCGCCAGCCAAACCGCGGCGCCGATGAACGGCAGGCTCTCGGCTCGCTCCGGGTAGCTCACGTTGACGAAGACGTTGGTCGAGATCGCCGCCACCAGGATCGCGCCGACAATCCCGACCCGCCCCCAGTCGATCTGCACGCCTGCGGGTTGGTCCCCGAGAATCGGTGAGAAGCGATGCTGCTGGAGCGAGGCCGGGACACCGAAGACGAGGAGCGCGGCGACCGAGGCCACCGTGGCGTGGAGGACCGCCAGCGGCGAGATGCCGCTAATCCACATCATCGTCGTCGTCGTGTCGCCGACCACGCTGCCCGCGCCGCCGGCGTTCGCCGCCGCGACGATCGCCGCCAGGTAGCCAATGTGGACCCGCTTGTCGAATACGGTGTGCGCCAGGGCGCCGCCGATCAAAGCCGCCGCGATGTTGTCGAGAAACGCGGAGAGGACGAAGACGATCGCCAGGAGCGCGAGCGGTCCCTTCCAGTCGTCGGGCAGATATTTCGGCAGGACCTTCGGCACCTCACTCGACTCGAAATGGTCTGCCAGGAGCGCGAAGCCGACCAGGAGACCGAGCAGGTTGGTGACGATCACCCATTCGTGGGCGAAGTGTCCGGCGAGGCCGGCGAGTCCGGCGCCGGTCTTGAAACCAGTGAAGAGAACCTTGTAGACCGAGATCACCACGAGCCCGGTCGCCGCCACCTGCAGCGTCTTGTGGTGAAAGAGCGCGACGCCCAGGAGCGTCAGGCCGAACAGGATGAAGTCGACCGGCACGCCAAGAAGCTCGGGATCCATCGCTCGTCGCGGGCCTCAGTCCCCAGGTACGAGCGCCGGCGATGAACTGACGACCGGCGACACCCCCACCTCCGCGTGCGCCACCGGGGCGTGCCCCCCCTTCGGGGTCGGCTGCCAGCCCAGCGTGAACAGCAGCACGAGGAAGCCGACAACGTAAGCGACGGTCACGTGCCAGCCGCCCTTCAACCAAGCGCCGACCGACTTCGCTTCCGGATACATGTTCGAGATCGCCACGCCGGCCGAGGAGCCGAACCAGATCA
>CAZPYU010000258.1:0-5740 GCA_964590905.1 uncultured Thermoanaerobaculia bacterium
CTGACCCGCAAGGTCGGCGACCTCTTCCTGGTGGAGAATCCGACACCTTGATCGGCCGGCGCCTCGGCAGCTACGAGATCGTCGCCAAGCTCGGCGAAGGCGGCATGGGGGAGGTCTGGCGCGCGAGAGACTCCCAGCTAGGAAGAGACGTCGCCCTGAAGGTTCTGCCCGATGCCTTCACCGCGGATCCCGAACGGCTGCAGCGTTTCGAGCGTGAAGCAAAGCTCCTGGCTCAACTGAACCACCCCAACATCGCGCAGATCTACGGTCTCGAAACGAGCGGCGACACACGCGCTCTCGTCATGGAGCTCGTCGAAGGCCCGACCTTGGCAGAACGCCTGGAATCGGGGCCGCTTTCCCTCAATGAAAGCCTTTCCGTCTCTTTGCAGATCGCGCAAGCGCTCGAGGAGGCGCACGAAAAGGGGATCGTTCATCGAGATCTAAAACCACAAAACATCAAAGCTTCCATAGAAGGGAAAGTCAAAGTCCTCGACTTCGGACTGGCCAAGGCGATGGATTCGGCCGATGCGGCTTCAGGTCCGGGCTCGGCGTCGCAGCTTGCGCACTCGCCGACGCTGACGCTGGGCGCGACGCAGATTGGAGTCATCCTCGGCACTGCGGCTTACATGGCGCCGGAGCAGGCGAAGGGTCTCCCGATCGACAAGCGGGCTGACATCTGGGCGTTCGGCGTCATCCTGTTCGAGATGCTCGCGGGCGGCGGGCGGCTCTTCACCGGCGATTCGGTGACCGACACCTTGGCGGCGGTGCTGCGCCAGGAGATCGACTGGAAACTGCTGCCGGCGGAGGTGCCGCCGTCGGTGCGACATCTGCTCGAGCGCTGCCTCGCCCGAGACCGCAAACAGCGGCTGCACGATATCGGCGACGCGCGGCTGGAGCTCGAGACGGCGCTCGCGCCGGGCGCGAGCCGAGGCGCGTCGCCCGCCGCTGCCGCGCCGGCCCCGGGCCTCTTCCGAAGATCGGCCTGGCCGCTCGCCACGCTTACCACTCTCGTCGCTCTTGCCGTGCTCATCTTCTCCGGAGTCGCGAATCGACGAGCTCTGGAGAACCGAACGCCGAGCTTCGTCCTCACCGTCACCCTCCCGGAAGACGTGCAGCTCCAATCGTCCGGCGCCGACGCCGGACCGGCGACGATCTCGCCCTCGGGTCGACGCATCGCTTTCGGCGCGCGGCGAGGCGCCGGTCCGACGCAGCTCTGGGTGCGCGAGCTCGACCAGCCGACGGCACGCCCGATCGAGGGGACCGAAGGGGCCAACCATCCGTTCTGGTCGCCGGACGAAGCGACGCTCGGTTTCTTCTCCACCGGCCAGCTCCGAAAGGTCGCCGCCGTCGGCGGTCCGGTGCTGACCCTGGCCGCCGCGGTCGATCCGCGCGGCGGCGCGTGGGGTCGCGACGGCACCATCCTCTTCGCTCCCAACTACGTCGGTCCCCTCCTCCGGATTTCGGCCGACGGCGGCGAGATGCGCCCCGCGACGAAACTCGACAGCACGCGTGACGATGACACGCACCGTTATCCACACTTTCTTCCCGACGGGCGTCACTTCCTCTACCTGGCGAGGGCGGGTTGGAAGGGCTCCCTCTTTCTCGGATCCCTGGACTCTGAGGAGCGCACGCTGGTTGCCGACGATGTTTGGAATGCTCAGGTCAGCGCCGGACAGCTCCTTTTTGCGCGCAAGGGGCTGTTGATGGCCCAGCCGTTCGACGCGACGCGATTCGTGACCAGCGGCGCGGCGCGACCGCTGATCGACAGGCTGCTCGTCGACGAGCGTTTTGCGCTGGGGATCTTCTCGGCTTCGGAGGCGGGCGTCCTCGCCTACCAGACGGGGCAGGAGGTGCGGATGAGCCAGCTCGCCTGGTTCGACCGCACCGGCAAGCGGCTCGCGACGGCCAGCGACCGCGGCCGCGCGGCCGGTGGCTACTGTCCGCCAGCGCTCTCGCCCGACGGCCAGCAGGCCGTGACTTGCCGGCAAGACGACTTGGGCGCCAGCGCCGATCTATGGATCGTCGACCTCGCCCGTTCGACCTCCAGCTCGCTGACCAGCGGCGAGGACGACGAGGGGTCGCCCGTCTGGTCGGCCGACTCGACGAGCGTCGCCTACGGGATTTTTGCGGCACCGGGGAAGAGTGCCAAGGTTTTCGTGCGACGCAGAGGAGCTGATCCGAGCACGATCTACGAGGAGAAGGGCGCCTCCGGGCTCTGGCCTCTGTCCTGGTCTCGCGACGGCCGATTCCTGACCATCCAGAGACAGAGTGACGACAGCGACGAAACGGGAGATATCTTGCTCGTGAACTTGCGTGAGCCCGGCAAGGCGCCGCCGCTTTTCGCCGGGAAGCCTTACTACGAAAGCGCCGAGATCTCCCCCGATGGGCAGTGGCTCGCTTATTCGTCGGACGAGTCGGGGCGCGTCGAGATCTATCTGACCCGTTTCCCCGACCTGGGCGGGACACAGCGCGTATCGCGAAGCGGAGGAATCCATGCGGAATGGCGTGGCGACGGCAAGGAGATCTTCTTCCGGGATCCCGAGAACTGGCTGGTGGCGAGCGAGCTCGATCGAGACCGCGACGGCGAGATCGCGGTCGGCCGGCAGAGCCGTCTCTTCCAGTTCCTGGGCGACTACGCGGTCTCGGCCGACGGCGACCGGTTCCTGATCGAGGAGCCGATCTCAGAAGGCGACGTCTCGCCGATCACGATCCGCACCGGCTGGACCGAGCAGACGAAGGCGCACTGAGTGGCTCGCGCGGCGCGAGAGGGATTGAACCGGTGACCCTGCAGACAGGCACTCGTCTCGGCCCCTACGAGATCGTAGCTAAGCTGGGCGAAGGCGGCATGGGGGAGGTCTGGCGCGCGAGAGACTCCCAGCTAGGAAGAGACGTCGCCCTGAAGGTTCTGCCCGATGCCTTCACTGCGGATCCCGAACGACTGCAGCGCTTCGAGCGTGAAGCAAAGCTCCTGGCTCAACTGAACCATCCCAACATCGCCCGAGAAGTAGTGCCAGCGAAAAGACACGAGCTGCGTGAGGGGAGCGTGTCGAGGAAGAACGAGGCGTGCGGTCTCGGAGCGCTCGGCGCGAGTCTCCTCTGGACGCTGCTCGTCCTGCCCACCGGCGCGCTCGCGGCGGAACGCGCCGCCGAAACTGTCTATCAGAACGGGCGCCTCTACACGATCGACGAACGCGATCGGGTGCAGCAGGCGCTCGCGGTGCGCAATGGGCGGATCGTCTACGTCGGAGGCAATACCGGCGTCGCGCCGTTCGTGGGCCCGGCGACCACCGTCGTCGACCTGGGCGGCCGGGTGATGATGCCGGGTTTAGTCGACGCGCATCTGCACCCGGTCGAAGGCGGGCAGAAGCTCCTCGCGTGCAGCCTGAACTACGAGGCGCTCACTGTCGACGAGCTCCGCACGCGGATCCGGACCTGCCTCGACGCGACGCGGGAGAAAGAGCCGGACGGCTGGCTCGAGGTCGTGAGCTGGTTCCAGCAGAACATGCAGCCGCCCGGAGTCGAGGTCGACCGCAGCGCGCTCGAAGGGCTGGACACGAAGCGGCCGATCCTGGTCCGCTCGTCGTTCGGCCACACGACCCTCGCCAACGCGCGCGCGATCGAGCTCGCCGGCGTCACCGCGGTCACGCCCGACCCGGAGAACGGCAAGATCGCGCGCGACGCTGCCGGGAATCCGAACGGCCTGTTCGAGGATTCGGCGCAGCGGCGCTTCGACGCCCTGCTGCCCGCGGTCACCGCCGCGGAGCTGGTGGCCGGCGCGCGGAGCGCGCTCGACGCCGTCCGTCGCGAAGGGATCACGACCTTCCTCGACGCTTCGGCGGCGCCCGAGCAGATCGCCGCCTTCGCCGCGCTCGAGCGCGAAGGCGCGCTCACCGCGCGCGTCCACGCCGCGCCGGTGATCACGGTGGAGGCGGCGCGCGACCCCGACCGCGCGGTCGCCTGGCTGCTCGAGCTCGCGCGCCGCTTCGACCAGGGGCCGATCGGCCCGCGGCCGTCGATTACCGTGCGCAACGCCAAGCTGTTCATGGACGGCGTGATCACCGCGCCCGCGTTCACCGGCGTGATGGTCGATCCGTACCTCGAGAACCGCGGCACGGCGGAGCGGCCCGACTGGGTGCCTTCCGGCAACCGCGGCCCGGCGCTCTACATCGCGCCGGACGTCTTGCGCGCGCTGTTGCTGAAACTCGCCGAAGCAGGAATCGACCCACACGTCCACGCCGACGGAGACGGCGCGACGCGCGCCACGCTCGACGGCTTCGAGGCGATGCGTGCGCGCTTCCCGGGCGAGCGGATCCGCGCGGCGATCGCGCACGTCGAGGTCGTCCACCCGGACGACTTCGCGCGCTTCGGGGCGCTCGACGTGATTCCGGTGCCGTCGTTCCAGTGGGCGAAGCCCGCCTCCGACACGTTCGAGGGGGCGCGCGACTACCTGGGGCCGGTGCGCTTCGAGCACTTCGAGCCGCTCGGCTATCTCCACCAGGCGGGGGCGCGCATCGCCTACGGCAGCGACTGGGCGGTCGACCCGCTCGGCGAGTGGTTCGCGCTGAAAGTCGGCGTGACCCGCACGAGCTCGCCCGCCGCCGGAGCGCGGTACGCCGGCCGGCTGGGCGGCGATCCCGGTCTCGACCGCTCGACCGCTTTGCGCGCGATCACCCTCAACTCCTCGTACGCGCTCCACCAGGATCAGGAGACCGGCTCGCTCGAAGTCGGCAAGCTGGCCGACCTGATCGTGCTCGACCGCGACCCGTTGGCGATCGCCGCGGAGGAGATTGCCGACGTGAAGGTGCTGCTGACGGTGGTCGGCGGCGAGGTGGTCTATCGGGCCGAAGGGTTCGCGCCATGAGCAGCGAACCACCAACGTCGTCCTGGAGGACAATGCACCGATGACTATCGCCGTCGGCACCCGCCTCGGCCCCTACGAGATCACCGCCAAGCTCGGCGAGGGCGGCATGGGGGAGGTCTACCGCGCCACCGACACGAAGCTGAAGCGCGACGTGGCGATCAAGGTCCTGCCAGCGGCATTCACGGAAGACAGGGAGCGGCTCGCGAGATTCGAGCGCGAAGCGCAACTCCTCGCGCAGCTCCAGCATCCCAACATCGCTTCGATCTACGGCCTGGAGGAGTCGGAGGGCGTCCGCGCGCTCGTCATGGAGCTCGTCGAAGGTCCAACGCTGGCAGGGCGGCTCGAAGCCGGGCCTTTACCCTTAACGGAATGCCTTTCCGTCTCTTTGCAGATCGCCCAAGCGCTCGAGGAGGCGCACGAGAAGGGGATCGTTCATCGCGATCTGAAGCCACAGAACATAAAGGCTTCCCTAGAAGGAAAAGTCAAAGTCTTAGATTTCGGCTTGGCGAAAGCGATGGATCCGACAGCGAGCGGTGCGGTGTCGGCGGCGGACTTGGCGCGCTCGCCGACGCTGCTCAACTCGCCGACGTTGACGGCGGTGCAGGGGACACAGTTGGGAGTGATTCTCGGCACCGCGGCCTACATGGCGCCGGAGCAGGCGCGCGGTGGCACGGTCGACAAGCGCGCCGACATCTGGGCGTTCGGCGTGGTGCTCTTCGAGATGCTGACCGGCCGCCGCGCGTTCGAAGGCGACGACATCTCCATCACCCTCGCCGCGGTGCTGAAGGACGACGTGTCGTGGAGTGCATTGCCGGCGGACCTGCCCGTGCCCGTCCGTCGGCTGCTGCGGCGATGCCTCGAAAAGGATCCGAAGCAGCG
>CAZPYU010000259.1:0-14117 GCA_964590905.1 uncultured Thermoanaerobaculia bacterium
TTGCGCGAGGAGACCGCGCCAGGCGGATCGCGTCCGGCTCTCTACAGCGACCTCGACTACATTCTCTGGGGTCTGCTCGCCGAAGAGCGGACCGGCCGCTCGCTCGCCAACCTGTTCGATGAGGAGGTCTGTGCGCCGCTCGGGCTCGCACCGCTGGGAGCGCCTTCGGTCGAGCCGGCGACGGCAGTCGAATGTCGACTCGACAACGGCAGAGAGGTGGAGCTAGCGCGGGCGCTAGGCATCGCTCTCGCGCCGCAGCGGCCGTTCTTGCGCAGCATCCCTCAGGACGGCAACGCCCGGGCCCTGCGTGCAGTCGGACTCTCTTGCGCTCACGCGGGCCTCTTCGTGACCGCCGACGAGATGCTCGTGCTCGCCCGGGAGTGGCTCTCTCCGGCACGACTGCTGAGTCGTACCCAGGTGAGCGACGCGCTTGCCGGCGAGGGCGAGCACGCGCTCGGTTGGACGCGCTGGAGCGCGGACGGCTCGGCCGGACTAGCGCTCTCCACTTCGTCCTTCGGGCACACCGGCTTCACCGGCGGCAGCCTCTGGATCGACCCCGAGCGAGAGCGGATCTACCTGCTGCTCGCCCACCGGCTGTCGAGCGCGATCGAATTCAACCCGTTCCGGCGCGAGTTCCACGCCCTCGCCGCAGGGCTCGAATCGAGCTGAACCAGCAGGAAACTCCGTCAGTTTCCGGAGAGCTCGTGGCGAGGCAGCCCGAGCTTCGCGACGACGTTGCGGGCCTGCAACAGGTGGCGTCGCTCGTGCGCGGCGAGGACGAGCAGGCCGGTCGACAGGTTGAAGACGCGCAGACCGTAGGCGAGCGGGTTTTTGAAGTGGATGCAGTTGCAGTCCAGCGGCGCGGTGGCGCGGACGAGCTCGATCCAACGCTGTTGCTCGCCGGCGAAGGCGATCAGGGTCGCCTCTTTCGAACATCGCGAGGCGGGCTGGATCTTCTTCGGAGCGACGGTACGGCGCCCGACGGGCGGCTCGAGGTTAGCGAGGAACCAGCTTCCCAGCCGGCCGGGTCGGTAGGGCGGGGGAAAAGAGCTCTTGCCGTCCGCGTGCGCCGCCCAGGCCGCCTCCTCGAGCGCATCGACGTAGATCCGGTTGGCGCGCACCAAGTGATCGATGCACTGGCCGACGCTCCAGGCCGAGCCGCCGTCGGGCTGGAGGTTGAACGCGGCATCGTCCAGGGGCGTCGCGAGCAGCTTGACCTCGTAGGAGAGCCGCACGATCTCCGCCATCAACTCGACCCGGTCAGGGGTCATCGCCGACGCTTCAGCCGCAGAGAACACTGCCGCCGTTGACGTTCAGAATCTCGCCGGTGACGTGCCGGGCCAGGGAGGAGGCGAGGAAGACGATCGGTCCGGCGATATCCTCGGGCGACGCTACGCGGCCGAGCGGGATCGCCGCTTCGATCTCGGCGCGGCCGTCCTCGGCGAACGGCTCCTCGTTCATCTCGGTATCCACCCAGCCCGGCGCCACGCAGTTGACCCGGATATCGGGCGCTAATTCGAGCGCCCACGCCTTAGTGGCCGCGATCACCGCGCCCTTCGACGCGGAATAGGGGCTGTAGTAGGCCTCGCCGCGCTGGCCGGAGGTCGACGCGACGTTGACGACGCTCGCTTCTTTCGACATGCGCAGGAACGGCAGCGCGTGCTGCAAGCAGAGGAACGGGCCACGGACGTTGATCCGCATCGTCTGGATGAAACGCTCCTCGTCGAACTGCGATATCGGATTGTGCTGCCAGACGCCGGCGTTGTTCACCAGACAGTCGAGCTTGCCCCACTCGCTGCCGACGAAATCGAAGAGCTCGGCAATCTCCGCCGGCTCGAGAAAATCGCACGGGAAGCGCCGGTGCGCGCGGTCGGAGATGGCGCCCATCTCCTCGACCAGCGCAGCGGCCTCCTCTTCCCGCTCGCGGTAGTGGACCATCACGGTCGCACCGGCCTTGGCGAAGGCGAGCGAGGTCGCGGCGCCGATGCCGCGGCTGCCGCCGGTGACGAGCACGTTGAGGCCGGCGAGGTCGATCACGCGACCGCCTCCACAACGAGCGCGATCCCCTGGCCGCCGCCGATGCAGGCCGAGGCGACGCCGCGGCCGCCGCCGCGCCGGCGCAGCTCGCAGAGCAGGGTCAAGGTGAGCCGCGCTCCGGTGGCGCCGAGCGGATGCCCGAGAGCAATTGCGCCGCCGTTCACGTTCAGGCGCTCCTCGTCGAGGCCCATCTCGCGGATCACGGCGACGATCTGTCCGGCGAACGCCTCGTTGATCTCCAGCAGATCGAGATCGGAGAGCGCGAGCCCGGCCTTGGCGAGCGCGGCGCGGATCGCTGGCGCCGGACCGATCCCCATGCGCGCCGGATCGACGCCGACGACCGCCCACGAGATCAGGCGGCCCAGCGGTCGCATGCCCAGCTCCTCGGCGCGCGCCGCCGTCGTGAGCAGCAGCATCGCGGCGCCGTCGACGATGCCGGAGGCGTTGCCGCCGGTCACGAAACTGTCGGGTCCGAAGACGGTGGGCAGCTTGGCCAGTGCGGCGAGCGTCGTTCCAGGCCGCGGGTGCTCGTCGCGCTCGACGGTGACGGCGCGCTTGCCTTCGCCGACAGTCACCGGCACGATCTCCTCGGCGAGCCTGCCCGCTTCGATTGCCGCCACGGCGCGTTCCTGGCTCCGCACGGCGAATTCGTCCTGTTCCTGGCGTGAGATTCCGTAGTCGCGCGCCAGATTGTTCGAGGTCTGCGCCATGTACAGGCCGCAGAAGCCGTCGAGGAGCGACTCCATCATCAGGTCTTCGAACTGGGCGTGACCGAGGCGCAACCCCTTACGCGCGCCGCGCACCACGAACGGCGCCTGCGACATGTTCTCCATGCCGCCAACGAGACAGGTGGTGGCCTCACCGGTCAGGATCAGCTGGGCGCCGGAGAGGATCGCCTGAATGCCCGAGCCGCAGAGCCGGTTAACGGTTAGGGCAGGGACCTCTTTCGGCACGCCGGCCTTCAGCGCCACGTGCCGGGCGCCGTAGATCGCGTCGCCCGAGGTCTGCAGGGCGTTGCCGACGATGGCGTGATCGACCACCGCCGGATCGAGCCCGGTGCGGGCGAAAAGCGCGCGCGCAGCGTGAGCCCCGAGCTCGTTGGCGGAGAGGTCGGAAAAGGGGCCGAGAAAGTCCGCCATCGGCGTCCGTACGCCGTCGATCAGAACCAGGTCGCGGATTTCCATCGGCTGCGGCTCACTCCCGTATCAAGGCTATCGCACCACGAGGCGCGAGAAAGCGCACGTCTCCTCGATGTTGGAGCAGAGCCGCGCTCAATAGGGCTTGCGGCTACCCCGCGCCCAGTAGCCGAGACACTTGTAGGCCAGCTTCGCGGCGACGAAGTCAGAGGCCGGCTGGCCGCCGATCGGCGCCAGCTCGACGACATCCATTGCCACCACCTGTTTGGTCTCGAAGAGACGCGAGAGAAGTCGCAGGGTCGGATACCACTCTCCACCGCCGGGCTCGGGAGTGCCGGTGGCGGGCACCAGCGCGGGATCGAAATAGTCGATGTCGAAGGTCAGGTAGATCCTCTCCGGCAGGGCGGCGAGCAGGACGTCGAAGCGCGAATCCAGCCGCTCGAGCTCGCTCCCCCAGACGATCGGGATGGCCGCCTCCATCGCGAACTCGGCCTCCGGGCGCGACAGCGAGCGGATCCCGATCGGAAGAATCGGCAGGCCCTCTTCGTGGACACGGCGCATGACGCTGGCGTGAGAGTAGGGAGTGCCTTCGAACTCTTCGCGCAGATCGGCGTGGGCGTCGAACTGGACGACGCCGATCTCGCCGAAGACGCTCTTCGCCGCCCGCACCGGAGCGATCGTCAAGCTGTGTTCGCCACCGAGTGTGAGCAGGAACTTGCCAGCCACCAGCTCGCGGGCGCACTCCACCTCGAGCTCCGCCATCGCCAGGGCGAGGTCGAACGCCTCTGGAAGGAACGGCGTTCGAGTCGAAATCCCGATCTCGGCGGTCTCGGAGCCGAGCTCGTCGTCGTAGATCTCCATTGCCTGCGACGCCCGCAGGATCGCCGCCGGCCCATTCGCGGTCCCTCTCCCGTACGAGACTGTGCGCTCGAAGGGTACGGGGAGAACGACCACCCGGCTGGTTTCGTATCGCGACAGCGCTTCCGACAGGAGGCCGAAGTTAGTGGGCAGGGAGGGCATGTTCCGCTTTCTACCGCCGACTGCCCGTAGCGTCAACGAGAGGGCGGAGGCCGAGGTCGGCTACTTCGAGAGGGCGATCGAGATCGTCCGCAAACTGAGTATCTAGGAGGCTAGTCGGGCGACGAGGTCGATTTCAACCCGGGCGCCGCGCGGCAGCGCTGCTGCCTGCACCGTTGAGCGGGCCGGCTTGTGGTCGCCGAACGCTTCGGCGTAGATCCGGTTGAGGAGCGGAAAGTCGGCCATGTCGGCAAGATAGACCGTGGCCTTGACGACGTCCGCGAAGCCGCAGCCCGCCGCGGCGAGCACCGCTCCCAGGTTGGCGAAGACCGTTCTCGCCTCGGATTCGAAGCTGTCCGCGAGGAGCGCCCCGGTCACCGGATCGAGCGCGATCTGCCCCGAGGTGAACAGGAAGCCGCCGGCCGAGGTCGCCTGCGAGTAAGGTCCGATCGCGCGCGGAGCGGCATCGGTGGAGTGGAACGCGATCGCCAGCTTGCGAGGCGCCGTCCGGCTCACGGCAGAGGCTCCGCTGGCGCTTCGAACTCGACCACGCCGATGTAGGGCAGATTGCGGTGCTGCTCGGCGTAATCGAGTCCGTAGCCGACCACGAACTCGCGGCCGATCCGGAAACCGCAGTAGTCGATCGGCACCTCGACCTCGCGTGCCACGTGCTTGTCGAGGAGCGCGCAGAGCTTCACGCTCTTGGCGCCGCGGAAGCGAAAGAGGTCGAGGATCGTCTTGAGCGTCCACCCGGTGTCGAGAATGTCTTCCACCAGGAGCACGTCGCGGCCACGGATCGAGAGGTCGATGTCCCGTTTGATGCGGATCTCACCGGCGTGGGTGCCGGCGCCATAGCTCGCGGTTTGGAAGAAATCGAGCACCACCGGAACGGTCAGGCGCCGCACCAGGTCGGTATAGAAGAAGACGGCTCCCTTGAGCACGCAGATCGCCACCAACGAGGAGCTAGTGGCATAGTCGCGATCGATGGCAACGGCTAGCTCGGCGACCCTGGTTTCGAGGGTCCCGGCCTCGATTAGGGGCCGAACACGATGGCTGCGGGGCGATTGGTCCATGTCTTACAATGGGTTGGAGCTGTGGGAAGCGCCGTGACGGTCCAAGATCTTCCGACCCTGCATCGACGTTATGTCGATCTCGCTGGCCGTTTCAAGGCCGCCTGGACGTTTCACCAGTTCCTCCAGGGGATTCAGAAGTTCTTCGTCGAGGCCGACATCCCACGCTATCCGACCGACCTCGCTGAAATCCACGAAACGCTCAAGAAAGTTTCCGAGGGGCTGACGACCGCCAACGGCCACGCGGTCGCCCCGGACATCCAGAGCGCCGCGCGGAGGCTCGAACAGACGGTGGCGATCCTGGCCGCGGCCGATTCTAGGGTAACGCCGCCTCTTCTCCGCCAGTTCTTCGAGCGGGTCAAGAACTACGACGATCAGATCCTGGCCCAGATGGTGCGGTTCTACCTCGGCCTGGTGGCCGAGGAGGGTCTGGCTGGCGATCGACTCGACAAGGTCGATTTCCTGGTCACCAAGCTCGCCGAAGAGCTCGACCCGGTGACGGGGACGATGGTGCTGCGCGACCGCACCCGCCTGCGTTCGATCTTCGAAGGGTTCTGGTCGGTCCTCGAAGACCTGGCGCCGGAGCCGAGCTGGATCGAGGAGCGGCGCACCGAGATCGACGCCTTCCGGCGCGAGATCGTGACGATTCGAGATCTCGACAGCCTGGCCAGCAGCCAGATCGTGGTGCGCTATCGCGAGGTCAAGAAGCTCTTGGGTCGGTACCTCTTTCAGCCCGAGCTCTTGCTTGCCGCGGTGGAGACCAATCTGATGTTCAAGAACCGGGTGCGCGAGAACTTCAAGGACGAAGAGAGGCGAATTCTCGACGAGTCGGAAGCGATTCTGCAGCTCGAGAAGGAGGGATCGCCGACGGCGCCGGGTGCCGATCTCTCAGAGTTTCGCCGTGCTTTCCAGGAGGTCGAAAGCAAGAAGCGAGCCGACAACCTCAAGGTCGAGGAACTGGCCTTCCTGCGTCGCCAGATCGATGAGCTCCGTCCGCGGCTGGATCAGGCCCGACTGCGGGATCCGACGGCGACGCCGAAGGGAGCCGGTGCCGGCGGCGAAGATCCCGCGGACGAAGGGTTGGTGCCGTTCTACCGCAGCCTGGTAGCCGCGCTCGAGGGCACCGACAACCGTGCGACCGCTCGCGAGGCGGCGCTCTCGCGCGAGATCTTCCACCTCCAGCTCGAGGCGCGGGAGGTGACGGCCTACCGGCGGCTCTTCGTCGCCGCCGAAGGGGATCGGGCGATCGAGCACTTTCTGCTCGAGGCGGCGGCGCTGCGCCAGCGCATCACCTCGGAGGCGAATGAGATCTCGGAGATCCTCGAGGAGACGATGGTCACTCGGGAGGCACCGGTCTTCGAACGCGCCCGGCGGACCACCCGGCTCTCCGAAAACTACGTCGCCCGCTTCGGCGGGCTGCTCGAGGAGTCGGTTGGGCAGGGGAGCTTCGGCGAGGCGCAGGAGCTGCAGCTTCTCCGCATGCGGCTGATTCGCGATTCGTCGGGGCTCTGGCTGCTGGCCAATCGTCCGTCAGGCTGAGATCGGAGCCTCGAGCTCGGGGTCGACGAGCAGGCCGGTGAGGAGCGCGCTGACTCGTGCCGCGGCAGCTCGGCCGGCGGTCAAGACCTCTTCGTGGTTCAAGACGGCATCGACCAGGCCCGCGGCGGGATTGGTAACCAGCGAGATCGCCAAACAGCGTAGGCCCAGGTGGCGCGCTGCGATCACCTCTTGCACTGTCGACATGCCGCCCAGATCGGCCCCTAGAGCTCGCAGCATACGCACCTCGGCGGGGGTTTCGAAGCTCGGACCCGAGAGCCCGGCATAGACCCCCTCCTCGAGCTGGAAGCCGAGCTGACTGGCGTGCCGGTGAGCGAGCCGGCGCAGCGCAGGATCGTAGGCGTGGCTCATGTCCGGAAAGCGAGGACCCCATGCAGCCGGGAGCTCGCCCAAGAGCGGATTCATGCCGCTCAGGTTCAACTGATCGGAGATCACGACGAGCGTCCCAGCCGGCCAGCTGGCGCGGATGCCGCCAGAGGCGTTGGTCATCACCAGGACTCGAGCTCCGAGGAGAGCGGCCAAGCGCACTTGGAAGACGACCTGCGCCGAGGTGTAGCCCTGGTAGGCGTGAATTCGCCCTCGGAAGTAGAGGACTCTGCGCCCGGGCGTCGGCTCGAGCAGCTCGAGCGTGTGCTCGTGGCCGGCCACCGAGTGGACGGGAAACGGCAGCCACTGCTCGAGCGGCTCCGGTCCGAAGAGCGGTTGACCCAAGCCGACGGCGAGGCCGGATCCGGCCACCAGAGCGACCGCGGGGGCGTCGAGCCCAGCCCGCCTCCACTGCTCGCAGGCGGCCTCCAGCTCGGCGGTGAGCGCGTCCACGCCGTAAGCCTAGCAGCGCTGATTCTGCGCTTGGCAGCAAGCCGTTCGGGTATCCTTGCCGGCCCGTGTCGGAGCTCGACGAGCAGATCGCCTTTCGGCGCGAGAAGCGCGAGCGGCTCCGTTCGCGTGGCGTCGAGGCCTACCCAGCCCGGACCGGCTTCGATCTCGAGCCGTCGCAGGTGCGCGAGCGCTGGCAGGAGCGCTCGGCCGCCGAGCTCGAAACCGAGAAGGTCGAGCTGCGGGTTCCCGGACGGATCCGCGCTCTCCGCGACCAGGGCAAGCTCGTCTTCGTCGATCTCTCCGACGGTCGCGAAAAGCTGCAACTCTTCGTGCGCAAGGAGAGGCTCGATCCAGAGTCGCGCGCCCTTCTCGACGACCTCGACTTGGGCGACTACCTGCTCGCCGAGGGCCTCCTGGGCCGCACCCGCACCGGCGAGCTGTCGCTCTTCGCCGGCCGCCTGACGCTCCTCGCCAAGGCGCTGCGGCCACTGCCCGAGAAGTGGCACGGCCTCGCCGATCAAGAGGCGCGCTATCGCCAGCGCTACCTCGATCTGATCGCCAACCCCGAATCACGGCGAGTCTTCGAATTCCGCGCTGCGATCGTCGCCTTTGTGCGGCGCTTCCTCGACGAGCGCGGCTTTCTCGAAGTCGAGACGCCGATGATGCAGGCGATCCCGGGGGGCGCCGCAGCGCGTCCGTTCGTCACCCACCACAATGCGCTCGACCTCGAGCTCTACCTACGCGTGGCGCCCGAGCTCTACCTGAAGCGCCTCTTGGTCGGCGGCATGCACCGGGTCTACGAGATCAACCGCAACTTCCGCAACGAGGGGATCTCGACCCAGCACAACCCCGAGTTCACGATGCTCGAGTTCTACTGGGCTTATAGCGACTACCGGCAGCTGATGGATCTGACCGAGGAGATGATCGTCGGAATCGCTCGCGACATCCTGAAAAGCGAGAAGCTTCCATTTAGGGGAAAGACTCTGAATCTCGAACCGCCGTGGCCCCGCTGGACGATGGCAGAGGCGCTGCAGGAGTTGGCGGGCGCGAAGCCTGCCCAGACCGATTCCGCCGAGGGTCTGCTCGAGCTGGCGCGCGACCGCGGCCTGGAGATTCCGAAGGAATTCGCCGAGGCGAAGGCCCCCGATGCCTGCTATGGACGTCTTTTGTCGTTGGTCTTCGAAGGACTGTGTGAGGAGCAGCTGGACGGACCTGCGTTCATTATCGACCATCCGGTCGAGGTCTCGCCGCTGTCGAAGCAGAAACCCGAGGATCCCCGCTTCACCGAGCGCTTCGAGCTCTACATGGGGGGCATGGAGATCGCAAACGCCTTCACCGAGCTGAACGATCCCGACCTGCAGGCGGAGCGCTTCCGGCAGCAGCTCGCGGCCCGCGAGGCAGGGAGCGTCGAGGCGCATCGCTACGACGCCGACTACGTGCGGGCGCTCGAGTACGGCATGCCGCCCGCGGGGGGCGAAGGGGTCGGTATCGATCGGCTGACCATGCTCTTCACCGATCGCCCCTCGATTCGGGACGTGATCCTCTTCCCGCTCCTGCGTCCGGAAGGGTCCGCTCCGGAAGCGGCCGGGTGAGCGGGGGGGCTCGCTTTCCGCTCTTCGTGGCGTTGCGCTACCTGCGCAGCGCCCGCCAGGACGCGTTCACCAGTTTTCTATCCGCTGTCGCCGCCGGCGGGATTGCGCTCGGCGTCGCGGCTCTCGTCCTGGCTCTGGCGGCCCTGGAGGGGATGCAGCGAGCGCTGCGCTCGGAGATCGTGGCGCGCACTCCGGCTTTGGCCGTCGACTTGCCGCTGGGCGTCGACAGCTACGCCGTCGAGCAGGCGATCGGCAGAGATCCGGCGATCGTCGCGATCCAGCGCGTCGTGGAGGGGCGAGGCTGGGTTCTGGCGGGCGGACGCGCCGGGGCGGTCAGGCTGCTCGGCTACCAGGGTCGTCCGCCGCTCTCGCTTCCGGGTCTCCAGGGCGACTCGGCGCCCGGCCTCTATCTGCCCGATCGGCTCGCCACCGAGCTCGGGCTGGCTCCCGGCGAGATCGCGACGCTCGTTTCGCCACGCGCCGGCCTCTCGCCGCTCGGCCCGCAGCCGCGCCTGCTGTCGGCGCGGGTGGAGGGGCTCTACGACCAGGGCCGCGGCGACGAGAGCCCGGTCGCAGCCCTACCGCTCGAACGCGCCGAGATCCTTTTTGGGAAAGGTCGCTCGGGTCGGCTCTACATCACGACTCGAGATCTCGACTCGGCGCTCGAGCTGGCGCTGCGCATCGCGCCGCAGCTGCCGCCCGGCGCCAAGGTCGCCACTTGGCGGGATCTCAACCGACCGCTCTTCTTCGCGCTGGTGCTCGAACGGACCGGTCTCTTTCTCGGCGTCTCGCTCGTCGTCGTGGTTGCCGCGATGGCGCTCTTCTCGGATCTTCAACTGGTGGCGTCGAGCAAACGCCGAGAGCTGGCGGTGCTCGCCGCGCTGGGAGCGGACGAGAGCGCGCTGCGGCGCACCTTCGTCTGGCTCGGGCTACTGCTCGGCGGCAGCGGAGCGCTTCTTGGTGGCGTCGTCGGCGGCGTAGCCAGCGTGCTGCTCGACCGCTGGCAGCTGATTCAGCTACCTCCAGGCCTGCTGCTCTTCGACGCCCTGCCGTTCCATCTCCGCTGGCGCGACCTGGTCGCGGTGGTCGGGATCACCCTCGCCCTCACCTTGGGCTGTGCGGTGCTCGGGGCGACGCGGGCGGCGCGCCAGCTGCCCGCCGAAGTGCTGCGCGGATGAGCGTCGCCGTTCGGGTGCGAGGGCTGACCAAGAGCTTTCGCGACGCCTCACTCACCGTCGAAGTGCTCACCGGCGTCGACTTCGACCTCGAGCCCGGCGAGATGGTGGCGATCACGGGACCGTCGGGATCGGGAAAGTCGACCCTCTTGCATCTGCTCGGCGGGCTCGAGCCGCCCGACGGCGGCGAGATCGAGATCGGCGGTACGCGGATCGACCGCCTGAAACCGCGCGAGCTGGCGCCGTTCCGGAATCGAACGATCGGCTACGTCTTTCAGTTTCACCAGCTGCTGGCCGATTTCACGGCGCTCGAAAATGTGGCGCTGCCCGGGCGCATTGCCGGGCTCGCCCCGCGCGAGCTCGAAGAGCGCAGCCGTCGGCTACTCGCCGAGGTTGGCTTGGAGGCACTTGTCGATCGCTTCCCGAGTCAGCTCTCCGGCGGCGAGCAGCAACGGGTGGCGATCTGTCGCGCGCTATTGCTCGAGCCGCCGCTGGTGCTCGCCGACGAGCCGACCGGGAGCCTCGACCCGGCGGCTGGCGCTGCGGTCTTCGAGCTGCTCCGCGACCTGCAGCGCCGGCACGCGGCGACGACGCTCCTGGTCACCCACAACCCGGAGATGGCGCGCCGGTGTGCTAGGATCTGGCGCCTCGAAGGGGGTCGGATCCGGAGCGGAACCCTCTGAATTCCGGGCACTTCCGGACCTCGATAGGGAAGCGGAGACGGTGTTCGAGAAATTCAACGAGAAGGCCCGCCGGGCGCTCTTCTTCGCCCGCTACGAGGCCTCCAAGCTCGGTAGCCGGGTCATCGAGTCCGAGCACGTCCTGCTCGGGATCCTGCGCGAAGGCGAAGAGAGCGTCGCCGAGCTCCTGCGCCGGTTCCACATCAAACCCGATGACCTGCGCCGCGAGATCGAAGGCGAGCGCGTCTTCGTCGAACGCATCAGCTCGACGGCCGAGCTGCCGCTGTCGGAGGAGTCGAAGAAAATCCTCGCCTACGCCGCCCACGAGTCGGAGTCGATGCTCCATCCCGCGGTCGGCTCCGAGCACCTCTTGGTCGGGATCCTGCGCGTCGAAGGCTGCCTCGCGATGCGCATCCTGGTGCAACACGGCTTCGACGTCTACTCGCTGCGCGAAGAGGTGGTGTCGCTCGCCAAGGAGCGCGAATCGGCGCAACAGAAAAAAGAGCTGCCGTTCCTCTCCGAGTACAGCCGCGACCTGACGGCGATCGCAAGCTCGGGCGGGTTCGATCCTCTGGTGGGGCGCGAGCGTGAGGTCGAGCGCATCGTGCAGATCCTCTCCCGCCGCACCAAGAACAATCCGATCCTGCTGGGAGAGCCGGGAGTTGGCAAGACCGCGATCGTGGAGGGGCTGGCGCAGCGCATCGTCGAGGGTCGGGTTCCGATCTCGCTGGCGACCAAGAAGATCTTGGCGCTCGACCTGTCGCTGATCGTCGCCGGCACCAAGTACCGCGGCCAGTTCGAGGAGCGGCTCAAGGGGATCCTGAAAGAGCTGCGCGAGAACAAGGACATCCTGGTCTTCGTCGACGAGATCCACTCCTTGATCGGAGCCGGCTCGGCCGAAGGCTCGCTCGACGCGGCGAACATCCTGAAGCCGGCGCTGTCGCGCGGCGAGATCGCCTGCATCGGCGCCACCACGCTCAAGGAGTTCCGCAAGTTCATCGAGAAGGACCGCTCGCTCTTGCGCCGCTTCCAGTCAGTGGTCGTCGATCCGCCTACCCCGGACGAGACGATGAGCATCCTCGAGGGCATCAAGGATCGTTACGAGAGCTTTCACAAAGTGCGCTACGCCGACGAGGCTCTGCGCACCGCGATTTACCAGTCGACGCGCTACATCTCCGATCGCTTCCAGCCCGACAAGGCGATCGACGTCCTCGACGAGGCGGGCGCCAAGGTCAAGCTGCGGCGGGTGCGCGATACCCAGCACCTACGCCGGATCGAGCAGGAGATCCGCGAGATCGTCAAGCAGATGAAACAGGCGATCTCGGACAAGAGCTTCGAAACCGCGGTCTACCTGCGCGAGCGCGAGATCGAGCTGCGCGAGGACCTGGCGCGGATGACCGCTGCTTCCGGCGGCGACACAGAGCTCGAGGTCACGCCGCGCGACATCGAAGAGGTGGTCGCGGCGTGGACCGGGATTCCGGTGGCGTCGCTGCAAAAGGACGAGGCGGCTCGCTTGGTCCAGATGGAGGACTCGCTCAAGCGGCACGTGGTCGGGCAGGACGCCGCGATCAACGCCATCGCGCGCGCTATCCGCCGCGCGCGCCTGGGAGTCGCGAACCCGGGCCGGCCAGTGGGTTCGTTCGTTTTTCTCGGCCCCTCGGGCGTCGGCAAGACGGAGGTCGCGCGGCGATTGGCCGAGTACCTGTTCGGATCGCAGCAGGCGCTCGTTCGCTTCGACATGAGCGAGTACATGGAGAAGCACGCGGTGTCGAAGATGATCGGCGCTCCGCCTGGATACGTCGGGCACGAGGAGGGCGGGCAGCTCACCGAGCGGATCCGCCGCCAACCGTACTCGGTGGTCCTCTTCGACGAGATCGAGAAGGCGCACTCCGATCTCTCGAACCTGCTGCTCCAGATTCTGGAGGACGGCCTGCTCACCGACGCCTACGGCAACCAGGTCGATTTCCGCAACACGCTGGTGATCATGACCTCGAACCTGGGCAGCAAGCTCGTGCTGCGCGGCGGGCGGATGGGCTTCGGCGGCACCACCGAGGAGGAGAGCTTCAAGCGGATCGAAGAGGAGATCCTCTCCGAACTCAAACGCAACTTCAGCCCCGAGTTCATCAACCGCATCGACGAGCTGATCGTCTTCCATCCGCTCGGCCACAGCGAGCTCGAGCAGGTCGTCGACATCTTGCTGCGCGATGTCAATGTGACGCTGGCGCAACGCAAGCTGCGCGTCGATCTGACCGCCGCCGCCAAGGCCTGGCTCCTCGAGCGCTCGGGGCTCGATCCGTCGACCGGGGCCAGGCCGCTACGCCGCGCGATCCAGCGCTACGTCCAAGATGCCATTTCCGATCTCTTGATCCGCAACGAGGGCGAAGAGGTCGATGGATTCGAAGGCGACGTCGAAGACGGGGTCATCGTCTTCCGGGCGCGTCACCGCATGCTGGTGACAAGCGCGGACTAGGGCATCGACCTTGCATGCCGTGGCGCCCGAGGCCTAGCGCAGAATCGCAATGAGAGCTCTGAGATGGATCGTTTGCGGTTTAGCGCTCTTCGCGACCGCACCGGCATTCGCCGTCGAGGTGGTGCGCGCGGTGGAGCTGCGCGGTCTCCACTCGCTGGCCGAGGAGACGGTCCGCTTCTATCTTGGGCTCGAAGTGGGGGCCGAGCTCGACGAGGCGCGGCTCAATTCGAGCATCCACGAGCTCTGGAATCGGCGCCTGGTCGACGACATCCGGATCGAGAAGCTCGCCGAACCGGGAGGCGGCGTCCGCCTGATCGTCACCGTGGTCGAGCGGCCCATTCTGAGGTCGATCGACTACGAGGGGCTGAAGGGCATTTCGCGGAGCGACGTCGGCGAACGGATCGCCAAGGATCAGATCGACGTCCGCGAGGGCGACCCGCTCGACCGCGGCGAGCTAGCGCGACTCGAGGTGGCGCTCGAAGAGATGTATCGCGACAAGGGCTTCCGCTTCGCCGACGCGACGTATCGGCTCGAGGAGGTCTCGCCAGCGGAGCGCCGCGCGGT
>CAZPYU010000260.1:0-6345 GCA_964590905.1 uncultured Thermoanaerobaculia bacterium
GGAAAGTGGCGCGGAACCGCTCCACGGCGGCGAGGAACTCGCGCGGTCTCTCCCACTGGACGCCGTGGCCGGCGTCCGCGATGACGGTGAGTGTCGCGCTCGGGATCGCGGCCGCCATCCGCTCGCCGACTTCGCTCCGGAAGAGTCTGTCGCCGGCACCCCAGATCAGCCCGACCGGCATCGCCAGGCGCGCCAGTGCGCAGTCGTCGAAGGCGTCCTCTTCGCGTACCGCGGCGAGCACTTCGCGCACGGTCGGCGTGCGATAGAGAAGGAAGAGGCCGAGGCGGCCGAGGCGCAGAAACCAGGGCGGCCGCACGAAGAGCGCTCGCCACATGGCGCTGATCTCGGCCGGCGTCGAGACCTCCACCATCGACCGGATCCGCGTCCAGTCTTGGTTCTTGTAGCCGCCGGGGACGACGAGCAGCAGGCGCGCCACGAGCTCGGGCCGCGCGATGGCGAGCCGAGCAGCGATCCATCCCCCCAGGCTGACACCGCAGACTGTGGGTCGCCGGTCGGGAAACTCGCGCTCGAGGAGCTCGGCGATGACCTCGACGCCGGCACGCACGCCGAGCGCGGCGCGCGGCCCGCGGCTGCCGCCGTTGGCCGACATCTCCGGAATGACGACGGAGCAGTCGCGGCGCAGCGCGCCCAGGAGCGGAAGGTAGGTGGCCGAGGTCGCTCCCATGCCGTGCAGGAGAAGCCACGGTTCGGCGTCCGGCCTCCCGCCGCGCCAGACGCGCAGCCGCCAAGGACCGATCTCGACAGTCGACCGCCGCAGCCCGCGCAGGCGCACACCCGCGGCGGTGCCGGCGGCGAGAAGGCGCTCGATCATCGCTTCGAACCTAGCACTCGCCGAGGCTCGGTTTGACCGTACAGCCAGAGCTTTGATACTTTCCGTCTCCCCGCGCTCGCGGGGAAGGGAAGGCAGAACGACATGTTCGCAGTCATCGAAACCGGCGGCAAGCAGTACCGGGTTGAGGAGGGGAGCGTTCTCGACGTCGAGCTTCTGGCCGGCGTCGAGAAGGCCGGCGACCCGGTGTCGTTCGAGCGCGTGCTGCTGGTCTACGGCGAAGGGGGAACTCGGGTCGGCAACCCCGCGATCCCCGGGGCGCGGGTCGAGGGTACTCTCCTCGCCGACGTGCGCGGACCCAAGGTGCGGATCTTCAAGCACAAGAAGCGAAAGGGGTTCCGCAAGCACGGCGGGCACCGGCAGGATCTGCTGCGGGTGCGCGTCGAAAAGATCGTGATCTGAGCCGAGCGACAAGGAGCACACAGCCATGGCGCACAAAAAAGGGCAGGGCTCGAGCCGCAACGGGCGCGACTCAAACTCGCAGCGGCTCGGCGTCAAGCGCTTCGGCGGCGAGAGCGTCAACGGCGGTTCGATTCTCGTCCGGCAGCGCGGGACGAAGATCAACCCGGGGAAGAACGTCGGCATCGGGAAGGACGACACGCTGTTCGCGAAGATCGATGGCGTCGTCGCCTTCCAGAAGCGCGGCGAGCGCGGCACGTTCGTTCACGTGCTGCCGGCCGAAGCCGGCTGATCCGAAGCGATCGCAGCCCTCCCGGACGTTCGGGGATCTCTACTACAGGATACTGTTCGAGGCTGCGGCGATCGCAGCTGCGACCTGACTCCCGTGCTATTCATCGACGAAGCAGTTGTCCACGTTCGCGGCGGACGGGGGGGAAACGGCTGCGTCGCGTTCCGGCGCGAGAAATTCGTCCCCAAAGGCGGCCCGTCGGGGGGCGATGGCGGGCACGGCGGCGCGGTCTATCTGGTGGGCGAAGCGCGTAAGAACACGCTCTATCACCTGCAATTCCAGTCGAGCTACCCGGCGGAGCGCGGCCGGCACGGGCTGGGCGCGAATCGGTCCGGGAAGTCGGGCGACGACCTCGAGATTCCCGTTCCGTTGGGCACCGTTGTGCGCGAGGTCGAGCAGGAAGCGCCGCTCGGAGAGCTGCTCGCCGACGGCGAGCGCCTGCTGGTTGCGAAAGGGGGGCGCGGCGGCTGGGGCAACCAGCACTTCGCCACCCCGACAAATCAGGCGCCGCGCAAGGCCTATCCGGGCAACGAAGGGGAAGAGCGGCGCCTGCGGCTCGAGCTCAAGCTCCTGGCCGACGTCGGAGTCGTCGGCCTGCCCAACGCCGGCAAGTCGACGCTGATCTCGGTCGTCTCGGCGGCCAAGCCGAAGATCGCCGACTATCCGTTCACGACCCTGGTGCCACAGCTCGGTGTCGTGGCCGGCGGGCCGGTCGAGCGGCCGTTCGTGATCGCCGACCTGCCTGGCCTGATCGCGGGCGCGGCGCAGGGCGCCGGTCTCGGCATCCAGTTCCTGCGCCACATCGAGCGTTGCCGGATTCTGCTGCAGCTGGTCGACCTCGCCGGTTTCGAGGGCAACGCCGCGGACGATCTCGAGGTTGTCGAGCGCGAGCTCGGGCAGTTCGATCGGCGGCTCTTGACGCGCAGCCGCATCGTGGTCGGAAGCAAGCTCGACTCGGCGCGAGCCGATCGTTCGAGCGAGCTCTCGGCGGCCGCGCGAGAGCGCGGGCTGTCGTACTTCGAGATCAGCTCGGCGACCGGGGTCGGGATCGCGCCGCTCCTGGGCGAGATCGCGCGCCGACTGGCGGAGGCGGGGTGAGGGTCGCTCTCTTCGGCGGCAGCTTCGATCCGATCCACAGCGGGCACCTCGCCTGCGCTCGGGCGGCGCTCGACGAGGGCTGGGTCGAGCGGATCGATTTCGTGGTCACGGCTCGACCGCCCCACAAGCCGGAGCGCACGTTCGCGCCGGCACTGGCGCGCTACGCCATGGTCGAGCTGGCGCTCCTCGACGAGCCCCGCCTTTTCGCTTCGAGCGTCGAGCTCGTGCCCGAACGGCCGGCGTACACGATCGAGACGCTGGAGCGGCTGCGAATCGAGGCGCCCGAACACGAGCTCGTGCTCCTCGTCGGCGCCGATTCGCTCGCCGCCTTCGATACCTGGCGTCGCTGGCAAGAGATTCTCGCTACGACGGAGATTGGAGTTGTCGCGCGCCCCGGCTTCGGGTGGGCAGAGCTCTCGCCGCGCCTAGGAGCACCGCTCGCCGGCGCGCTCCGTGGTGCGCGGCTCCACTGGCTGCGAGGCGTGGCTCACCCCGCCTCGGCGAGCGAGATCCGGCGCCGACTCGCCGCCGGCGAACCGGTTCCCGACCGCTGGCTCGATCCGCGGGTGCTAACATTCGCGACCAAGTATTCGCTCTATCGATGACCGCAGCGACCGCGCCTCCGGCCCTAGAGACTCGATCCGCGCTGCGCGAAGCGGTGGCCGCGATTCTCGACACCAAGGGCGAGGACGCGCGAGTGCTTCACCTCGCGCCGGTCACCGACTTCGTGGACTGGTTCGTCTTGGCCAGCGGGAAAAACGAGCGGCAGGTGCAGGCGATCGCGGATCGCGTCGAGGAGCGGCTGCGAGAGGGGCAGCTCCGACCACTGCATATCGAAGGCTTCACGACCGGGCAGTGGATCCTGCTCGACTACGGCGACTTCCTGGTCCACGTTTTCCTCGACGAGCGGCGGCGCTACTACTCCCTCGAGCGGCTCTGGCGAGACGCTCCGGACGCGACGGCCGAGTTCGTGCCGTGAACGGCGCGCTGGCGCGCCTCCTCGTTTCGACTCCCTCGCTCGCCCCGCAGCTCGCGGCCTTCGAACGCGCCGCCGCGGCCGAGGTACCTATCCTGCTCTTGGGTGAGCAGGGCACCGGCCGCTCGGCCCTGGCGCGCGCACTCCATTCCGAGAGTCCGCGCGCCGAGGGTCCGTTCGTCGAGGTCGACGCCGGCGCGGTGCCGGCGACGCTCTTCGAGAGCGAGCTCTTTGGACACCGTCCCGGTGCTTTCACCGGAGCCGAGCGCATCCACCTCGGCCGTGTGGCGCGAGCCGAAGGGGGCACACTGCTCTTCGATCACGTCGAGGAGCTGCCGCTCGCCGTGCAACCGAAACTGCTGCGCCTGCTCTCCGAGCGGCGCTACGCGCCGTTGGGAGGCGCAGACGTCGATGCCGACGTGCGATTCTTCGCCATCGGACCGGCCGACTTGAACCAGCGGATCGACGCCGGCCGCTTCCGCGAGGACCTCTATTGGCGCCTCGAGGTCCTGACCTTTCGGCTGTCGCCGCTGTGCGATCGACCTCAAGATGTCGTTCCGCTCGCCGAGGCGATGCTCGCCGACCTCACGGCGCGCGCGGCGCGCGGCGAGGCGCGACTCTCTGATCGAGCCCGGGCGTGGCTCTCGGAGTACCCGTGGCCCGGCAACTTGCGTCAACTCCGCAACGTGCTCGAACGGGCCCTCGTGGCGTCGCGAGGAGGAGAGATCGACCCGGAGCAACCGGTAGAGTCGGGCGGCACTGCGCCGCGCTCGCTCGTGGAGGTCGAAGAGCAGACCATCCGCGCCGCGCTTGCCCACGCCCGCGGCCACCAGGGTCGCGCCGCCGAGCTCCTCGGCATCAGCCGCAAGAACCTCTGGGAGAAGCGTAAGCGCTACGGAATTCCGTGACCGCGGCTGCGGAATGGCTCGGTTCGGGGAAAACGAGATCCTTCGCATGGCTCAGGATGACAGCGCCTTGTCGTCCCCAACACCCGCGTCGTCTTTCCGCCGAGCCCGCTGTGAACGTGGCCGCGCTGTCAACGCGGCCGAGCCTGCTGTCATCCTGAGCGAAGCGAAGGATCTCGGCTAAGAGAGGATCGACCGGCACACCGCCCGTCGTTTCGAAATCGAGACGAGCTGCTCGGTCTCTCCTCTTCCCTAGCTGAAAGCCTGAGTTCTTTTTTTTCCGCCTAATCCGCGCTACGCGCCAGCCGCTTGAGAAGCTGAATCTGTCCAGCGTGGTAGAGGTCGTGGGCGGCGATGCCGAGGATAGTGTCGCGGTGGCTGTAGCGCTGCCCCTTGGGCTTCTCGTCGAGCCGCTTCGCCGGCAAGCCGGCGATCGCCGCTCGGAGCGAGGCGTGGGTCTGGTCGAGAAGAGCAAGGTCGCTACGCCAGGCGATCTCGGTCGGATCGCCCTCGGGGCGCAGGAAAAAGTTCGATCCCTCGAGCGCGAACGAGCCGCGCTTCTCGCCGGTGAGCCGCCGCCGCACCGTGTACTTCCAGTACGCGCAATGAAGCGCCAGCTCCCAGATGTTGTGCCGGCCGGCCTGGGGGCGGAAGGTCAGCTCTTCGAGGCTCAGTCCGCGCAGCGCGCCGCGCAGGTTGGTGCCGTGCCAGGAGCGAGTGCCGAACGCCTGGTCGAAGTTGCGCAGCAGCAGGTCGAGCTCGGACATGCGACCTCCTTTCGAGAGGGCGACGGATCAGATCCGATCGAGCTGTTCGACAGTCCGTTCGTTGCGCAGCTTGCCGGTGTTCAAGGTGGTGGCGGGCTCGAAGAGGAGGATCGCGGTCTCCTCTTCGGCGAACGGCTTGTGTTCGACGCCGCGCGGCACGACGATCATCTCACCCGGGCCGATCCAGACCTGGCGATCGCGGAAGTCCATCCGCATGCGGCCGGAGACGACCAGGAAGAGCTCGTCCTCGGCGTCGTGGTGGTGCCAGACGAAGTCGCCCTGGATCTTGCCCAGCTTCACCTGCTGGCCGTTCAGCTCGGCGACGATGTGCGGCCGCCACCGCTCGGCGATCTGTTCCAGCTTCTCGGCCAGGACGATTTTCTCCATGACGCGACCTCCCGGCGCCGACTCCATCGTAGCCCTTCTCGAGCGCGGCTGAGCGCACGAACGTGGCAAGATCGTGGCGGATCTGCGTCGAGCGAATGTGTCGGGGCAGTTGAGTAAGATCGCTCGGGTCGCGCCCCGGTGGGGGCGAGGGGGGTTCCGATGGGCATGGTGAGCGAGTTCAAGACCTTCATCCAGCGCGGCAACGTCATCGATCTCGCGGTGGGGGTCATCATCGGCAGCGCTTTCGGCAGGATCGTCTCGTCGCTAGTCGGCGACCTGCTGATGCCGCCGATCGGGCTCGCCGTCGGCGGCCTCGAGTTCTCGGCGTTGAAACTCCGGCTGGGCGGCACCGACGCCGCTCCAGTGACGCTCAACTACGGCAGTTTCGTGCAAGCGACAGTCGATTTCCTGATCGTCGCCTTCTGCGTCTTCCTCCTCGTCAAGGCGG
The DNA here is from genome assembly GCA_964590905.1 of uncultured Thermoanaerobaculia bacterium. GTDB lineage: Bacteria > Acidobacteriota > Thermoanaerobaculia > Multivoradales > JAGPDF01 > JACTMI01. Next base: position 6,120 of record CAZPYU010000260.1, read on the forward strand.
TGAACGCCGTGAAGCAGCCACCAGCTCCCGAGGCTCCCTCGGCTCCGGCGCCGCCGCCCGCCGACGTTGTGCTCCTCACCGAGATCCGCGATCTGCTCGCCCGGCGCTGAATGGCGATCTCGATCGATCTCAGCGGCCGCGCGGCTGTCGTCACCGGGGGCGGACGCGGCATCGGTGCGGCGGTGGCGCGCGCTCTCGCCGCGGCGGGGGCGCGCGTCGTGGTCGC
>CAZPYU010000261.1:0-3925 GCA_964590905.1 uncultured Thermoanaerobaculia bacterium
TTCTTCCTCTACATCCACTACCTCGAGCCGCACTCGCCCTATCACCCACCGAAGGGAACGCCGCGCCGCTTTCCCGCCGAGACGGCGCCGACGGTCAGCCGCTGGGCTCGGAGAGGCGAGCCGTGGATCGTCCAGAAGAGGATCTACGAAGAGAAGAGCTCGTCTCGCTTCGACGCCGCCGACCTGCGGGAGTTGTCCAACCTCTACGACGAGGAGATCCGCCACTTCGACGATCGCTTCGCCGAGCTCGTCGCGGAGCTCGAGCGCCGCACTCTGCTCGAGCGGACGATTGTCGTCTTCCTCTCCGACCACGGCGAGGAGCTCTACGATCACGGCCACTGGGCCCACTGTCGAGACCACGCCTTCGACACCATTCTCGGCACTCCGCTCCTGTTCGCGGTTCCGGGCCTACCGCCCGGCGAGCGCTGGGCTACGGTCTCGAACCTCGACGTGGTGCCGACTCTCCTCGATCTGCTCGCCGTACCGTTCGAGCTCGGGAGCCTCGACGGCACCAGCTTGCGGCCGCTCCTCGAAGATCACGAGAGCGCCGCGGAGCCCCGGCTCGCCTTCGCCGCGCAAGGCTCCTCGCGCGCGGTGCGCGACGAGCAGCGGATGCTGCGGCTCAACCTTCGCGACTCGTCGAGCGAGTCGATCGCACTTCCGACCAGAGAGGGAAGGAAGATCGATAGCGTCGAAGAGTCCTCCGCCGTCCGGCGCCTGCGGAGCGCGCTGGCCGCCTGGACGGATCGACTCGAGAAGGGCGAACCCGCCAAGAGCGTTTCCGAAGCCGACGAGCTCGAGCGCGAGCTCACGGCGCTCGGCTACCTCTGAGCCGGTCTGCGGCTTTCTCGATCAGCCCGTCAAGCGGCGAGGAGGCGCATCCAGGCGCCCTCGGGGCTCAGGCCTCGCTCCAGGCGAAGTCGTCGGCCGGAGCCCCGAGCTGGCGGTTGGCGGCATCGACGAAGACGATCCGCGGCCGGTGTCGGCGCGCCTCATCGTCCTCGTACTCGGCGTAAGAGGCGAGGATGACCAGATCGCCGCGCGCCACCAGGTGCGCCGCCGCGCCGTTCAGGCAGATTTCGCCCCGCCCCGGCGCGCCGGGAATCGCGTAGGTCGCGAGGCGATGGCCGTTGGTGACGTCGTAGATCTCGACGCGCTCGTTCTCGAGGATGTCGGCCGCCGCCATCAGCTCGGGCGCGATCGTCACCGATCCCTGATAGTGGAGATTGGCGTCGGTCACCGTCGCGCGGTGGATCTTCGACTTCAGCATCGTGCGGCGCATGGCGAGGCTCCTTTCATTCGACGCGCAGGCGGAGGTTGTCGAGCAGTCGAGTCGCACCGACCTTCGCGGCGATCGGCAGCACGACCTCGCCCTCGAGCCGAGCGAGCGGCGTGAAGCTGTCCGGCGCTACTGCCGCGGCGTACTGCAGCTCGACCAGCGCCTCCGCTGCCAAACTCACCCGCAGCTGCGCGAGGAGCGCTCCCGGGTCGCGCTCGCCGGCGACGATCTCGGCGCGCGCGGTTTCGAGGGCGCGAGACAGAACTGTCGCGGCGCGGCGCTCTTCCGGCGAGAGAAAACGGTTCCTCGACGACATCGCTAGCCCGTCCGGTTCGCGCACGATTGGCGCGGCTACGATCTCGATGCCGAGATGGAGATCGCGGACGAGCGCCCGCACCACCGCGAGCTGCTGCGCATCCTTCTCGCCGAAGACCGCGACATCGGGCCGCACGAGCCCGAAGAGCGCCGCCACCACGGTCGCCACGCCCTCGAAATGTCCCGGCCGAAAATCGGCCTCGAAGCCGTTCCCCGGTCCGTCGACCCTCACCCGGGTCGACCAGCCGGGCGGATAGATCGTCTCCACCTCAGGTAGGAAGAGCAGGTCGCAGCCGTCTTCGGCGAGGAGAGCGCGGTCGCTCTCGAGGCTCCGCGGGTAGCGCCCGTAGTCTTCGCCGGGGCCGAACTGGGTCGGATTGACGAAGATCGAGACCACGACGCGAGTGGCGTGCTGGTGCGCCAGCCGCACGAGCGAGAGGTGCCCGGCGTGGAGGGCGCCCATCGTCGGCACGAAGCCGATCCGCTCCCCCTCCGCCCGCCACTTGGCGACCGCGTGGCGCAGCTCCGGTTCCGCGCTCGCCGCGATCACGCCCCGTAGAGCCGTTCGAATGACTCGCGCTTCGGCAACGTGGGATCCTCGAAGCTCTCAGCCTCCGACGGGAAGGTTCCGCTCCTGACGTCGCGCGCGAAAGCGGCGATCGCCTCGCGCGAGGCGCGACCGACCTCGGCGTAACGGCGCACGAAGCGCGGCGCGATCCGCTCCTCGATGCCGAGCAGGTCGTGGTAGACGAGCACCTGGCCGTCGCAGTGCGGGCCGGCGCCGATGCCGATCGTCGGGATCGCCACCCGCTCCGTCACCTCGCGCGCCAACTCCGTCGGTATGCACTCCAGAACCAGCGCGAAGGCGCCAGCCCCCTCGATCGCCGTCGCGGCCTCTAGGAGCGCCGCCCGCGCCTCGACGCCGCGCCCCTGGACCTTGAATCCGCCGAAGCGGTGGATCGACTGCGGTGTTAGACCGACGTGCCCCATGGTTGGGATCTCGGCGTCGACCAGCGCGCGGACGACATCGATCCGCGCCCCCTCGATCTTGACCGCCTGGGCGCCGCCCTCTTTCAGAAAGCGCAGGGCGTTGGCGACCGCCTGCTGGGGACCGAGGTGAAACGACCCGTACGGCATATCGGCGACCAAGAGCGCTCGTTCGACGCCGCGGCGCGCTGCGCGCACGTGGTGCAGCATCTCGTCCATGGTCACCGCCAAGGTGTCGGCGTGGCCCAGGACGACCATGGCGAGCGAATCGCCCACCAGGACGAGATCGACTCCCGCCTGGTCGGCAGCCCGGCCCTGCGGGTAGTCGTAGGCGGTGATCATGGCGAGGCGCTCGCCGCGGGCGGGCGCTTCGCGGACGAACGGTACGGTGATCTTCTTCGGTAGAACGGCCATCGGCGCCTCCGAAAGCGAAAAACCCTCCCGCTCACGAACGAGGGAAGGGTTTCGCGGCCAGCATCTCTTCCCGTCTCGGTCCCGCACCGTTCGCGGGATCCCAGCGGCAGATCGAATTGTAGCAGAGGCCGATACAATCGGCCGCGACCGCTCGTTCCGGCGCGGCAAGCCGCTCGCGCCCGGAGTTCGGCTACCCGACGATGCTCGGCAAGACGCTCGGACACTACCGGATCCTCGACCGCCTCGGCGCCGGCGGGATGGGAGTCGTCTGGCTCGCCGAGGACCTCCAACTCGGACGCAAGGTGGCGCTCAAGACGCTGCGCGAGGAGCTCGTCGCTGCGGGTGCGAAGCGCGGTGCCCGCTTCGAACGCGAGGCGCGCGCGGTGGCGGCCCTCAATCATCCCAATATCGTCACCCTGCATTCGATCGAGGAGGCCGAGGGCATCCGCTTCCTGACCATGGAGTACGTCGAGGGGCGGCGACTCGATCATCTGATCCCGGAGCGCGGGATGGCGGCGCTCGAGCTGCTCCGGATCGGCGCCGCGATCGCCGACGCGTTGGGAGCCGCGCACGAAATCGGCATCGTCCATCGCGACTTGAAGCCGGGCAACATTCTGCTCACCCGCGACGGGCGGGTCAAAGTGCTCGACTTCGGTCTCGCCCGCACCCTCTCGGAAGTCCCGATGCTCTCGGGCCGCCCCCGCGACACCTCGCTCACTCAGGAGGGGGTCGCCATGGGGACGCTCAACTACATGTCGCCGGAGCAGCTCCAGGGCAAGGGCATCGACCATCGTACCGATCTCTTCTCACTCGGCGTGGTGCTCTTCGAGATGGCCACCGGCGCGCTGCCGTTCAGCGGCGACAGCGCGGCGCTGGTCATCTCGTCCGTGCTGCGCGACCCGGCGCCGCGGATCGACGAGCGCGGTAGCA
>CAZPYU010000262.1:0-40730 GCA_964590905.1 uncultured Thermoanaerobaculia bacterium
GCTGGAAGATGCCGCGCTGGATGTCGGCGAAAAAGGTCGCGAACTCGTGCGAACGGATCTCGAGCGCGATGCCGGCCTCGGCGGCCATCGCCTGGAGGACCTGAGCTTGCAACAGGGCGGTCTCGTCGGTCGAGGTCTTGTAGGTCAAGGTGAGCCGGGGACGCGGTCCGTCGCCGTCGGGATCGAGATAGCCGGCTTCGTCGAGGAGCCGCGCGGCGGCGGCGACGTCGGGGACGACCGCCGCGAGGCCGTCGTGGCGCGCCCAGTGCCCCGGTGGCAGGAGCGTCTCGGTCACGGTTCCGAGCCCGCGCCAGAGCGTGGCGACCAGCCGCTCGCGGTCGAGGGCCAGAAGAAGCGCGCGCCGCACCCGCAGGTCGGCGAGGACCGGGTCTGCGAGGTTGAGGCCGAGATAGACGTAATTCGAGCCACTCTTCTTCTCGACCCGGAAGTGTGGGTCACGCTCGAAGAGTGGCACGACGTCGGGGGCGAGCGCATTGAGCACCAGTTGCACGCTCCCCTTGCGCAGCTCGAGCACCCGCACCGTGGCTTCGGGAACGTCGCGCAGGACGACGCTGTCGAGCTGCGGCCGACCGCGGAAGAAGCTCTCGAAGGCGTCGCAGCGAACGAAGTCGGGGCCGCGGTCGGTGACGCGGAACGGTCCGGTCCCGATCGGCACTCGGTTCTGCTCCTCCGGCGTGCGCCCCGCAGAGACCACCGCGACGTAGGCGGTGAGATTCCCCAACATCGTGCCGTTGGGCTCTCTCATGACGAAGTCGACGGTCTCTGCGTCCACCGCGACGACGCGCTCGAGCGCTGCGAAGGCCCCCTTCTTGGCGCTGGTCACCGATCCGTCGAGGAGGCTGCCGTAGGTCCAGACCACGTCGTCGGCGTCGAAGCGGCTACCGTCGTGGAAGTGCACGTCGGTCCGCAGATGAAAACGCCAGCGTCTGCCATCGTCGAGAAACTCCCACGACGAGGCGAGGTCGGGCACGAACCAGCCGCTTTCGTCTTTCGTCACCAGGCCGTTCATGGTCAGCTCGAAGACGCGGCTCGACGCCTGGTCGGTCGCGACGCGCGGATCGAGGTGGATCGGCGCGCTCTCGAGCGCCACTGTCAGCGAGTTGTCGATGGGGCGCGAAGGCGGCGGCGCCGGACCGCAGGCGACCTCCAGAGCGCAGAGGAACGCGCCGACGACTGCCGCACGTTGCATGCGGGGCCTCACCTCGTCGCGGCAACCATTTGATAGAATCCGCGCCGCGGCGACGGGCATCTATCGAAGGCTAGCACGCGCGTCACGACCGGCTGTGGCCGTCGCAGCTCACCTCTCAGGGAGCCTAAACTTGAATTCATCGCGTTCTCGTCGCTCGCCTTCCCTTCGAGTGTTCTCCGTCGTAGCGGCTGTCGCCCTCGGCAGCTTGGCCGGTGCGAGCTCCGCAGCGAGCGCAGATGCCCGCGTTGTCGTGCTCGGTTTCGACGGTGCCGATGCCAAGCTTGCCGGCCAATGGATGGACGAAGGGAAGTTGCCGAATCTGGCGAAGCTCCGCGCTCAGGGGACGTTCTCCCCCCTGCGCTCGACGATTCCGTCGCAGACTCCGGTCTCCTGGTCGACTTTCTCGACCGGACTCAACCCCGGTCGCCACGGGATCTTCGACTTTCTCAAGCGCGACACCGCGACCTATCGTCCGAGCTTCGCGGCGTTCGACGAAGGCAAGGTTCCGTTCCTCTACGGCGAGAAGAATCCGACCATCTTCGCTCTCGTCGGCGGAGTCGTCGGGCTGCTCCTGATCTTGGCGGTCCTCAAGCTCTTTCGGATGCGCACGACCCTGGCGCTTCCGGTGGCGCTCGTCCTCGCTGGCGCGACAGCCGCTGGTGCAGCGTGGGTCGGCAAGAACTGGATTCCCAGCTCGCGGCCGCAGGCGATCAATCGCCGGCAGGGCGATACCTTCTGGAGGGTCCTGGGCGACGCGGGCAAGCGAGTCAAGGTGTTGCGGGTACCGGTGACCTTTCCACCCGAGCCTTTCGCGCACGGCGAGATGCTCTCGGGCCTCGGAACGCCCGACCTGTCGGGGCGAATCGGCAAGCCGTTCTTCTTCACCTCGGAGCTGTTTTGGGAGCCGAATGGGGACAACGAGGTCTCGATCGAGGTCGTGGAGCTGATCGACAATCGAGGCGTGATTCCGGCCGAGATCAAGGGGCCACCGAACAAGCTCTTTCCCGGCGCCGATCCGTACATCAAGATTCCGATCACGCTGACGGTCGCCGATCGGCGCGATTCGCTGGCGATCGAGGTTTCGGGCAGCAAGCTCACCTTGAAGCCGGGCGAATGGAGCAATTGGGTGCGCTTCATCTTCCCCTTCAACCCGCTCGTCAAGGTCTCAGGCATCGGCCGCTTTCGGCTCCTGGCGTTGGATCCCGAAGTGAAGCTCTACCTGTCGCCGATCCAGTTCGATCCCTCGCACCTGCCGCCGGTGGTCGATCTCACGGCGCCGCCCGAGCTGGCGGGAGAGATGGCCGCGCAGTTCGGCCTCTTCAAGACCATCGGATGGATGATCGACACCTGGTCGATCAAGGCGGGCTCGATCGACGACGACACCTTTTTCCAGGACGTCGACTTCACAGTCGACGCCGATCTCGCCATCGCCGAAGCCAACCTGGCCGAAAACGACTGGGATGTCTACGTCCACTACTTCGAATTCACCGACCGGGTGCAGCACGTGATGTGGCGCCACACCGATCCGTTGCATCCGCTCTACACCGAAGAGGGTGCCGCGAAGTACGGCGACTCGATTCTGAACGCGTACCAGAAGATGGACGCGGTCGTCGGGCGGGTGATGGAGAAGATGCCAGCGGACGCCACCCTATTCGTCGTCTCCGACCACGGCTTTGCGCCTTGGCGGCGGGTGATGAACTACAACACCTGGCTGGCGCGCGAGGGCTTCCTGGTCCTCAAGGGGGAGACGGCCGACCGCGCCAACCTCGAGGATCTATTCGACCAGGGGGGGCAGTTCTTCTCGCACGTCGAGTGGTCGAAGACGCGCGCTTACGCGATGGGTCTGGGCAACATCTACGTTAACCTCGCCGGACGTGAAGCGAAGGGGATCGTCCAGCCCGGCGCCGAGTACACCGCCTTGGTCGCCGAGCTCAAGGCGCGCCTCCCCGAGTTCGTCGATTCCGAGAACGGCGAGAAACCGGTCGCCTATGTCTTCACCCGCGACGAGGCCTACGGAACGTACGACCCGGCGCTGATCCCCGACCTCTTTCCATCCAACGCGAGCGGCTACCGCGTCGGCTGGCAGGACGCTTTGGGCATGGTGGCCAAGAACATCACCGAACCGAACCTGGACGTCTGGAGCGCCGACCACTGCTCGGTTTACCCGCCGCTGGTGGACGGCATCCTGTTTTCGAACCGGAAGCTCACCCTGCAGCCCCAGCCGTACATAGCCGACGTGATGCCCACCCTGCTCGAGCTCTTCAGCGTCACCTCTCTGGTGAAGCTCGATGGCCGGAGCCTGCTGCCGAAGTCGTAGGAGCCCGGCTTGATTCTCACCGCCGCCATAGGATCCGAGGTGTGAATCGGACCTTGGCGGCTGTTCTCCTCGCAACGGTGGTGGCTACACCCGCGCGCCCTGAGAGCGTACCCTCGGCATCCGTCGCCGAACGAGAGCGCGAGCTCGCCGCGGTGCGCGAGGAGATCTACCAGCTCGTCGCCCAGCTCGACGATCTCGCTCTGCGCGCCTACGGCATTCAGGGCGCGCTCGAGAAGGTGGCGGTCGAACGGCGGCTCCAGGAGCAGCGCGTCGCGGAGGCCGGCGCCGAGCGCGACATCGCCGAAGCCCGAGCCGAAGAGGCGGCCGTGCGCGTCCAGAACCTCGAGACCGAGCTCAGCCACGAACGCGAGCGCCTCGAAAGCCGGCTGGCGGGGCTCTATCGGATCGGCCGCCACGGACAGCTCCGGCTCGCCTTCGCTATCGACTCGCGTGCCGATCCGGTGTCGGCGGTGCGGCTGCTGCGCTACCTGGTCCGCCGCGACGCGGCGTCGATCGAGCGCTTCGAAGCGCTGCGCGCAGAGCTAGCCGCGGAGCGCCAGCAGTTGGATCGACGCCGGGCCGAGGCCGGCGCTTGGTTCGCGCAGCAGGCAGCGCGGCGTGACGAGCTGGTGCGGCTCGAGGCGCGGCAGCGGGCGCTCTTCGCCGGCGCCAAGGAGGAGGAGGCGCGGCTCGCGAGCCGGGCGTTGGAGCTCGCTAGCCGCGAAACGCAGCTCGCCTCCCTTCTCGACTCGCTCTTCGGGCGCAGTGCGACGCCGCTGGCCGGGCGACCGATGCCCGAGTTCCGAGGTCATCTCGACTGGCCGGTCCAGGGGCGAATCGCGATCGGCTTCGGTCCTCGTCTCGATCCGCGCTACGGTACCCGCGTCCCTCACAACGGCGTCGACCTCGAGACCGAGCTCGGCGCGGAGGTCGTGGCGATCTATCCCGGCCGAACCGTTTACGCGGCGCCTCTCGAGGGCTACGGTCCGACGGTCGTGTTGCAGCACGCCGGGCGAGTCTTTTCGCTCTATGCCGGGCTCTCCTCGATCGCTGTCGCCCGCGATCAGCTGGTCTCGGTGCGGCAGCCGATCGGCGCCGCGGGAAGCGTCCTATACTTCGAGATCCGAGTGGAGAACCGCCCTGAAGACCCGCGCCGATGGATCCGCTGAGGCCCCTCGCATGAACCGTAGCCGCTCGCTCTTTCTCTCCATTTCGCTGGCCGTGCTGTTGCCGGTGGCGTCGGGTGTGCTCTGGAGCGCGGTCAACACGGAGCAGGAGGACGACGGCGAGGATTCGCTGTACAAGTATCTCGCCATCTTCTCGGAGGCGTTCGGGCTGGTGCGCAACAACTACGTCGATCCGGCCGACCCCGACGCGCTCCTCGGCGGAGCGCTCGAAGGGATCTCGGACGCGCTCGATCCGTTCTCGGCGCTGGTGCCGGCGGCATACGTTTCCGAGTTCGAGCAGCTCGAGAAGCGAGCGCGCGAGCGGAGCGGAATAGTCCTGGTCAAGGAGCAGGGCATCGCCTACGTCGTCGCGGTCGAGGCGGGTAGCCCGGGCGCCGCCGCAGGCGTCGAGCGCGGCGACGTGGTCGCCGAAGTCGCGTCCGAGGAGACCCGCGGAGCGCCGCTCTGGCAGCTCTACCGTCGTCTGGCCGGCGCGCCGGGCGAACAGTTGAAGCTCCGCATCGTGCGCTCGGGCGAGGCGATCGACAAGACGGTGGCACTCGGGGCGTTTACGCCGCTGCCGCCGCGGCTGGAAAGTGTGAAGGGGATCGCCATCCTGCACTTGGCCCGCATCGGCAGCGGCGAGGCAGAACGCGTGCGGCCGCTCCTCGAGGAGCTCGCTCGGCGCCGCGCGACCAAGCTGCTAGTCGACCTGCGCGGCCTCGGTGGGGGCGATCCGGAGCAGGCGTACGCGATCGGCGCAATGTTCGCGAGCGGCGATCTCGGTCGGTTGGTAGAGCGCGGAGCGCCACGGCGCACCTTCCGCTCCGAGACGGCGCCGCTGTTTCGCGGCGAGGTCGCGGTGCTTCTCGACAACGGCACCTTCGGAGCCGGAGAGATCCTCGCCGCGATTCTGCACAGCGGAGCGTCGGCCAAGTTGGTGGGGGTGAAGTCGTTCGGCTGGGCCGGCGTGCGAAGCTTCGTGGAGCTCTCCGGTGGCGCCGGCCTCCACCTGACGACCGCTTTCTACACCGGACCCGACGGCGTCCCGATCGCGACCGGGCTCGCTCCCGACGTTCTGGTCGACGACCTCGGTCGCCGTTTCGGTGACGGCGACCGCTCGCTCGACGATCTCATTCTGGAACGTGGCATCGAGCTGCTCGCGGGCGAGAGCCTGGTCGAGCGCCAAGCCGCCTAACATCGCGACCAGGGGAGCGATGGCCCGCCGTCGACGGCGTCTTCGGCTTGGCCGCGCACTGCTACTGTCGGGTGCGGCGATCGCTCTCGTTGGCGTTGGATACCTCTTCGGAAGAGGCGCCGACGAACGAGCGAGGGTGAAGCCCGCACGGGAGCTTGCGCAGCACCCGCGCGAGAAACGAGCGGAGACATTCGGGGAGCGCCCGATCGGGCGGGTCGCCATCGTCGTCGACGATCTCGGCCGTTCGCTCGCCGAGGTCGAGCGGCTGTTGGCGCTTCGGGTACCGCTCAGCTTCGCGGTGCTGCCTTGGGAGAGCCAGACGCGCCAGGTCGTCGCCCGGCTGCGCCAGGCTCGGGTCGAGATCCTCTGTCACCTCCCGATGGAGGCGAGCGGCGGCCAGAACCCGGGGCCTAACGCGATCTTCGAGCGGCTCTCGGCGGAGCGGATCGAAGCGCTCACGGCGGCGGCGCTCGACGAGACACCGGGCGCCGTCGGAGTCAACAATCACATGGGCTCGCAGATCACCGCTGACGAGATCGCGATGGGCGCCATTCTCAGGGTCGTCGGCCGTCGCGGCCTCTTCTTTCTCGATTCGCGCACGACAGCGGCGAGCGTCGCGGACGCGCTGGCGCGGAGTGCCGGGATCGCCTCGGCTCGCCGCGACGTCTTTCTGGACGGAGTGCGCGACCCCAACGCGATCCGCAGCCGGTTTTCCGAGCTTGTCGCTCTAGCGCGACAGAACGGCGCCGCGATAGGAATCGCGCATCCGTACGCCGAGACGCTCACCGTGCTCGAGAGCGAGGTCGCGGCGGCGAGAGGTAGCGGCGTCCGCTTCGTCCCGGTCTCGGCGCTGGTCGCTGGCGGCGGAGGCGCGGCCGAGTAAGCGACCCGGGGAAGAGCGCCGTCCTTCGCAGTCAGCTCTGGCCGCGCAGCGCCTCGATCGGGCGTTCGCGGAGCGCTCTCCAGCTCGCGAGCACTCCGGCGATGGCTGCCAGGAGCGCGATGGCACAAGGCGCCGCAACGAGCAGCCCGGGTTCGAGCCGCCAATCGATCTCGAATCCGCGCTCGACGACGACCGCGGCGAGGATCGAGCCGGCGCCGGCGCCGATCGCGCCGCCCGCGAGCCCGGCCAGACCGTATTCGGCCGCAAAGAGCGCGACGACCTGCCCGAACGTCATGCCCAGCGCCTTGCTGATGGCGACTTCGCGCCCTCGGCGCGCGGCGGTGGCGGCCACCGCTCCCGCCAGGATCGCGAGCGCAGAGGAGACAGTGAAGAGGCCCAGAAAGCGGATTCCGACGCCAATCTTCTGCAACACCGCGACCACCTTGTCGAGGATCTCGCGTAGCGAGAAGAGCGTCACGTTGGGATAGCGCGCCGCGAGCGCGTCGCGGAGCGCGTCCTCCCCGCCCGCCGGAAGCCGGACCGCGGCGATCCGTAGCTGAGGTGCGTCGTCGAGCACGCCCGGCTCGACGACCCAGAAGAAGTTGATGCCGAAGCTCTCCCAGCGAACTCGACGTAGGCTGGTCACCCGCAGCTCCAGGGGCACGCCCTGGACGTCGAAGGTCACCCGCGAGCCGAGGACCAAGCCCAGATCGCGCGCGTATTCCTCTTCGACAGAGACCTCCGCCGTCTCCGGATCGCTCCAGAGCGCACCGGCGACGACCTCGTTGTCGGCGGGGAGCTGCTCGAGCCAGGTCAGGCGCTGCTCGCGGGTGAGCGCCCAGCGGCCACGTCCTTCGCGGCCATTGCCCTGTTCGGCGCCGATCTCGGCGCTCTTCGTGCCGTCGACAGCGGCGATCCGAGCCATGACCAGCGGAACCGACTGGACTGATTCGGGATGGTGGGCCGCGATCGCGGCGCGAACTCCGTCCCATTGCGAGGGCTGGATGTCGATCAGGAAGGCGGTCGGCGCCCGCTGCGGCAGCTCGGCTTGCAGTCGGCGCTGGAGATTGCTTTCGACGCTCGCCATGCCGACGAGCACGAAGGCTCCCAGGCCGAGCGCGACCACGTTCGTTCGAGTCCCACTGCCGCGCCGGGCCAGGGCCGCCAAGCTCCAGCGGAGCGCAGTCGGCAAGGCGAGGCGCGGGACTTTCGCCGCGAGTCGCGCCAGACCTGACGCTCCGAGCGCCAGGAGAGCGACTGTCGCCGCGAGCCCGGCTGCGAACGCGGCGCCGTGCACGAGCGATTTCGCTTGCAGTGCGGCCACCCCGAGAACGCCCCCGAAGAGGAGCAGGGCGAGCAGGAGAAGAAGCCAGCGCGGCAGCGGAATCGGTTCGGCGTCGCGCCGCAGCACGCGCTGGGCTGGAACTCGCAACGCGGCGACGAGCGGTCCGAGCGCGAAGAGGAGAGCGACGCCGACGCCGAGCGCGAGGCCGCGAGCGACCGGCGCGACGTGCCACGTTGGCGGCGGAAGATCGGGCAGGAAGGAGGCCAAGAGCCGCGGCAGCAGCCGTTCGAGCCCGCTGCCCAAGAGGGCGCCGAGAGCGCTCCCGAGGATGGCCAGGAGCGCGATCTGCACCACGAAGAGCGCCGCGATCTCGCGCGGTCGGCCGCCGAGGGCTTTCCAGACCGCGATCGCGTCGAGCCGCGAGGCGAGCCAGGCGCTGACCGTCTGCGCGACGCCGATGCCGCCGACGACCAGCGAGAGGAGGGCCGCCAGGCCGAGGAAACGCTCCATGCGGTCGACGCCGCGGCGCAGCTCGGGCTGTCCGTCGGCGAAAGTCTCGATGCGGTGGAGGAGTGGATCGGGCAGCGCGGCGCGCAGTCGATCGGCGAGCGCGGCGGTCGCCTGCGGAGGTGCTCCAGCCGGCAGCGCCAGCAGAGTCGAGTGCTCGACGCGACTTCCCAGGGCAAGCAGCCCGGTCGACTCGATTGCGCTTCCCGCGACGAAGAGCCGCGGGCCGAGCGCGAAGCCGGCTCCGATCCGATCGGGTTCGGAGCGCACGATCCCTCGCAAAGTGAAGAGCTTGCCGCCGACCGAGAGCGGCTCTCCGAGGCGGAGCTCGAGTCGCTCGAAGAGCTCCGGGCCCGCCACAGCGCCCTCTTCGGCGAGCAGCTCGGGCAGCGGCCGCCGCGGCTCGACTTCGAGCTGGCCGTAAAGCGGATAGTCGCCTTCGACGGCGCGCAGCTCGACGAGCCGACTCCGCCCGGCAGCGCGCGTGCCGATCGGGGCGACGACAACTGTCGGCATCTCGCGGACCGTCGTCCGGCGCAGATCAGCGCTCTCGGCGAGGATCTTCTCGATCTCCGGCGGCGGGGGACGTAAGCCCTCGATCCGCAGATCGGCGCCCAGGAGTCGGCGCGCCTCGACGCGAAGGCCCGAACGGAGGGAAGCCGAGAAGCCGGCGACCGCCGTCACTCCGGCGACGCCGATCGCCAGGCAGAGCGCGAAGAAGACGAGACGACCGCGCGCGCCGCGCGTTTCGCGGCCGAGCTGGGCCAGGAAGCTCGCGGCTCTCACGCGCTGCGCTCGATCCGCCCGTCGCGCAAGTGGATGCGGCGATCGGCCAGGCTCGCCACCTCGGGATCGTGGGTGACGAGCACCAGGGTGGTGCCGAGATCGCGGCGCAAGCGGGTGAGCAGATCGAGCACCACCGCGCCGGTGGCGCCGTCGAGGTTGCCGGTCGGCTCGTCGGCGAGCAGGAGTGACGGCTCGACGGCGAAGGCGCGCGCCAGAGCCACGCGCTGCTGCTCGCCGCCCGACAGCTGCGACGGATAGTGGTGACCGCGTTCGCCGAGCCCGACCTCCGCGAGCAGCGCGCGAGCTCGATCGGCGGCGCGGTTACGTCCCGCCAGCTCGAGCGGCAGGAGCACGTTCTCGACTGCTGTCAAGTTGCCGAGCAGCTGGAACGACTGGAAGACGAAGCCGATCCGTCCGCGCCGCAGGCGGGCCAGCTCGTCCTCGGAGAGGTGGTGGATTGGAGCGCCGTCGAGGAGAACCGTGCCGGATGTCGGTCGATCGAGGCCGGCGGCCAGGCCGAGGAGAGTCGACTTGCCGCTTCCGGAGGGTCCTAGCACGGCGAGAAATTCGCCCGGCGCGACGATCAGATCGAGGCAGTCGACGATCACCAGCTCGCGCTCCCCCGAGCGCAGGCGTTTGGTGAGTTGGCGGAGCTCGAGACGCGGGATTGTCATCGCCGACTTCTACGTAGAACGCGAGCGCTCGGTTCGGGGGCGAGCAACGAGGAGCGTCAGCGTAACACGGGCAAATCGTCCGGCTGGCGCGACACCGAGCCCCTCTGGGATGATTTCGGAATGATCGCTGCGCGCGCCGTTCGCTGCGTTCACCTCGGGCTCTTGGCGCTCGCGCTCGTCGCTTGTGCGCCCAACGATCCCCAGCCGATGCCGTCCGCAGAGGTCTCTCTCGAGATAGCCCCGACGGAGGAGCGGCGGTCGGGTGCCGCTGAAGCGCAGCCGGCAGGCGGAGAGCCAGCTCTCGACGCTCCGTTGGTCGCCTTTCTCGGCGACTCGTTGACCGCCGGCTTTCAGCTTTCGGCCGCAGAGGCTTATCCCGAAGAGGTGGGCCGGCTGCTCGCCGAAGGCGGCCAGCGGGTGCGCATTCTGAACGCCGGGGTTTCGGGCGACACCAGCGCCGGCGGGCTCGAGCGGCTCGGCTGGGTGTTGCGTCAGCGTCCGGCCGTCGTCGTCGTCGCGCTCGGCGCCAACGACGGGCTGCGCGGCCATCCGCTCTCGGCGCTGCGGGCGAATCTTGGCGCAATCGTCGCGCAGAGCCGCGCCGCGGGCGTGCGCGTCGTGCTCGCCGGCATGAAGATCCCGCCCAACTACGGGCCCGAGTACGCTGCTGAGTTCGAAGCGATCTATACCGACCTGGCGCGCGAGCTCGATCCGCCGTGGATCCCGTTTCTGCTCGTGGACGTAGCGGCGGTCCCCGCCCTGACGCTCCCGGACGGTCTCCACCCGAACGCCGAAGGACACCGACGCATCGCGCGTACTGTCGCCGAAGCGCTGGCGCCGGTGGTCGAGAAGCTCACTCTGCGAGGCGCGGCGTAGGGCTCTCGGCGCGCTTCGCCGCGACCCACAGCTCCTCCATCTCCTCTCGGCTCGCTTCGGCGAGATTCTTGCCGCGCGCCGCGAGCGCCGACTCGACGAGAGCGAAGCGGCGGCGAAACTTGAGATTCGCGGCGGCGAGCGCCGCTTCGGGATCGAGCTCGAGCTTGCGCGCCAGATTGGCGACAGTGAAGAGCAGGTCCCCGACTTCGTCCACGAGGCGCGTCCGGTCGGCAGGACGATCGAGAGGCAACGCCGCCAACTCGGCCTTGAGCTCGGACAGCTCTTCGTCGAGCTTGGCGACGACTCCGGCCGGATCGGGCCAGTCGAAACCGACCCCGGCCGCCTTCTGAGTCATGCGATAGGCGGCGACGAGGGCCGGGAGCGAGGACGAGACCGTGTCGTCGAGCAGCGATCGGCCTCCGCCGGTGCGCACCTTGCGTCTCTCCCACGCCTCGCGCACCGCTTGCGCGTCGGCCAGGGCCTCTCCGCCGAAGACGTGCGGGTGGCGCTCGATCATCTTGGCCGCGACGCGGGCGATCGGCTCGCCCGCAGCGAAGGCGCCTGCCTCGACGGCGAGCTGGGTCAGGAAAGCGACCTGGAAGAGGAGATCGCCGAGCTCCGAAGCGAGCGCATCGAAGTCACTCGCATCGATCGCCGCCGCCACCTCGTGCGCCTCCTCGAGCAGGTAGGCGCGGAGGTCGGGAAGTCGCTGTTCGCGATCCCAGGGGCAGCCGTTCGCCGCGCGCAGCTGTTCCACGAGCGCGACGAGGCGCTCGAGGTCGGTGGTTGAGAGGTTCGAGACGTCGCCCAGGCAGGGCTCGATTCGTGGCAGAGCGAGACGGCGCTTGCTAGCATAGCCGAGGCGTCAGCTTGTCCATGAGTGAAATCAAAGTCACCGACAGACGGATGTTCACCGCGGACGGCCGCATCCGCGAGGAGTTCGAGCGCCAGCTCGCGGAGGAGGCTGCCGAGCCGGTCGCGGAAGAGCTGGCTGTGACCGAGCCCGCGCCGCCTGCGGCGTCCGACCTTCCCACTCCTGTCGACGAGGTCTCGGTAGCGCCGACGCTGGGAGCGCAGGGCGTTGCGCCGCAGCTCCCATTTACGTTTCCCGCCGATCCGCCGCCCGGTCTGCTCGAGCTGGTCGAGTTTCTGGCCGGCTGGGCGCTGGCGTCGATGGGTGACGTTCCGCTTCCAGACGGTCGGATGGCAAGGAATCTCGACGCGGCGCGCTTCTACATCGACTGGATCGGCGTGCTGCACGAGCAGTACGCGCAGAAGCTTCCGCCCCAGGATTCTCAGTTCCTCGAGAGCTACCTCGACCAGCTGCGGCTGCGGTTCGTCTCGTATCGTGGCTAGCTCTAGGCTCTTGGTCGGGGTTGTGCTCGGCCTCTGGCTCGGTTCGGCAGCGCTGTCGTCGGGGCCGGCCCTAGCGATGTCGGCGACGCCTGCCGGCTTCGAGCTCACCCGCAGCGTTCAGCAGTCGTTGGCGAGAATTCAAGAGCTCTGGCTGCAGTGGGTCACCGCCTCGCTGCAAGACAACCGAGCACGCTCGGACGAGCTCTTGCGCGAGCTCCTCGGGACGGTTCGGGAGATTGGCTTCTCGCACTTGCCGGATTTGGCGCTCGGCGCTGCGGCGCAGGCGAGGCAGTCGGCGCGCGAGGAGAACTTCGAGCGGGCGCGACGCCAGCTCGACGCCGCCGACGCATTTGATCCCGGCCGACCGGAGGTCGCGTTCGCGGAGGGAGCGGTAGCGCGAGCTGAAGGGAACTGGCTTGGTGCCGCTCTGGCGACCGGCCGCGGCTTTGCCCTCACGCGCCGAGCGGGCGAGAGCCAAGTCGCGTGGGTGAGCTCGCTCCTCTGGTTAGGACTGGTTTTCGAGGTCACGGCGGCGCTGTTCGTGGCCCTGCTCGCGATCGTGCACGGTCCGGCCATCGTGCGCGGGCTGCGCGACCGCATGTCGCCGCCCCTTCCCGCCTGGGCGGCCGGCGCCGTGATTCTCTTCCTCCTGCTGGCGCCCATGGCCCTGCCTTCGGGCCTGTTCGTCGTGCTGCTTCTCTGGTCGGGACTCTCGTGGAGCTTCGTGACCAAGAGCGAGCGCATCGTGCTCGCCGGCGGCTGGCTTCTGGCCTTGACCCTGCCGTTGGCCGCCGCCAGAGCTCAGCGCGACCTTGCGCTTTCGCAGTCGCCGCCCATGCGGGCCATCGCGGCGTTCGAAGAGGGTCGACTCTACGGCGGCTTTTTCGCCGACCTGCAGGTGGTGCGATCGGCGCTGCCTGACCGGCCGATCGCCTTGGAGCTCGCGGCCGACGTCCACCGCACGCTGGGCCAGTGGGATCTGGGGCGCTCGCTCTATCGGCGGGTGCTGGTCGACGAACCCGAGAGCGTCGCGGTTTTGATCAATCTCGGGGCCTATCACTTCCGGAAGGGCGAGTATGCGCTCGCCAACGCCCATTTCGAACGCGCTACACACGCCGCGCAGCCTTCGGCGGCCGCTTGGTACAACTTGAGCCTCGGCTACTCGGAATCGCTCTTGTTCGATGAATCGCGAGGGGCGCTCGAAGGCGCGCGCGCGATCGACAGCGCGGCCGTCGGGCAGTGGATCGCCACCGACAATCCGGATCGGGTGCTGACCTTCAACGGCTCACTCGCACGTGAAGAGGAGCTGCGCGAGGCGCTGCTTCAAGTCTGGGGCCTTACCGAGATCGAGCAGCGAGGCTCGCGGGTGAGACTCGTGCTCGGGCTCTCCGCCTCCGCCGGCGTGCCGCTCCTCGGGCTGGCGTTCGGGGCCTGGTCGCGGCGGCGCATCGCACAGCGCAGTCAGCTCGCACTGCGCATCTCGTCTCCGAAGCTGGCGCACTGGCTGCGGACTCTCTTGCCTGCTCTGCCCGCCGCCGAAGACGGTGCCGGCTTCTGGGCGTGGTCCAACTTGCTTCTGCTGGTCGCGCTCTTGCTACTGCCGAGGGCATTCGAGCTGGCCGGAGACCTACCGCTGGTCGGCTGGCCCGGCCCCGGCGTGCTCACCATCGCCGCCAGCGTCGGCCTCTTGATCTACATCGTGCTGCGAATTCGCGCCGGGACGGCAGAGAGCGAAGAGTAGAGATCCATGGCGCTCGAAGGCGATCTCGCGCACTTTCGTCTGCCCGACATCCTGCAGGTGATCTCTCACCAGCGGAAGACCGGCATCCTCACGGTTCAGGGTAAGAGCGACATTCTGGCCGTCTCCTTCCTCGACGGCGGGATCGTTTCCGCCGACGCCCTCAACCAGAGCTTCGACGGACTGCTGGGGGACGCGTTGGCGGGTCGCGGCCTGGTGCCGTCCGTGGAGTTCTCGCGCCTGCTAGGGGAGCAGCGATCATCGGGCGTGCGGCTGATCGACTTTCTAGTCGAGCGGAAGGCGATCAATCGCGAGCAAGTCCTCGAGGTCCTCCAGGAGCTGACCTATCGGCTGATCGTCGACGTCTTGCGTTGGCGCGAGGGGCAGTTCAAATTCTACGGCGGCGAGGAGGTGGCCTTCGAAGAGGGCATTCGACCGCTGCGGGTCGAAGACCTCTTGATGCGGTCGATTCTCGACCTGCCGGCCAACGAGGGGCGGGCGGTTGGGATCCCGCACGGCTTTCTCACCTACATCAAGGACTCCGAAGCGCGCCCCGTGCGACGGATTCCGACCGGTTTCGACGACACTACGCCGCTCGATCCGGCAATCGCGTGGGTGACTCCAGACGAAGAGGCAGTGCTCGAACGGATCGACGGCCAGAGCCCGGCCGAGACGCTCGCACGGCTCTCGGGTCTCGGTGAGCAGAGGACCTACTTCGCGCTTTCTCGGCTCCTCGAAGCCGGCCTCGTGCGGGAGGCGAGAGAGGACGAGCAGGTCTCGACGCTCTCCGTTGCGGCGCCGCCCGCGCCCGCGCCGGCCAGAGTGGACCGCGGCGAGGCGCTGCGGATCGAACGCGAAGTCGCTTTCCGAGAGGAGCTGCCAGCGGCGGCTCCGCGACCGCTGGGGCGGTCTGCCACCCGGGCGATCCGCGTGCTACCGCTGCTGGCTGCCCTAGGCGCCGTGGCTGCGGGATTCGTCGTGCCCGCCGCGCTCTTCTTCCCGGCGCCGGGCTCTACCTCCGACCGCGAAGCGTACGAGCGACTCTGTCGAGTAGCACGCTATGGGGCGATCGATCGGGCGGCACGGACCTTTCACCTGCTGGAGGGACGCTATCCAGCTGCTCTCGACGAGCTGGTCCTGCGCGGTCTGCTCGCTGCCGACGCTCGGCGCGACCCTCGTGGCAGCCGGTTCGACTATCGGCCGGGCCAGGATGAGTACGAGATCGTGCCGACTCTCGAAGTCGGAGGGGAGGCCTCCTCCGGGACGCGCGAAGGCGTGTTCGGCGACTTCCTCCTTGACCATGCGCTCTTCCAAGGTCTCGAGCGCGAGTCGGGTATACCGATTGTCCTGATCGACTGATCTGGCGATCGAAGAGAGGCGGCTCGAGGGGCAGCCGTTTCAAGGGGTTGGCTGCTCGGCCGGCCCGCGCGGAAGAAATCTCAGCTTCAGTGTGTTAGATCTGTGGCAACGCGATCTTGACACGGATCGGCTCAAATTCTACGATTCTCACGGCGAAGGAGGAGACTCTAGTGAGTAAGATCATCGGAATCGACCTTGGAACCACGAACAGCGTGGTCTCGGTCCTCGAGAGTGGAGAGGCCAAGGTCGTCGCGAGCTCCGAAGGGAGTCGCACGACCCCGTCCGTCGTGGCCTTCACGAAATCCGGCGAGCGACTCGCCGGGCAGGTGGCCAAGAGGCAGGGAGTCACCAACCCGAGGAACACAATCTACTCGATCAAGCGGTTCATGGGGCGTCGATTCGACGAGGTGAGCGACGAAATGAAGATGGTCCCCTACCGGGTCGAGCGGGCGGAGAACGGCGACTGCCGGGTCAACGTCGAAGGCAAGCTCTACTCGCCGCCCGAGATCTCGGCGATGATCCTGCAAAAGCTCAAGCAGGCCGCCGAGGACTATCTGGGCGAGAAAGTCACCGAGGCGGTCATCACCGTGCCGGCCTACTTCAACGACGCGCAGCGCCAGGCGACCAAGGACGCAGGCAAGATCGCCGGGCTCGAGGTGAAGCGGCTGGTCAACGAGCCGACGGCGGCCGCTCTCGCCTACGGTCTCGACAAGAAGAAAGATCAGACGATCGCCGTCTACGACTTCGGCGGCGGCACCTTCGACATCTCGATCCTCGAGGTGGGCGAGGGGGTTGTCGAGGTGAAGTCGACCAACGGCGACACGCACTTGGGCGGCGACAACGTCGACCAGAAGGTGATCGACTGGCTGCTGGCCGAGTTCAAGCGCGACCAGGGGATCGATCTCGCCAACGATCCGATGGCGATGCAGCGGCTCAAGGAGGGGGCCGAAAAGGCCAAGATCGAGCTCTCGACAACGCAAGAGAGCGACATCAACCTGCCGTTCATCACCGCCGACGCTTCGGGTCCGAAGCATCTCAACATTCGACTATCGCGCGCCAAGCTCGAGCAGCTGGTGGACGAGCTCGTCCGCCGCTCGGTGGCCCCCTGCCGTCAGGCGCTCTCCGACGCCGGCTTGAAGCCGTCGCAGATCGACGAAGTCGTGTTGGTGGGCGGCCAGACCCGCATGCCGGCAATCCAGCGGCTGGTCAAGGAGCTGTTCGAGAAGGAGCCCAATCGCGGCGTCAACCCCGACGAGGTGGTTGCTGTCGGTGCCGCGATCCAGGGCGGCGTGCTGAAGGGCGAAGTCAAGGACATGTTGCTCCTCGACGTGACTCCGCTGTCGCTCGGCATTGAGACTCTGGGTGGAGTTTCGACCCGCCTGATCGAGCGCAACACCACGATCCCGACCAAGAAGAGCGAGACCTTCTCGACCGCTTCGGACAGTCAGACCCAGGTCGAAGTGCACGTCCTCCAGGGCGAGCGCGGCATGGCGCGGGACAACCGCACGCTCGGCCGCTTTCAGCTCGTCGGCAGTCCGCCGGCGCCGCGGGGGGTGCCGCAGATCGAGGTGACCTTCGACATCGACGCCAACGGCATCGTCAACGTTTCGGCCAAGGATCTGGGCACCGGCAAGGAGCAGAAGATCACAATCACCGCTTCGTCCGGCCTCTCCGAGACCGAGATCCAGGGCCTGGTGAATGACGCTTCGTCCCACGCCGAGGAGGATCAGCAGCGGCGCCAATTGGTCGAGGCGCGCAACCGCCTGGAGAGCCTCGTCTACAACGTCGACAAGACGGTGCAGGAGAACAAGGAGAAGCTGGCGGCGGCCGATCTGGGCGAGGTCAACTCGGCGCTCGAAGAGGCGAAGAAGGCGCTCGAAGGCGAAGAGCTCGCTGTGCTCGAGGCGGCCGTGACGCGGCTCGAGAAGGCGACCCACCGCATGGCCGAGACGATCTACCGTACGAGCGCGGCAGCGCCCGGGAGCCCAAGTGCGACCGCGGCCAAGACCGCCGACGACGAAGTGATCGACGCTGAGGTCGTGGAGAGCGACTCGAGGTCGAACTGACTCCATGGCACGGCGTCACAGGGTCGGCGAGCCGCGCTACGTGATGATCAGCGTGATCGCGGAGACCTATGGGATCCACCCGCAGACGCTCCGTCTCTACGAGCGTCAAGGTCTGATCCGTCCGGCCCGCAGCGCCGGCAACACGCGCCTCTACGACGAGGTCGCCATCCGGCGGCTCGAGCAGGTCCTGACCCTGACGCGCGATCTCGGCATCAACCTCGCCGGCGTGGAGGTCATCCTCAACTTGCGCGAGGAGCTCGAGCGCGTGCGCGGCGAGATCGACCGCCTCGGCGGAGAGCTCCGTCAGCAGGACCGAGATCGGCGCTCCGGCGTCGACCGCTCGGTGGCGCTCGTCAGGGTCGAGAGCCGCGCCCTGCAGCGGCGCTGAACGTCGCGGCCGGCACGTCGGCGCCGCGTGTTACCATGCCGCTCGTGCCGGAAGTGAGCACGGACACGACCTGCCCGCGCTGCGACGGAACCGGGTGGGTCCGCGTCCCCGACGGCGGCGCCGGCGCGGCCCTTCCCTGCTCCTGCCGGCTCTCGCAACGCGGGCAGCTGTTGCTCGAATCGGCTGGGATCCCGCCGCGCTATCGCGACTGTTCGCTGCAGAACTTCAGGACCCATACCCCGAGGTTGCTCGAAGCGCGCACCTTGGTGAAGCGCTATCTCGACGACTTCCTGGGCCTGGATGGCAAGTTTTGCGAGAGCGGGCTCCTCCTGATCGGGCCTCCGGGCACTGGCAAGACCCACCTCGCCGCCGCCGTCCTTTCGGAGTTGGTGCGTCGCTACAGCTTGCGCGGCCGTTTCGTGGACTTCACCGGGCTGGTGCACAAGATCCACTCGACCTTCGATCCGGCGAGCCCCGAATCCAAACACGACGTGCTCGATCCGGTGATCGAGGCGCAGCTCCTCGTGCTCGACGAGCTCGGAGCGCAGAAGCCCTCCGCTTTCGTCAACGACACGCTGTATCTGGTGCTCAATACGCGCTACACGCGGCGCCTTCCGACCCTCTTCACGACCAACCTCCAGCTCGGGCGCACGCCTCCTCCCCAGGGCTCGGAGCACGATCTCCTGGCGACTCGAATTCCGCCCATGCTGGTCTCCAGACTGCACGAGATGGCGCGGCCGGTTCTCCTCGACGCCGAGGACTTTCGCGAGACCGTCGTCGGGCTCGGCCGGGCCAGCGGTCGTAGTCACCCGTGACTCGCCTTTCCACCTTCGACGCGCTGGGCCGCGGAAGCGCGAACGCGCGCGCCAATTTCGAGCTGATCGTCGCCTCATTCGTCGGCACGCTCATTCTGGTCGCGATCGTGCTCGCGGCGATCGTGCCCTGGATGGCGACGATCGGGCTCGACGCGAGCTGGCTGTGGGGCGACACGAAGCTGCCCGACGATTTGCCGGCTCTTTGGCGGCTCGCGAGCTCGCCCGCCGAGCTCCTGGCGCGGATCGGGAGCGTGATCCTCTCGCTCACCGTCGCACTGACCCTAGCGTCGATTGTCTTCTGCTGGTACTTCGGCGGCATCCTGGGCGTGCTCGTCGCTGCGGATGCGCAAGCTCCAGCGGGAGCCGGACGCGAGTCGATTCTGTTCCGAGCTTGGAGCCGCGACCTCTTCTTTCAGGAGGCGCGCCGTCTGGTCTGGAAGGTGATGCTCTACTACTCGCTCTTCGGTGCGATCTGGTTCTTCGTCGCCCTGCTCTGCGGCGGCGCGGTCGCGGCAGCCGTGTTGATCGGAGCGCAGGCGGGGGTCGGCGCCGGCTTCGCCGTCGGCTGCGGCGCTCTATTGCCGCTCCTCTTCGTCCTCTTCGCCGTCTTGGCGGCGATGCAGATCGGTGTGGCCGACCTACCGCGGCACGGCAGCGGCGCGCGCGCCGCGACGCGCGCTGGCTTCACCGTGCTCGGTCGCCGGCTCGGGGCGTCGCTGCTGATCGTCGTGTTCTTCTTCGTTGCGAGCGCGATCTTGGCGGCAGGCTTCACGACGGTCGAGATCGTCGTCGATCTGGCTCTCTCCGCAGTGCCGCTCTTGGCCCTGGCGCTGCGCTGCGTGCTCTTCGGCGTACAGCTTTTCGTCGGCGCTGCTCTCAACATCGCCGCGGCCGCTTCGTTTGTCGCGCTGCTGAGAAACGAGCTCGCCACCGACGGGGTCGCACAGCCGGGCTGATGCGGCGGTCGAGCGCACGGGCTGCTGCGGGTCTCTTGGTGGCCGGCCTGCTGGCCGACGGCTGCGCCTGGTGGCGTCGAGCGCCTAGGGCTCCACCTCCTACGGTGCCGTCCGAGCGAGCCGAGCCGGCCGTCGAGGCGACGGGCGGCGACACGCCGGTAGGCGTCACGGCGCCTGCAGCTCCGAGCGCGCCGGTGCCGCCCCTGCCGCCTCCCGCGCCGCCGTACCGCCTTCCAGCCACGGTACGTGTCGGGCTCTTCTCCGACCTCGAGGCGGTCACCCTGCCCTGCTGTGACGGGGAGGTCACCGCCGAAGCGGGGGGTACGGTCTTCGAGCTCGTCTCCCCGATCACGGTTCGCCCGGCGGCGCGCGCCGACGCCGGAACCGTCTGGCGCCTGCAGGCGGCTGCGCTCCGCGACGAAGGGCCGGCATCGATGTTGGCAACCCGGTTGGCGCTGCGTACCGGCGAGCGCACCGATTTCCGTTTCGACGCCGGGAGCGGTCTCTACCGAGTGCGGCTGGGCGGTTGGACGACCCGCGAGGAGGCCGACAGTGCCGCTCGCCGCTTCAAGCCGCTCGGTCTCTATGCCGCCTGGATCGTTTCCGAGGGAGGTGGAATCGTTGCGCCGGCGCTCGAGCTGATCCAGCGCGACCGCAGAGCTCGGATCGAGGGACGGACGTTCCGAGCGCGGGCGCCGGACGGAGGCGGCCTGCGCGTCGAAGGTCGGCGCTACCGCGGCACGATCGAGCTCTTCTTGAACGATCGCGGCCGCTTGAACGTTGTCAACGAGCTCTCACTAGAGGAGTACCTGCGCGGAGTCGTACCGCGCGAGCTGGGGCCGATCGCGCACCCCGAGATCGAGGGGTTGAAGGCGCAAGCGGTCGCCGCGCGCAGTTACACTTTGGCCAACCTGGGCGGCTTCGCCGAAGAGGGCTACGACCTCTGTGGTACGCCGCAGTGCCAGGTCTACGGTGGGATGGACGACGAGCACCCGCTCTCGGATCGAGCCGTCGCGGAGACCGCGGGCGAGATTCTGGTCTACGGCGGGCGGCCCGCCGAAACGCTCTACAGCGCCACTTGCGGTGGCCACACCGAGAACGTCGAGCACGTCTTTCCGCTCAAGACGGCGGCCTATCTGCGCGGCGTGCCGTGCATCGAGAGCGGCGGCGTTCGCCTGCACACGGAGCGCGGAGTCGGCGCCTCGTGGCCGGGAGCGCTGCTCGCCAGATTCCGCTCGCCGGAGGCCTCCAGCTCGCCGGTCCGCGAGGTCGAAGAGACACTGGTGTCGCTAGTGGCGGCCGCGGGTCTCACCGCGGCCGACGATCGGCTGAGCTCGCTCGAGCGGCGCGAGGTCCAGCGCTTCCTCTCGTCGCAGCTCGACCTGGCGGCCGACGCTCGCCTCTTCGTGCGTCCCGAGGAGCTCGACTATCTGGTCGCCGATCCCCCCGCCGACTGGAGCGAGGACGACCGACGATTCGCGGCCTGGCTCGTCAAGGGTGGCTTCTCGTCGACGACCGCGACGGCGACGCCGATCGGCGTCGGCGAAGCGCGCGACCTGCTGCTCCAGGTCGCGCTCTTCCTGGGCGTGATCGAGGAGCGGATCGCGACCTTCTCGACTCTCCGCGAGGGGCAGCTCGTGGTCCGCGCCGGCGCGATCGACGAGAGCTATCCGCTCGAGCGCGATCTCGCCACCTTCCGCCAGGAGGGCGTTCAGCTCAGGGGTGCCGACCTTCTCGTCGTTCCCGGCGACGATGTCCGGCTCTATCTCGACGGCAGTCGGCTGGTCGCAGTCGTCCAGGAGGTCAACGCTCAAGGCACCGCCTACGATCGAACTCATCCGCGCAGCGGCTGGAAGCGTTTCAAGACCGACGAAGAGATTTCGGCTTCGGTGCAGACCCGCTTCCCGGGCTTCGACATCCGCGACTTCGAGCTCCTCGAACGCGGCGTCTCGGGGCGGGTCGGGCGGCTGCGGATGCGAGGAGCGCACGGCGAGACGATCGACGTCGAGGGGCTCGCCGTGCGCTGGACGCTCGATCTCCCCGACACCTTCTTCACCGCGCGCCGGCTAGAGCTCGACAGCGGCAAGAAGGGCTGGCAGTTCACCGGTCGCGGCTGGGGGCACGGAGTCGGGATGTGCCAGCTGGGCGCCGTCGGCATGGCTCGCCGCGGCCACGACTACAGATCGATCCTCGCCCACTACTACTTGGGTGCCAAGCTGGAGCGGTTCGCAGCGGCGCCTGTCGATCTCCGGCAGGCGGTCAAGGCGGGGAGCTCCGAGAAGTAGCGGCGGCCCGGCGCGATAGCATCGCGTCCGCGGAGGCGGCATTGGATTTCGAGCTTACGGCGGAGCAGAAGGCGATCCGAGAGGTGGCGCGCGACTTCGCCCGCAGGGAGGTCTCGCCTCTGGTGGAGGAGATCGACGAGAGCCAGCGATTTCCGTTCGAGATCGTCAAGAAGGCGGCCGAGCTCGGTTTTCTGGGGGTGATCTTTCCTGAGGAGTACGGCGGCGCAGGCCTCGGCTACGTCGAGTACGTGCTGGTCGTCACCGAGCTCTCGAAGGTCGATCCCTCCGTCGGCATCTCGATCGCGGCGCACAATTCGCTCTGCACCAATCACATCTTCAAGTTCGGCAACGAGGAGCAGCGGCAACGCTGGGTCACACCGCTCGCCCGCGGCGAGAAGATCGGCGCCTGGGGGCTGACCGAGGCCGGTTCGGGCTCGGACGCCGCAGCGGCGCGAACTGCCGCGAGGCGCGTCGACGGCGGTTGGGTTCTGAACGGTTCGAAGGCGTTCTGCACTCACGGCTCGGTCGGCGATGTCTACGTCGTGATGGCGATCACCGACCCCGCGGCCAAGAAGGGGCACAACATGTCGGCCTTCGTCGTCGAGCGAGGGACGTCCGGGCTGCGCTCCGGGAAGAAGGAGAACAAGCTTGGCATCCGGGCCTCGGACACCGCCGAGGTGATCCTCGAGGAGTGCTTTGTCGGCGACGACCAAATCTTGGGGCGCCTGGGAGAGGGGTTCACGCAGGCGATGAGCGTCCTCGACGGCGGCCGGATCTCGATCGCCGCGCTCGGTCTCGGCACCGCGATCGGTGCCTACGAGACGGCGCTCGCCTACGCCAAGGAGCGCCATCAGTTTGGTCAGCCGATCGCGCAGTTTCAGGCGATCGGATTCACCTTGGCCGAGATGGCGACGAGAATCGCCGCCGCCGAAGTCTTGACGATGGCCGCGGCGCTCGAGATGGACGCCACCGGCCGCGTGACGCTCAAAGCGTCGGAGGCAAAGCTCCTGACCGGCGAAGTCGCGGTCTACTGCGCCGAGCGCGGGGTGCAGATTCACGGCGGCTATGGCTTCGTCAAGGACTACCGCGCCGAGAAGTACTACCGCGACGTGAAGATCTGCACCATCGGCGAAGGCACTAGCGAGGTGCAGCGGTTGGTCATCGCGCGGCAGCTGCTCTCGACATGAGCACGATCGCGTTGCCGGCGACAGCTGGAGTCACCACCATCGACCTCGACGCTCTCGTCGAGGAGCTCGAGCGACGCTGGCCGAGAGCCATCGGGCGAGCCCTCTCGTTGCTCGAAGACGGCGGCGCCCTTCGCGACGAGCTGGTGCGGCGGCTCTTCGCGCTCTCGGGCCGCGCCCGCATCGTCGGCGTCACCGGCCCGCCCGGCGCCGGCAAGTCGACGCTCGTCGACCGGCTAGCGGTCGTCTTGCGCGCCCGCGGCGAGCTGGTCGGCATCCTTTGCGTCGACCCGACTTCGCCATTCTCCGGCGGGGCGCTCTTGGGAGATCGCATTCGGATGCAGGGGATCGCCACCGATCCGGGCGTCTTCATCCGCTCGATGGCGACGCGGGGTGCCATGGGAGGGTTGGCGCGCGCCACGCGCGACGCGGTCGACCTGCTCGACGCGGCGGGTTACGACTGGATCCTCGTCGAGACCGTCGGCGTGGGACAGGACGAAGTGGACGTCGTCGAGAGCGTCGACACGGTGGTCGTCGTCGCGGTCCCGGGTTCGGGAGACGACGTCCAGGCATTGAAGGCCGGCATCCTCGAGATCGCCGATGTTTTCGTGCTCAACAAGGCGGACCGGGAGGGAGCCGACCGGGCGTACAAGGACTTGGCCGGGATGCTCTCTCTCTCCGCTGCGCGCGACTGGGCTCCGCCGATCTTGCGCACGGTAGCGAGCCGGAGCGAGGGGATCGCCGAGCTGCTCGCGGCGGTCGAGGGCCACCGCGGCTGGCTCGACGAAGAGGGGCGCCTGCAAGCACGTCGCCGGGCGCAGTTGCGACTCCGAGTCGAGACGATCCTCGAGGAGCGCGTCCTCGCGGCGGCGCGCGACGAGGCGGGGCTCGATCTCGAGGTCGAACGGGCGTTTGCCGAGCGGATCGATCCGTATCGCGTTGCCGACCGGCTCTTCCGCGGCATCGTCAGGGCGGAGCAGGCACGGGAGGGCATTTGATCCGCGGCATCGATCACATCGGAATCGCGGTCACCTCGATTGCGGAAGCGCGGCGGCACTGGGAGGCGTTCGGGCTCGTCGTCACCGAGATCGAGGAGGTGCCGCATGAGGGCGTGCGGGTGGCGATGATTCCGGTCGGCTCGACCACGATCGAGCTGCTCGAGCCGATGGGCGAGAAGTCGCCCGTGGCCAAGTTTCTGGCCCGGCGCGGACCCGGAATCCATCACCTCTGTCTGGCAACCGACGATCTCGCCGCCGCCGAACGCGAGTTGCGCGCGCGTGGCGCCGAGCTGTTGCGCGCAGCGCCAACCGCGGGCGCCGGCGGCACGCGGGTGCAGTTCGTGCACCCGAAGAGCGCGGCAGGAGTTCTGGTCGAGCTGGTGGAGCGCGACCCGAGCATCCGATGAGCCTCGCGTCGGGATCGATCGTGACCGTACACCTCGTGAATCCGAGCGAGAAGTTCTGGGGCGTCTTGGAGCGGCTCGAGCCGGTGGGGATCGTCTTCCGCGGTATCAGCCTCGACATCTTCGAGGAGTGGGTGAGCGAGATGGTGCGGGGTGACGGCGTCGCACTCGGCTTGACGACTCTCTTCGTGCCGCTCTTCCGCGTCGAACGGATATTTCTCGACGAACAGGTCGGCGAGGTCGAGAGCTATCGCCAGCGCTTCGAGCGTCGCACTGGCTACTCCGCGGCGGTGGCGCTCGGGCTGCAGAGTGGTGGAGAGGATTCGGCCCCGAGCTGAACGGGTCGATTGGAGTCGATTCGAACCCTAGCTAGAACTGAACGTTCTCGACGAAGAAGCGGGTGATCTCGGTGCGCCCCGTGACGATGTCGGACGCCTGTTGCGGATTGAGGAGAAGACGGGCTCCCAGTCCGCCGTCCGAGGACTCGCATTCGATCTCGATCCCTTGCACGGCAGTCGGGCGCACGCTCTGGAAGTGCAACAGCGCGTTGGCGCTCACCAAGAGTGCCTTGAACACCGCGCCCTCGCTCCCGGTACCGAAGACCAGCCGCGGATGCGTGTCGTCGGCGCCACGGTAGACCTGAACCGCCGTGATGCCGCGCGCGGTGACGAAGCCGCGCAACTCGCCGGCCAGACCTGGATCCGGGTGGGCGATGTTGGCTTCCGTCGGGCGAGACGACCGCTTCGGCTCCTGAGTCGCGACGGCTGCCGGCAGAACGGAAGGCGCGGCGGCCGGTGCGGTGGCGTTGTCGCGGACTCCCGCCGAGTTCGAACGGATCAGGTCCTGCAAGCGCGGCTGCGCCGGAGGCTGGGCGGCGTTGCGTTCGAGTTGGACTGCCTTGCCGTCCTCGAAGACGATCGCGGTGCCGACATTCGTCTCGTTTGCCTTGTCGGTCCTGGGGATGTCGATCTCGTCGAACGGCATCGAGCTGCGCGTTCCCGACTCGAGAATGAGGATGGCGCGCTCGCCCTTAACGGTGTACTTCTCGCGCGCGATGATGCGGGAGCCGTCTTTGAGGTAGATCGTGTAGGCGAGCGCCGGCGCGGCGAAGAGGGCGAGGGCCAGTAGAGTGAGCGAGCGAGTGCGAGACATGGCGGCTCCTTGGCGCTCGCGCTGACGAGCGCCTTGTTAGTATAGCGGCCCGCGATGGCCTTGGCCCACTCCGAAGAGGCGCTGCTCCTGCTCGAGGACGGGACGCTGTACGTCGGCCGCTCGGTCTCGCCTGGAACCCGCTTCGGCGAAGTCGTCTTCAATACAGCGATGACCGGCTATCAAGAGGTCCTCTCGGATCCCTCCTACCGTGGGCAGATCGTCGTCATGACGCAGCCGCATATCGGCAACTACGGCGTCGACTCCGAGGTGAGTGAGTCCGAGCGGCCGTGGGTCGAGGGGTTCGTCGCCCGTCGGTTCACCCGCGAGCCGTCGAACCCGACCAGCGAAGAGAGCCTGCCTGCCTATCTGCGACGCCACTCCATTCCGGCGTTGGACGACATCGACACACGTGCCTTGGTGCGCCGGCTGCGCGAGAGAGGGGCGCAGAAGGGGGTCTTGACGACCGAGCGGAGCGACATCGCCGGCCTCTTGGCCGAGCTCGCCGACTTTCCGTCGATGGCGGGACGGGCGCTCGTCGGGGAGGTGACCCGGAGCGTGCCATCGACCCTTCCGGCGCGCGGAACCGAGGGCACGCGGGTGCGACTGGGCGTCCTCGATTTCGGCTGCAAGGCCAATATCCTGAGGTCGTTGCAGAACCTGGGCGCCGAGCTGATGATCTTTCCTGCCGCAACTCCGGCGGCGACACTCTTGTCAGCCGGAATCGACGGCGTCGTGCTCTCGAACGGACCCGGCGATCCGGAGCCGCTGGTCGAGATCGTCGCCGCGGTGCGCGAGCTCGTCCACATGGGAATGCCGCTGTTCGGAATCTGTCTCGGCCATCAGCTTCTCGGTCTGGCGCTCGGCGGTCGGACCTTCAAGCTCAAGTTTGGCCATCACGGAGGCAATCAACCGGTGGTCGACCTGGCGACGCGGCGGGTCGCCATCACCAGCCAAAACCACGGCTTCGCCGTCGATCCGGCTTCGCTGCCGGCGGGCTGTCGACCGACCGAGGTCAACCTGAACGACGGCACGCTGGAGGCGTTCGCGGTCGCGGACCGACCCGTGCTGTCGGTGCAGTACCACCCCGAGGCGGCGCCCGGCCCGCACGATTCGAACGGCCTCTTCCGGCGCTTCCTGGCGACGATCCCGGCCTACTCTTCTGCCCCCAATAGTACTGGGGGCACAGCCGCTGGACGATGAGGCGCCGTCCGTTGCTGTCCGGGCCGCTCGCCTGGACGCTCGCGCTGCGGCTCGTCTCGGGGCCGCGCAGTCGGCTGCTCTCCTCGACGGCGCGCGCGGCGCTCCTGGCGACCACTCTCGGCGTCCTCTCCCTCGGGCTGGCGATGGCGCTGATGACCGGCTACAGCGGCGACCTCGCCGAGAAGTTGGTCGGCGGCGGGGCGCCGATCCTGATCTACCGCACCGGCGACGCCAGCGCTTCGCCCAGGTCGCTGCCGGCTGAGCTCAGCGATCTCCGTGGCGTCGCGAGCATCGCGCCAGTCGCCTTTCGAGAAGGGGTGCTCGCGCTCGGCGAGCTGGAGTCCGAAGTCACGCTGCGCGGCTCGGACTCCGCCGCCGGGCCGTTCGCGATCGCTCCAGCCCAGCTTGTACGAGGCGACGACGGCCGCTACGGCGCCGTCCTCGGCGCGCGGTTGGCCGAGACGGTGGGGGCGAAGCTGGGCGATGTCGTGCGGGTGACGATCCTCGAGCTCGGCGATCGCGGCCCCCGCTTCACCTTCCGCGCGCTGCGCGTCACCGGCACCTTCGCGAGCGGCTTCTCCGAGTTCGACAAGAGCTGGGTAGTGGCTGCGCGAGAGGCGGTCGCCAGTACTTCGGGCGGTCTCGATTCGACCTGGGAGGTGCGCGTCGCGAAGCTCGCCGACGCACCCGCGATCGCCGAGGCGATTCGGGAGCGGCTGGGCGACGGCTTCCTAGTGCTCGACTGGCGCCAGCTCTACAGCGGTCTCTTCGCGGCGCTCGAGCTCTTGCAGCGGACGCTCTTCCTCCTCCTGGCGCTGATCGTCCTGGTGGCGACGTTCAACATCGCTTCGACGCTCGTCGTGCTCTTCCGCGAGCGCCGCCGAGAGCTCGGCGTCCTCGCCGCCATCGGCCTGAGCGCCGCCACGCTGCGGCGAACTTTTCTCCTCGTCGCGGCTCTCCTCGGTGCGACGGGAACCGCCTGCGGTCTGCTTCTGGCGGCGCTCGTCTCGACTCTCGTCACGCGCTTCGAGCTGCTCCGTTTCGGCGCCGGGATGGAGGAGGTCTACTTCGTCCGCTCGATCCCGCTGCGGCTCGAGGCGAGCGACGCCCTCGCCATCGCCACGCTCACGCTCGGGGTCACCCTGGCCGCCAGCTACCTACCAGCTCGCCGGGCGGCGATGCTCGACCCCGCGGTGGCGCTGCGCTTCGAGTAGATCGCTTCGCGAGCCGACACCAGGCCGAGAGGCTTCGATTCGGCACCTCCGGCATCCTCCGAGCCGCGTTACAATGACTCCGTGATCGCCGCTACGCTCAAGGATCAGCTCTTCGAAGAGATCGAGCGACTCTCGCCCGAGCAGCTAGCGCGGGTGTACCAGTACACCCACGCTCTGGCGAAGCCTGCGCTTCCGCGGGGTGGCTCGATCGCCGACCTGCGCGCACTTGCCGGCTCGATCGATGACGAATCGGCTAGGCAGATGAAGGCCGCCATCGAAGAGGCGTTTGAGCGAGTCGATCCGAGTGAGTGGTAGGTACCTCCTCGATGCGAATGTCGCCATCGACGCCCTGAACGGCAGACTCGATCTTTCCACGCGCCAAGACGAAGGCGACGACATCTATCTCAGTGTCCAAGCAGTCGGAGAGCTCTACTTCGGCGTCGAGAAGTCAGATCGCCCAGAAGCCAACTTCGCGGCGATCCAGGTCCTCAGCGCGCGCTTCCCGGTGCTGCCTTGTACGGAGGAGACCGCGCGGCACTACGCGCGCCTCCGGAGTCGGCTCCGCCTCCGAGGCAAGCCGATTCCGGAGAACGACATCTGGATCGCTGCAACGGCTTTCGAGCACGATCTCGAGCTCGTCACGCGCGACAGTCACTTCGAACAGGTCGAGCACCTGCGCCGGACTGCTTGGTAAGCGCGATTCGCCAGCTCTTTCTTAGCTGCTCGCTTCCCCCAATGCGACCCCCAATGAGACTGGTGGCACAGCTGGGGGCACAGCATCTGCGGCCGTAGAATGGCCGCGACACTCGAAGGCGCTGACGATAGCCGCCAAGAGAGAGCGGCTCTGGCGGCAAGTCGTGGCAGCGCAGCTACTGCTCGTCACCCTGCCTCTCTACGGCTCGATGCCCGAGCTGTCGGCGCTCGCTCCGACGAGTACGCGCGAGTTTGTCTCCGAGAGCGAGCTCGACATCGACCTCGACAACCGACCGTTGGTCGGCGATCTTCGTAGCCGGTTCGACCGAGCTGATCGGTACTCGGCTCGCGATCAGCTCGCCTGGCAGCAGCTTGTGGCGACGAAGCTGAGCCTAGCCATGGGATCGCCGCCGTCGATCGTGCCGACCGTCGAGGCAGCGGACGCCTATCTCGTGACCTATCCTCCGGGCACGAGCGTCGCGGGCGCCGTGCGAGCGCAAGCCGATCAGCTCAAGTCGGCGCTCGACGTCTACAACAACGGCTGTACGCTCAACGAATAGCCCCCGAAAAAGGCCGAGGGGGCCGTCGGAACGGCCCCCTCGAGGTGATCGCGCGGCCTCGGAGGCCGCGGAGTCGGGTGAAAAGACGGTCGGAACTCTCGGTTCCGCCGGTGGGGACCCGAGTCTCCGGCCGCGACCGCGGTCGGGGGGTCCCCGGCGAGCGGGACGGCGTTGGTCCGTCCCGATTCCTCTCTTTCATACGCAGCACGAGCCCCAAAGGTTGGGCTCGCCCGCTGATACATTGATGCCGGTGTGCGCCGAACGGTTTCCGCTGCCGCCGGCGGGGCTCTGTGCGACCTGCCGTCACGCGGTCGAGCTGGCGTCGAGGCGAGGCACCTACCTGCGTTGCCGGCTGTCGGAGGTTGACGCCGGCTTCCCGCGCTACCCGACGCTCCCGGTTGTCATTTGCGCCGGCTTCCTTGTCCGCGCCCCCGACCGCTCGCTTGCGTTGCCGAGCCCGCGACAACGGGTGAGTTAGAGTTTCGCGGTGCTCTCCGTGCAGAGGTTCGATGCCGGAAGCGTCCCGCGAGTCGACGCGGTCGGGATCGAGGAGCGAGCCGCGGCGCTCGCCAAACGATCGATCAAGCGCGAGGCGAAGCGGGCCGGGATCCGGCTCGCGATCGCGATGATCGACCTGACGACCCTGGAGGGGAACGACTCCGAAGGCAAAGTCCGGCAGCTCTGCCGCAAGGCGATGACACCGCTGCCGGGCGACCCGACGGTGGGGCCGTGCGCCGCGATCTGCGTCTATCCCAACTGGGTGGCGACCGCCAGGCGCGAGCTGGCCGGAAGCCGAGTGCGGATCGCCTCGGTCGCCACCGGCTTCCCGGCCGGCCAGGTGCCACTCGAGGTCAAGCTCGCCGATACACGGCGCGCCGTCGAGGCGGGTGCCGACGAGATCGACATGGTGATCGATCGCGGTGCTTTCCTCTCTGGCGACTACGATCTCGTTTTCGAAGAGATCGCCGCAGTGAAGGAGGTGTGCGGTTCGGCACACCTCAAGGTCATTCTCGAAACCGGCGAGCTCTTGACCTACGACAACGTCCGTCGGGCCTCTCAGCTCGCGATCCTGGCCGGCGCAGACTTCATCAAGACTTCCACCGGGAAGATCCAACCGGCCTCGACGCCAGGGGTTGTCCTGGTCATGCTCGAGGCGATTCGCGACCACTTTCTGGCGACGGGCAGGAAGATCGGAATGAAGCCGGCCGGCGGCATTCGCACCACGAAACAGGCGCTTCACCTGTTGGTGATGGTCAAGGAGACGCTAGGCGACGCCTGGCTGACACCAGAGCTCTTTCGATTGGGAGCCTCGACCTTGACCAACGACCTGCTCATGCAACTCGTCAAGGAGGCGACGGGTCGTTACCAGAGCGCCGACTACTTTTCGAAGGACTGAAAGGGATCGGAAGATGGAGCCTCTCCAGAGGTCGCGGAGTCGGAGCTAGACTGATCTTGATGAGCGGACTACACGACGGTACTCCCGTCCGCGTGCCCTACGTTGCGCGTTGCGAGCTGCGCGGCGCCGGCAAGATCGTTTCCGGTTTGATCTGCAACTTCTCGGCGCTCGGCTGCTACCTGCACGTCGATCCGGTCCTCGAAGGGGAGTTCGACCTCAGCTTTCCACTTCCCGACGGCGGTCCGCCGGCCAAGGCGCGCGCCGCCGTCACCTGGGTCAACGCTACGGCCCCAGCCAGCGCCACCGCACCTCCGGTCGGCTGCGGCGTACGCTTCGTCTTGATGTCGCAGTCCGATCGCAACCGGGTCGAAGCCTTGGTGGAGGCATTCCGCTTCGCGCCGACCCCGCTGCTCGGGGTCGAGCAGCCACAGTCGCAAGCGGTGCGGATTCCGCTCATCGCTCCGTGCACCCTGGAGGGCGATTTCGGCATTGCGCGCGGCAGCACCTGCAACCTGAGCATCTTCGGCGTCTACGCCGCGGTCGACCCGATTCCGCAGAGCGGCACGCGGGTGCGGATGAGCCTCGTTCTGCCGCGCCGCGAGACGCCGCTCGAACGCTCCGCGACTGTCACGTGGCACAACCTGGGGGGACCGAACTGGGTGCTGCCGCTCCCGCCCGGCTGCGGCGTGCGCTTCGACGACCTCTCGCTCAAGGAGATCCGCTTTCTTTCGAGCCTGGTCGAGGAGTGCCTCGAACAGGCGTCGAGCGGCTAGAGGAGAGCGCTGCGCCCTAGGCTTCGAGAGTACGCTGGCAAGGGGGGGGAATCATCATGACGAAAGTGAAACCGGGAGCGCTCGCTGGGCTCGCGTTGGCGATGCTGGGGGGTGTGTCGGACCTACCGGCGCAGAGCGAAAGCAGCGCCGACGGAAGCGAGGGCAGCGAGCTCGCCATCTCTTGGGGGCTCGAGGCCAAGGCGCACTACCGCGACAGCGAGAGCTTTCGCTTTCCGAGTCCGTTTCCGTTTGGCCCCGATTTCATTCCGCCGGGTCAGTCCCAAGTCTTTCTGGAAACGGTCAGCGAGGGGGAGCACTTCGAGCTCTCGACGCTGACGCTCTTCGCCGACGTCTCGTGGGGCGCGAACCTCGTAGCTCGCGCCAAGGTCGACTTCATCGATCTCTACGACCGCAACCCCACGTCGTCGGACAAGAAGATCGACGTCGACGAGCTCTGGATCCGCTTCGGGAGCGATCCGTCGACGCTGCCCGAGCGCTTCGGTCTCTACGCCAAGGTCGGCAAGTTCGCCCACTTCGAGCGCCAGAACGACCGCCATCTCGAGAGCTACGGCCTCATCTCGACCGCCTTCAACCGCTTCGAGGACCAGGGCCTCGAGGTCGGCGCCGATCTCGGGCGCCACGTCTACCTCCGGCTCTCCGCGACGCAGGGGAATCCGGTCTTCTTCCGCGATCCCAACTCGCTCGCCGGCGACAACGGCACTCCGGAGCTCAACCCGATCGCCAACCCGAATCCGAGCCCGGCCTTGAAGAGCGGCTTCCCGATCCTCTACGACGCCGAAGTCGAAGACGTCGACATCGACGGCGACCTCGAGTCGGGCTTCGGATTGGGTGTCCGTTTCGGCGAGACCGATTCGGGGCGCGAGCTGAACCTGCTCGCCTGGAGCTACGAACGCGATCTCGCGCCGACAGTCGCTCTCGAGGGGACGTTCTACGGCGGCGACCTCGATCTCTTGAACGGACCGTTCGACATCGCCAGCCTGCCGATCTCGGGAAACCGGAAGGAGGAGACGGGAGGGAATCTCTGGCTCTATCTCGACGGCTTCTCGCTCTTCGCCCAGTTCGTCGATCAGCAGATCGCCGGCATGGACCGCACCGGCTGGGAGGCCGAGGCGGCGTGGCGGTTCGAGCTGCCGCTCGCCTTCGCGCTCGGGGGCCGACAGCTCTTCACCTCGGTGCAGCCCGCGCTGCGCTACTCGCGTCTCGAGCCCGACTTCGTCGGCGGCGGAAGGTTCCCAGCCCCCTCGGTGCGCTGGGAGTGGACGAAGCTCGACTACGGCGTGCGGCTCGGAATCGTCGAGGGGGTGGATCTGACGCTCGAATTCCAGGACAACGAGATGACGCTCGCGACGGGCGCCAAAGTCTCGAACGACGAGCTGCTCGCTACCCTACGCTGGAGAGTCTGAGCCGGACCTCGGAGCGCCTTCTGGCGAAGAGTCGAGGCGCTGTCGAATCGATGCCCGGTACCGTCGTCGAGCAGCTCGAGCGGACGGCGCACGAGCACGCCGCACGGCCGGCTTTGGCCGAGCGTGGCGCCAGCGGTTGGATCACGACCTCGTGGGGCGACTACCGCAATCTCACTTTCCGAGCGGCGGCCGGGTTCATTCGACTCGGCGCCGTCCCTGGGAGCGGTGTGGCGATCCACTGCGCCAATCGGCCGGAGTGGGCGGTCGCCGACCTCGGGGCGATCGCCGCCGGAGCGATTCCGACCGGTCTCTTCGTGACCAACTCGGCCGAACAGTGCGTCTACGTCATCACGCACTCCGAGGCGCGGATCGTCGTCGTCGATACTCCCGCTGCGCTCGCCAAAATCCTCTCCATCCGGGACCGGCTACAGCAGGTCGAGTCGATCGTCGCGATCGACGGGGAGAGCGACGCACCAGGCATCGTCTCGTGGCGGCGGCTGCTCCAGCTCGGAGCCGAGGTCGGCGAGAGCGAGGTGCGAGAACGGCTAGGGGCGGCGCGTCCCGACGACGTCGCGACGCTGATCTACACCTCGGGCACCACCGGCACGCCCAAGGGCGTCGAACTGACGCATCGGAACCTCCTCTTCATCGCCGAGTTCGGAGCCGGGGTCGCGCACCGGAGCGGTGCCGCCGAGCGGCAGGTGAGCTATCTCCCCCTCGCCCACATCGCGGAGCAGATGCTCACCCTCCACCAGCCGCTGCAGAGCGGCTCGTGCGTGCACTTCGTGCGCGCGATGGAGCAGCTGCCCGAAGCGCTGCGCGAAGTCCGCCCGACCCACTTCTTCGGCGTGCCGCGGGTCTGGGAGAAGCTGCAGGCGGCGGTCACTGGGGCAATCGAGAGCGCACCTCCACTGCGGCGTCGGGCGATCGGCTGGGCGCGAGCGTGTGGACTGGCGGCGGCGCGCGCCGCGGAGCGCCAGGAGCGGGCACCCTGGAGCGCACTACTCGCCGATCGCCTGGTGCTGCGCCGGATCCGCACCCGGCTCGGGCTCGACCGCGCCGCCTTCTGCGCTTCGGCGGCGGCGCCGATCTCGGTCGGCACGCTCGAGTTCTTCTTCTCGCTCGGGCTCCCGGTCGTCGAGGTCTTCGGGTTGAGCGAGACCACCGGGATCGTGACTCTCTCCTCGCCCGAGAGCTTCAAGATCGGGCGCGTCGGCCGGCCGCTCCCCGGAGTCGAGCTGAAGATCGCCGGCGACGGCGAGATCCTCGCCCGTGGCCCGAACATCTTCCGTGGCTATCGCGGCGACCCGCAGGGAACGGCCGCCGCAATCGACGCCGAGGGCTGGTTCCACACCGGCGATCTCGGCGAACTCGACGACGACGGCTTCCTCTCCGTCACCGGCCGCAAGAAAGAGCTTCTCGTTACCTCCGGAGGCAAGAAGATCGCGCCGGCGCCGATCGAGAACCGGCTGCGCGAGATCGTCGGAGTTGCGCACGCGGTTCTGGTCGGCGAGCGACGCAACTTCATCGCGGCGCTCTTGACTCTCGATCCGGCAGTCCTGCCGGGGCTGGCTCTGCGAGTCGGGAGCTCGGCCACCGACCTCGCCGCCGCCGCCGTGTGTCCCGCGATTCGGGCCTATCTCGAGCGCGAGGTGGAGCGCGTCAACTCCGGGCTCGCCCGCTTCGAGGGCGTGCGACGCTTCGCGGTGCTCGACCGCGAGCTGACGCTCGAGAGCGGCGATCTGACCCCGAGCCTCAAGGTGAAACGCCAGGTCGTCAGCGAGAAGTACGCGCAGACGATCGAGGCGCTCTACGCCGAGAGCTGATCGCTCGGGCTGCTTGTCGGCGTCGCGCTCAGCCGAGGGCCTCGAACGGATCGAAGCCGGTTCCGCTCGCCCAGAGCGCGTCGGCGTGCTGGAGCTGGCCGGCAGGCGCTATGCGGGTCAGCGCGAGCGGCGCAAGGTGAGCCGGAATCGTTGCGGCCTCGGTACCACCTAGCGCAGCTCCTTGCAGCCGGCCGCGCCACGGAGCGAGCGCCGCGACGGCCGACTCGATAGAAGACGACCCGTGGACGATCACGGTACGCAGACCGGGCACCGGCCGAAACGCGACTTCTTCGGTCAGGATCACCGTGCCCTGAGCGACCGAGAGCCCAGCGACGAGCGTGCCGCTAAGCTCCGCCTCGCCGCGCCACTGCTGTACTCGCGCCGCGATCTCGGCCTCGCACGGGCCCGGCGGCAGTCGCGCGTGCTCGCAGGCGAGACCGAAGGCGAGCCCTTCCGCCAGGAGAGGCGCATCGCCGTCGACGTAGACGGCCTGCACCGAGAGACAGCCGCGCTGATCAAAGACCGCCACGTCGCGCGCCAGCGCGCGACCTAGGCCGACCGGATCGAAGGCGCCGGCAACGAAGGCGACGCTGGCGCGCGGACCGTGTGCCACCAGACGCCCGCCGAAGCTCGCGGCGAGCGCGTCGATCGTCGCCTGTCCGCCGTAGGCCACGACGCGCTCGCAGCGGGCGAACGCCGATTCGGTCAGCGCTCGGTGCTCGTGCGGCCAGGCCACGGCCGCGAAGGCGTCGCCCAGCGCGGGCTCGCACCCGGCGAGCGCGCGGACGAGAGCAGCAGCGAAGAGCGGCTCGCGCGACGACGACTTGACGAGAAGAGGTCGGCCGAGGAGGAGCGCCGGCAGAATCGACTGGGCCGCGAGGCCGGGAACGTTCGACGCCAGCACGACGCCGGCGAGCGCGCGATCACGCGGCGCAGGCAGGCGCGCGAGCAGCGGCTCGAGCGCTCGCCCGCCGAGGCCTCCGAGGACGATCTCGAGCGCCTCCGAGAGCCCTTCGGGCGACAGCCGCGAGCTTTCGACCAGGACCGGGAAGAGCTCGCGCCGCTCCGCGCTGGTCGGGTCGAGCAACGCGCTGCGGGCATCGTTCCATGCCGCCACCCGGCGCTCGAGCGGCACGCTCGCCAGAGCGCGAGCGCCGCCGTCGGAGAGGCGTT
This sequence comes from uncultured Thermoanaerobaculia bacterium, assembly GCA_964590905.1. GTDB lineage: Bacteria > Acidobacteriota > Thermoanaerobaculia > Multivoradales > JAGPDF01 > JACTMI01. Next base: position 35,863 of record CAZPYU010000262.1, read on the forward strand.
CCGCCAAGGCGCGCAAGCTCTCCTCTTGCCAGCTCGCCACCTGCCAACGCCGCGAACGATCTGGCGCGATGAGCGGAGGAGCGGTTGCGGCAGGGAGTGCGTAGCTGACCAGCACCGTCGCCGATGCTATGCCTCGCGGCGCGTTCCGCGCTGTGGATTCCAGCTGTGCCGCTCGTCGCGGGCGCCGGCGAGCCAGGCGTAGAGGGCGTCGTAGACCACGAAGCCGTGCTCGAGCTGCAGGTGGTCGTCGGCGAAGAGCTGCGAGAGGCCGAGCGAGACCGCGAGGAGTCCGGCGCACTGCGGTGCGAGGTCGAGCCTGTCGGTGTCGGCGCCGCGCACGATGACTGCCAGCTCGAGAAGATGCGGATCGTCGAGCCCGTGCTTGGCGAGGATGGCGTCGAAGCTGCAGAGCGGACCGACGTGCGACAGCTCGACCCCTTCGACGTCGAAGGGGATCGCGCCGAGCCGAGCCGCTTCGGCAGCGACCTCGGACGGCGCGACGAAGCGGAACTCGGCTGCGGGATCGATGAAGCGCCGGACTAACCAGGGGCAAGCGATGCGGTCGATCTTGGGGCGGGCGCGGGTGATCCAGATCATGACGATCTCCGGGGGCGTTGGCGCGCTGCCGGAGCGATCGGTGTGAAGCTCCGGTAGAGCGCGTCGAAGAGCGCGAAGCCGCTCTCGAGCCGCACCTCGTCGCTCGGTGCTAGCGCCACCAGCCCTTCGAGCGAGCGTTCGATGCCGAGCGTCTCGGGGTGGCCGAACTTCTCGTCCTTGAGATCGATGTCGTGGACGATCCCGGCGAGGCGGGTGAGGGCGGAGTCGTCGCTCCCCAACCGCGCGAGGAGGACCTCGAAGGTGCAACGATCGCCTTCGTGGGTCACCTCTGCCTCGACGAGATCGAAGCGGATCTCGCCATCGCGTCGGGGAGCGCGCGAGCCCTCGACGAAGCGAAACTTGGCCTCCGGATCGACGAACCGCCGCACCAGCCAAGCGGTGGCGATGCGGTCGACGAAGACGCCGCTCCTGGTCACCCAGGTCTTGCCGCGCAGCGTTCCTGCTTGGGTGCGGCGGGCCCTCTCTCGCTTCGACACGGCTCTCTCCGATCTCTCCGCCAAGGAGCGCAACAGGAGCTCGACGTCGGCCCGTTCGGGGGCGCCGAAGAAGTCGCGTCGCACCGCCGCCGCCAGCGTCTTCTGCAGGTTCGCAACCAGGGCGGCGAGCGGCGCTCGGCGAGCCGCCAGCGCGCGCGGGAGCGCAGCCACCTCGGCGCGAAAGAGCTCGCGGAGCGCCCGGTACTCGGCGCCGGACTGGCTTCGAAAGGCCGCCACGATCGCTTCGTCGTCCCAACCCGAGAGCCAGTCGACGCTGCCGATCCAGGAAGCGCCGCTCCCCTCGACCGCCTCGCGGGCGATCCATTCGAAGTCCTCGCGGCAGCCCGCCGACTGCGGCAGGAGGTAGACCGAATTCTTGAGCGCCAGCGCGCCGACCAGGTCGAGGCGCCGGGAGATCTTGGCGCGTAGGTAGGGCGGGTTCGGAGGGAGCTGATGGACGAGGAGGAGCCAGGGACTCATGGGCGGCCGTTGACTAGAGTATAGCAATTGAGCTAGCATCATAGCAACTGCTATATGAACAGTTCTGGCGCTACCGCCGCTCGTGATCGCTCCGCGAGGGGAGCTCTCGTCCTGGGTAAGAGCGCGATCGCGGCCCTGCTCGCTCCGCGCGAGCTTCTGGAGGCCGTCGATCGCGCCTTCGCCCTGCAGGCCCAAGGCGCGATCCGCGGACCGGTTTCCGCCGGGCTGCGGCTCGACACCGGGAGCTTCCACGCCAAAGGGGCGGCCGACGGCGAACGCGTTGCCTTCAAGATCAACGGCAACTTCCCCGACAACGGCGAGCGCTTCGGCCTGCCGACGATTCAGGGTGTCGTGGTGCTGGCGAGCGCGGAGACGGGTCGTGTCCTGGGGCTCTTCGATTCGGGTGAGATCACCGCGCAGCGCTCCGCCGCGACGACCGCCGTCGCCGCGCTGCGGCTGCTACGCCCGGGGGCGGTCCGCGTCGCCCTGGTCGGCTGCGGCGTGGTGGGCGCGGCGCACGCACGGCTGCTGAGCCGAGTGCTCGAGCTGGCCGAGCTGCGCCTCGTCGATCGCGACGGAGAGCGGGCAGTCGGTCTCGCCATTGCCATGTCGGAGGAGTGCACGGGCGTCGTCCGCGCCGTCGAGTCGATCGCCAGCGCCGTTCACGGCGCGGACCTCGTCGTCACGGCGACCACGGCGCGCGAACCGGTGATCGCCGCGTCCTGGATCGCGCTCGGAAGCGTCGTGGCCGCGGTCGGCGCCGACAACGCCACCAAGCAGGAGCTGGATCCCGACCTCTTCCGCGGCGCGCGCGTCGTTGTCGACGATCTCGAGGCCTGCCGCGCGGCAGGTGAGCTCTTCCACGCGCTGGCGGCGGGGACTGTCGACGACCCCCTCGCTGTCGAGACGCTCGCGAATCTGGTGAGCCGGGCGCGACCGAATCCAGTCGAACCCAACCAGATCGCGCTCTTCGATTCGACCGGCGTGGCGCACACCGATCTCGCCGCGGCGAGCCTGGTCTACGATCGCGCCTGTGCGAGCGGAGAGGGCCGCTGGATCCGACTGACGGAGTGAGCGCTGCCGGCTTGGAGCCGACCGCAACGCAGGACGACGGGACGCTGGTCGTGCGCCCGACCTTTCGCGCGGCGCTCGCCTACTGGGCGAAGCTCGGCTGGATCAACTTCGGTGGGCCGGCGGGTCAGATCGCGATCCTCCACAGCGATCTCGTGGAGAGGCGGCGATGGATCGGCGAGGAGCGGTTCGCCGCCGGGCTCAACTTCGCGATGCTGTTGCCGGGGCCCGAGGCGCAGCAGCTGGCGGCATATCTCGGTTGGTCGCTCCACGGCACGCGCGGCGCGCTGGCGGCCGGAATCCTCTTCGTCGCTCCGTCGGCCTTTCTGCTCGCCGCCCTGTCGTGGGTCTACGTCGTCTGGGGTGAGTTGCCGCTCCTCACGTCGATCCTCTTCGGAATCAAGGCAGTCGTGGTGGCGATCGTCGCCGAAGCCGTCCTGAGACTGTCGCGCCGCGCGCTCCGCAGGGCGCTACATGGCGCCATCGCCGGAGGCGCGCTGGTGGCCATGACGCTCTTCGCGGTTCCGTTTCCGTTCGTCGTCGCGGGTGCGGCGTTGACCGGCCTCGCCTTCGCTCGCGGGAGTGCTGCGCGGAAGGAGCCGAACGACGCGCCGCATGCGGACACGAGCTCCTGGGGGGCCGCGAGCGACTGGGCGAGAAGCGGGCGAACGCTGGCGTGCGGCCTCCTCCTTTGGCTACTCCCCGCAGTCGCGCTCGGCCTCTGGCGCGGCGTCGAGAGTCTGCACTTCGAGCTCTATCGCTTCTTCTCGCTCGCCGCGCTCGTCACCTTCGGCGGCGCGTACGCAGTGCTCGCCTACGTCGCTCAGATCGCTCCAGCGGCGGGCTGGCTCGACGCGGCGACGATGATCGACGGCCTGGCGCTCGCCGAGTCGACGCCGGGGCCGCTGATCATGGTGCTCGAGTTCGTGGCGTTCGTCGCCGGCTGGCGGCGACCGGAGGGGATGGCTCCGGAGCTCTCGGCGCTCGTCGCCGCGGCCGTGATGCTCTGGACGACGTTTCTGCCGTCGCTGGTCTGGATCTTGGCCGGCGCGCCGCACGTCGAACGGATCGCCTCGCACGGGCGGGCACGCGCCGCGCTCGAAGGGGTTACAGCGGCCGCCGTCGGAGTCGTGGCGCACCTCGGCCTGCTGCTCGGCCGAGCAGTCTTCTTCCCGCCCTCGGGCGGCGGGGCCCCCGATCTCAGCGCGGTAGCCCTCGCCGGGATGGCGCTCCTCGCGGCGGTGCGCTGGCGCTGGGAGAGCTGGCAGTTGGTGGCGGGCGGCGCAGCGGTGGGTGCGATCCTCGCCGCGTTCGCGAGCTGACCGATGGCTGAGAATGGCTGAGATGCCCGGCACCGAACAGCTCCTCCTCTTCATGGCTGCGAGCCTGGCGCTGAACTTCACGCCGGGGCCTGACATGCTCTACGTGGCTGCGCGCAGCACGAGCGATGGGAGGAGCGCCGGCATCGTCTCGGCACTGGGGATCGCTGTCGGCTGCCTCGTCCACCTCGCGGCGCTCGCGGCCGGCTTCTCGATCCTGCTAAGCAGGGTTCCGATGGCCTACGATGCGATCCGCTTCGCCGGCGCGTTCTACCTCGTCTGTCTCGGAGCTCGGGCCATCGCACGGCCGCGCCAGTTGGCGACCGGCGCTTCAACTTCTACGGCCTCGCCCAGCGCGGTTTTCTGGCAGGGTGTCTTCACCAACGTTCTGAACCCGAAGGTCGCGCTCTTCTTTCTCGCCTTCCTCCCCCAGTTCGTCGACGGGAAGCGGGGGAGCGCGGTCGCTCAGCTCCTCGTACTCGGACTCCTCTTCAACCTTTCGGGAACGATCGTCAACGTAGGCGTCGCGCTCGGCGCGAGCCATGCCACGGCCTGGTTGCGCGCTCGCGGAGCTCTCGCCGTGGCGCTGTACCGTCTCACTGGGGCGGTCTTGGTGGCGCTTGGCCTGCGCTTGGCGCTGGGCCGTATCCGCTGAGCGCTCAGAACGCGACTGTGGCCGCGACTCGTAGGCCGTCGAACTGGTAGGAAACGCTTCCCAGGTCGGCACCGTCCGCGAAGTCGGCGTCGATCTCGGTGGCGCTGTAACCCAGGCCGACGGCGAAGTTCTCGAACAGGAACCAGTCGAGGCGGGCGCTGTACTCGAGGAGCGATCCGCTCCAGCCATCGAAGTCGCTAATGTCGAAGTAGCGGCCGTCGAGCCCCAGGCGGAGGCCAGCTCCTAGCC
>CAZPYU010000263.1:0-3948 GCA_964590905.1 uncultured Thermoanaerobaculia bacterium
GCTGAGCGCCGCGGTGAGAGAGCCGCCTAACTCAACAGGGCGATGGGCGGGACGGAGACAAAAGGCATGAAGGCATACAAGGCAAGAGGTGAATACGATGTCTGATCGACCAAGAGATGCATGCTCTGGCGGTGGCCCCCGATGATCCGCTCGGGCGCGACCAGGCTGCAGGGGGAGGTATGAGGGAGGTATGAGCAGGGGGTTGTATGAAAGCCAAGTCGAAAGGGTCTGGTCCTGACGGCGCTGTCACGTTTTTGGTTCGAGCGGACGAAGCACAGCAGCAGCCACAAGATCTTTGCCATTGGTGGTTCGTGCAGAGTAGGCAGAGTATTGGGGACAGTCCTGAAAAGATGAAAAGAGCAGGCATACCAGGACTTCAATTCATCCTTTCAGGACTGTGCCCCTGGGCGGGGGCGGGGCTCAATCGTGTAGGCGAGTGCGCAGGGATTGGCGGGCGCGCTCGTACAGCGTTGACGTGGCTTGCTTCCGACCACGGTGGAGCGCGTGGCTAACGGCGCCGTCGGTGACGCCGAGGTAGTTGCGAGCCTCTCTGGGACGGACTCTGACTTCGTCCCAGAGAGCACGCAAAAGAGTGACCGAGCCTCGGCCACCAACCAACGCCGGCTTCGCTGCCGCAATCTCATGGCGTCGATTCCGGTCAGCTGGTCAGCTACGTCACAACCTGCGCGACTTCGTCAACGCTTACCGGGACTGGAGGAAGGTCAGCGCTCGGGGCGGCCCTGAGTTCTTCCCCCCAGAGGTGGTCGTGTTGGTTAAAGCCATTGCCTGCGAACTGCCCCGAACCCGCGGACTGCCGCTGTCGCGCTTCAGTTGCCGCGACATAGCCCGCGAGGTCGAACGCAGCGGACTGGCAGCCACCATCAGCGACAAGACTGTGTGGCGCTGGCTCAGTGAAGATGCCATTCGCCCCTGGCAGCATCGGTGTTGGATCTTTCCACGCGACCCGGACTTTGCCGTAAAGGCGGGGCGCATTCTCGACCTCTATGCCCGCCGCTGGCAGGGCAAACCCTTGGGGCGCAACGATTTCGTCATCTCGACCGACGAGAAGACCAGCATTCAGGCACGCCGTCGCATTCATCCGCCCCTGCCGCCCGGACCACATCGTTCCATGCGTGTTGAGCACGAGTACGAACGTTGCGGGGCATTTGACGTACCTGGCCGCCATGGACGTCCACCGCATGAAGCTCTTCGGCCGCTGCGAAAACTCCACCGGCATCGAACCCTTCGAGAAATTGGTGGCCGACGTGATGAGGCAGCCACCTTACAAGACCGCTCGCCGCGTCTTCTGGATCATGGACAACGGCTCTTCTCACCGTGGCAGTGCTTGCGTCCGTCGTCTGCAATCCGCTTTCCGCAATTTGCCCCCAGTCCATGGACCGGTGCATGCCAGCTGGCTCAACCAAATCGAGATCTATTTCTCCATCATCCAGCGCAAGGTGCTCACCCTGAATGACTTCGCCTCGCTCGCCGAGGTCGAAGATCGACTCCTGCGCTTCCAAGAACACTACGAGCAGATCGCTGCCCCGTTCGAGTGAAAGTTCACGCGCGCCGACCTCGATGCCCTTCTAGTACGTTTCCAAAGCCATGAAATCCCAGATCCACTACGGCGCGCCGCTTGACCGGAGATACGTTGCCGAACCTATGAATCGGACTACTTAGACGTCGACGAAAAAATTGGCCACACGGGTTCTTGCAAGATCGGCATCTCGCCCCGCGGGCACATCAGACGCGTTCCCCTGGCCCCGCCACCATTTCAATGAAGCGAGTGACATTGCCCATGTAGGCGAATGCTTCGGCTGGCGACGGGCGAGTTGCGACTAAGTTGACGTGGCGAGGCATAGCAACCTGCCGACGAGGCGGGATGACGGCGCTCATCGTGCCGGCCACCAGCAGGCAGTCCCTCATCAGGGGAGGCGGTGTCTTCGGTCTGACTCTGCTGCTCACTGCAAGAACTCCTGCAGGTTGGTCTTCCCAAATCGGCTTCCGGCGGTGGACTCGTGAAGCTGCTTGGCGATGAGAGCCATGACACGCTTGACGCCATTGGTCTTCTCGGGATCGGTCGCCGGGAGCAGGCGCACGGTGATCTGCCGGTCCTTCTGAGAGAGTTGCACGAAGAAGGGCTGCGAGTGACCCGCTTCGACCACTACGCAGTCGACCAGGGCGGTGCGCCTCGACCGGTTTAGGTAGACATCGACGACCTTGAGGATCTCGCTCCCGTTTCGCACCGTTGTGAGCTGGAGGCCCTGGCATGCGATTCCAAGATCGTCTGCGTCTTCAATCACGACATGGGGCATTGGGGGTCGCTCCTTCCTCTCTCATCTTGAGGCCAGTGGTAGCCAGAGCAATACCAGGTAGTCCCACACCAGGTGAGCCACCAGAGTTGGTACGAGACTCGAAGTCGTGGCGCGGAGAGCGCCCCAGAAAAGCCCGCATAGGAGCGCTACAATGACGAGGACGGGTGAGCCGAGAGGCGCGTGCGTGAGCGCATACGCTACCGCTGCCAGCGTGACGCCTCTCCAAGGCCCGAGGCGCTGCACGAGCGCCGATTGCACGACGCCTCGCCAGACCAGCTCCTCGCCGAGGACAACCGGCCCCAGCGCGACCGATGCGATGACCAGCGATGGCGCACGAAAGGCCGCGTAGAGGCGCGCCGTGTCGGTGGCGATGAACGGCGCGAGGCGAGCCAGCACCGGATAGAGCAGGTAGGTGGCCGCGGCCATCACGCCGCCCGCGGCTGCGCCGAGCAGGACCAGCCGTGGGCTCGGCTGAAGAAGCCTGCTTGCTGCTGGGCGGTCGAACACAAGGACGGCCACGCCGAGCGCAACCGCAGTCCCGCCGATGGCCAGCCAGATCCCGAGAGATCCCGTGCTTGCGGCAGCAATAACCCACACCACGATGCAGGCGAGCGCGAGCGACATCGTGCCGGCCTTCGTCGTGGTGCTTTCGCTTACGGCGCCATTCATGCCGAGCCCTCCCGGAAACCCCGCGCGCGCTCGATGGCGCCCCAGGGGCCCGCCACGGGTCCCAGGGAACGCTCGGCATCAAGGGCAAGCCTGGCCGCCTCGGCGAACGCGAAACGGTGCGGATGCCCGACGAGCTGCCAGAAGCGGTCATCTTGTGCGAGGAGATCCTCGGTCAGGCCGACGACCACCTCGCGCGCCACCGACCACTTGGCGCGTGTGACGAAACGGACCCACAGCGACGACAAGCGCGGCGACAGAAGCGGCACTTCCACCATGCGCGGGTGCTTGAGACCCATGACCCGCCCAGTCTCCACGAGGATTTCCTTGCCTGACAGCGTCACCGGTCCGGGAATGTCGAACCACACGCTCTCGGTCAGCGGCAGGTCGAGCGCCCGCACCAGCGCGATCACTACATCATCGATCGCTACCGGCTGCGTGCGTGACTTCAGCCAGCGCGGCAAGACCATGATTGGCAAGCGGGCGGCCAGATCGCGGACGATGAGCCAGCTCAGGCTGCCCTGTCCAACAATCATGCTGGCGCGTAGCTCGATGGTGTTGACCGAGCCGGCACGCAGGGCCTCGCCCACGTCGAGCCGGCTGCGCAGATGCTCGGAGCCCGCGCCGCTCGGGGCGACGCCGCCGAGGTAGACGATGCGTTCAACGCCGGCGGCGGCAGCCGCCTTGGAGAACGTCGAGGCGGCCATGACCTCCTGCCGGTGGTAGTCCGCGCCTTCGCCGATTCCGTGCACCAGATAGAGTGCCGCGTGGCAACCCTTCAACGCCCCGGCACACGAGGCCGGATCCCCAACGTCTCCCTGGACCCAGTCGAGCCCGGGCTCGCGCTGCTGTGCGCGCGCTGCATCTCGCGTCAAGCACCGCACGCGCCACCCCTGCGCGGCGAGCGCCGGTCGGACGGCGCCACCAACGAACCCCGTTGCGCCGGTCAGGAGGAGCGATCGCTCTA
>CAZPYU010000264.1:0-4542 GCA_964590905.1 uncultured Thermoanaerobaculia bacterium
GAGCAGCTTCGTCCATAGGCGAGCAGAGTGACGTCCGCGCGGATCGGATGGCCGCATCGGCACTGCCGGGAAGGCGTCGTCGAGGTACTCGTTGATCAGAGTGGACTCGATCAGTGCGCTCCCGTCGTGCACGAGTGTGGGGACAACGTGGTCCGGATTGAGCTTCACGTACGTGGAATCGTGCTGAGCGCCTCCCAACAAGTCCACCTCGTGGGAACCGAAGTCGAGTTCTTTCTCCGCCAGCACGAGTCGCACCTTCTGCGAGCAAGGCGAAAAGCCAAAGTGGTAGAGCTCGATCATGAGTCGTATCTCCTGTTGATGAGTGAATCGGCCCGGTCAACGGCCGAGAATTTTGGTGACTGCCTCTCGCAGCGCCCCCGCCGGATCGGAGACGCCGCGAGGGCAACGCCACGCAATGATGCGATCGGGCCGCAGGAGCAAGCACCCGTCGTCGCCGATCTCGCGCATACGCGACCAGGCGCCGAGCACGTCGTTGTTGAGCTGGCCCAGGCCGACCGCGACCGGCTCGATGCTCACGCCGGTCTCTCGGCTCACCTGTGCGGCCGCGTCCGCCCAGGCGGATCCGGCGATGCCGGTGATCAGTGTGAAGCGATCGTAGCCGCAGAGGTCCAGGGTCGAGATGTCCTCGGTGCCTCGCTGCAGCCACACGTGCGGCAGAGGCGCGCCGGGATGCGTCGTTGGGTGGTAATAGAGCTCGGGGTCGCGTTCGTAGGGTGGGAAGGGCGCACCGTTGCTGACGACCGCCTTCGAGGCGTAGCGCTGGCCCATCTCTACACCGTGTGCGTTGAACTGCCCGTTCAAGAGATCGAGCGCGGCAAGAAGCGACTGCCGCTGCTCTTCGCCGTCGGGACCGAGAAGCCGATCGAGTCTTGCCAGGGCCTCGCTCTCCGTCTGGCCGGGCTCAAACCCCAGGGCCATGAGGCACGGGACCACCTCTTCGACGCTTCGATTGGCGCGGTCGACGACCTGGCGGCCGACGGGTTGCCGTTCCGCATCGTAGCTGTCGAGCAGGCTGTCGTGCGCGGCGCCCGAGAGCACGAGCGCGAGCTTCCACGCGAGGTTGTAGCTGTCCTGAATCGAGGTATTGCTCCCCAGGCCGTTTGCCGGCGGGTGCCGGTGTGCCGCATCGCCCGCAAGGAACAGTCGGCCCCGGCGGTACTTTGCAGCAACGACGTGGTTGATCTGCCACTCGCTGATCTTCTTGATCCTGATCTCGACCGATGGATCGCCGATCGCCGCCCGCACCCGGGGCATGACGGACTCCTCGGACAGATCGCTGGCGTCGAGTCCTTCACGGAAGAAGATGGTGCTCCACTCCGTCCACGGCTCGACGCAGGTCCAGATGCTGAGCACGTCCTTGTTGCCGGGGTTGCGCACGAAGAAGAGTGCACCGGAGCGGTGCTTCGTGTAGCGCGACAGATCGGCTTCGATCCAGACGGTAATGGCGTTGCCGAGCCCGGCCCGGCCCTCGAGCTCGAAGCCGCCCTGCTCGCCGACGATCGTCCGAGCACCGTCGCAACCGACGATATAACGGGCGCGCACTTCGAATTCAGTGCCGTCGAGCCGGCGGCGAACGACGGCGGTGGCTGCGTCGTTAGTTTGGCTAACCGCCACCACCTCGTGATCGAAACGGATGTCGGCACCGAAGGAGCGGGCCGCGTCGAGTAGAATGGGCTCCAGAATGTGCTGCGGTGCGTTGCACATCTCGGAGGGGCTCGCGGCTGCGTAGTCGGCGTGGCGGTCGCCGGTGCCCCAGGTCGTCATGCGACAGATCTCGCGTCCGGCGAAGGCCGTCGCGAAGACCTGTTTGCCCATCAAGTGATGGGGCAGGGCGCGAGCCATGACCCGATCTTCGATCCCCAGGTCCCGGAAGATCTCCATGGCGCGTTGGTTGGTGATGTGGGCCCGGGGCGCATCGGCGGTCGCGCCGTACCTGGTGACGGTCAATGACCTCACGCCGCGGCGGGCCAGCAAGGCGGAGGCCGTCAGCCCCGCCGGACCCGCGCCAACTACGAGAACGTCGGTTTTGAAAGTTTGCAAGTCGATTCTCCCCTCCGATCGATCAGCAGCGGTTTTACCGCCGACAGTGTCAACCGGCCCGAACTACACGTCAAATTCGGCCCTTCATCCGGACTGTCCGCCGCGCACCCTTTAAGGCGTGACTTCGTTCTCGATCACGCCCATGTGCCGCACGTGGATTGCGACCCGGTCGCCGGGCTGCAAGTAGGCGCGGGCGGAGCGCGCGCCGCGAACGTACGAGGCGATCACCTGACTCTCGATCGACTGGTCCCAGCCGCCGGCGAGCCACGCCAGAACGCCGGAAGCCATGTATCGTACGGGAACACCACTGAACACCGTCCCATGCGGCGTCCCGGTCATGAGGAGCGCGCGCGCAGGGATGGCAGCGGAATCGCCGAGCAGCGAGACCTGCGCGCCGCGATGCTCCCAGCGGACCAGCCGCCGCGCCCAGGTCTGCGCGAGCATCTCGTCGATGTCCCAGATCATCTCGCTCGCCTTCGATCGCTGTCGCAACCCGTTGTTCACGTACAACCGAAGCTCGATAGCGCGGGCAAAGGCGCGGGCATCACGCGGGATTACGAAAAGGTTCCCGACCGGCAGATAACCGGGGAAACTCTTCCCGGTGGTGAAGCCCTTACCGGACTCGATGTTGCGAGGGTCGACCAGGTTCATCAGGGTCTCCCGGTCGGTGTAGTCGTTGCACAGGATCAGTCCCATCGGACCGGGAGGGGCTCCTTCCGCCACAGGATCGAGCGCCACGAAGGCCAGTTCCACCTCGTAGTCGAGCAGGCCGTCGCCGCCACGCACCCGATCGTAGGCTCCGGTCGGCCGGACCAACTTTGCAAAGAGAAACGGTCGCGCGGTGCCGGCATCATCGGCGTGTTCGGGGAAGTTCGTTCCAGCAGCGACGTGATGGTCGCCGAGATCGACGGGAACTCCCAGCGCCTTGACGGGCACGGTGACACGAGCGGTCGCCGGCGCCGCGCGCACCGCGTCGCGCACGCCGTCATAGCCGTGCGCGCGAAACAGCGAAATCGGATCGTCGGCAGAGTCCGGCACCACGGAAAGATCGACGCCTTCGATCATGCCCTCCTGGTAGCGGGTGACCGCCACGACGCGGCGCCGGCCGTTGTCTTCGAAGCGCGCAAATGTCAGCGCATCGTTCACGTCCGCGATCGCAACGCTCTCCAGCACATTGGAGACGACCGTTTCCCGAAAGGCGGGTTCCCAGTTACCGCCGCAAGCCGCAGCGAACCCGGAGACTGCCGAAGCAAGAGTGAATCGACTCATCGCATTACCTACGCTACTCCGACAACGATGCGGCATAACGCTTCTCTCCCACGGGCTGTGGCTTCATGTTTACGTCGTCCTTTGCTTCGGGTTTGATCGAGATCGGCGCCGCCGCGCCTTGGGCTCGGGGGGAAGTGACGGCAGTGGGCGGTGAGCAATCTCTCGCGCCTCGGCAGGAGGGACGCCGAGCAGGCGCAGAACGTATTCCACCGCGTCATCGAGATCCGCCTCTGGGTGTGCGCCTCCCAGGTGGACGGTCAGCATCCCGACCACGGCGCCGCTGAGCATGTCTCCCAGCACCGCCGGATTCGGGATCACGAAGCGGCCGGAGCGGACTCCGCGTTCGAGGTCGCGCGACGCGCTCTCTCCGATGCCCTCGCGCAGGCGATCGAGGGGAAGGCCCGATCGCAGGATGAACCAGCAGCACAGGGGATCGGCGAGAATACCGCGCAGCGTGTGGCGCAATCCAATAGAGACGATCTCGGCCGGATCCGAGAGGCTCTCGATCAGGCAATCGATGGAGCGACGCAGGGACTGCGTGCAGGCGCGCGCGACGGGAACGAGGACATCGTGCTTGGAATCGAAGTGCAGGTAGAAGGAGCGTCGTGCGATGTCGGCTGCCTCGGTGATCTCGTCGATGGTGACGGCCTCGACTCCCCGATCGCGCACCAGTTCCTCCGCCACCTCTAGAATCCGTTGACGAGTGAGTGCCCGGCGGCGTTCGACGCGTCCCGGTCGCCGCGTTTCCGTGGCGCCCTGTTTTGGGGTGTCTACTTTCCCGACCTGCATTTTCCACTGCCCTTCCATGCACTCCGGCACGTGTTTCGTTTCATTTCGAAGGCATAATAATCCAATCTTGCACTGAGTGCAAGACTATGCTAGATGTATTTATGCATCGAGGGAAGGTGGGTCCGGGGCCGCCTCGAAACCCAAGAGGGATGAGTGTGCAAAGATCAATCCACGAAAGGAAGAGATGACAATGACATCAAAACCACTGGTTGCAGGCAGGAAGCTCACGCTCAGCCACGTCGGGCTGAGCTGTTTCGACCTCGCCCGCTTGGAAGACTTCTACACGCGAGTCCTTTGCATGACCGTAACGGACCGCGGCAACGTCCCCGGCGGGAACGAGCAGCTGGTTTTCCTCACGACCGATCCCGCTGAGCATCACCAGCTGGTGATCGCCTCCGGACGGACCGAAGGAACGATTCTCGA
>CAZPYU010000265.1:0-3467 GCA_964590905.1 uncultured Thermoanaerobaculia bacterium
CCGCTTCGTCAGCACCTCGGCTTGTGCCCATCCAGCGGACCATTCAAGCCGCGCGCGTCAATTCGGGCAATATCAATCTGAGAGCTATCGCCCACTTCGAGTGCGTCAACGCGCTGGTCGACTTGCAGGCCCGCAAGACGACTCCCTATCCCGCCGAGATTCTCACGCGCATTGACGCAATGCTGGCCGAACAAAGTCAGCTTGCCTGGGCGCCGCCGGTTAGCGGCGCGATGCAGGTCAGGATCGCTTGAAACTGCGGCGGACCACTACGAAGCCATCATGGCGGCAACATGCTCGGTGTCGAGCATGCGCCGTTCATTACTTTGTGACTTTCGATGCTGATGGTGCCGCAATGGGCGGTGGCGCTGGGCGCGAAGCCGTAGCGGGCGAAGCTGCCGCCGGGGATTTATTCAAGTACTTCGCAATCGGAATGTCATAGTACGCTCCACCCGACAGTTGTCGCTTGCCGTCGACCGTGAGGGTGATGATCCGAATTTTGGCGCGGTCTACAAATTCCTTGCGTATCTGCACTTGCCCCGTGCGTTTGCCATCTTCGGTCGGTTTCAACTCGATTGGCACCTTCACGTCATACGAGCGGCCACCCTGATTGTCCGTCTGCTTGCTGAAAGCAACCAGGTCGATCGAATAGATGGGTTTCAGTCTCCCTTCGTCGGCGAGTGTAAACACGACGGTCAGCTTGTCGCCATCAGCGTCCTGTACCGCCACGTCGTACTTCAACTTCCACTCGTCTTTTGAGGGACCGAGCCAATAATAGATCGCCCAACTGCGTCCAGACATCAGTGCGATTGCCGCGACAACCAACATAGCCGTCGCCAAGCGTGAGAATCGAATGCTCATTGCACGTTCTCTTTTTTAAAGATGCGGGAGCGATGCGGCCTATCCAGTGTGCTCACCTCGGCTTGTGCCCATCCAGCGGACCATTCAAGCCGCGCGCATCGATTGGGGCAAGATCAATCTGAGAGCTATCGCGGTCCCAACCCCATTCGGACGCTAGCTCAGCACGCCTCAATTGCTTCCGACTTAGCTGAGAAGCAGGCACAGAAGCTCAAGGCCGCGAACCCAACGCGATGCTTGCTGATCCGTGAGCAACCTGGGCAACCGCCTAGGTCAAGAACAATCCGCGACCCGCACCAGCGCCAGGATGCCCGCCCGGATCGACTCGGGCAGATGGGGCTCGTCCTCCTGCGCCATCTGCCAGGCAACCCGGCTCAGCGGATACCACTGAAGCCGCGAAGCCCTTTGGCAAAGTCCGGATAGGTCACCCAGACTGTCGGTTTGGGATCGCCCTTGGCCGAGCGCCAACCGCGATCGTCGTAGCCGGGCCTGTTCCAACCAGGCTGCTCGCTGCCGCTGACCTTCCAGCTCGCGTCGGAGGTGATCGGCTGCGTTTTTCCGCTGGTGTCTCGGATCTCGCCGCAGAGGTGAAAGCCGCCGCTGCGGTCCGGCCCGCCCGGTTCGAGCTCGGGGCTGAGCGTGCCATAGTCGCGGGCGTCGACCGCGATCACGTTCTCACCCTGCCGCAGGTGCTGCTTGATGTCGTAAACGACCAGCAGTTTTGGATTGACCGGCGCGGAAAGATTTCGCCGGGCGAACTGCTCGCCGATCGGCGTGCCGTTGACGTAGATTTTGACGTGCGTGTCGCCCTGAACCTGGATGCCAGCCGAGACAATCTCGCGCGGATCCAGCTTGAGCATTTTGCGAAACCAGGCGTGCTGCACCGGTTGGCCGGAAAAGGCCTCCGGGTGATAGATCCACTCGGCTGGCGGACGCGGATCGTAGGCAAACGAACGCTTTTGCACCCGGGCCGCGGCGTCGTCCCAGACCTTGAGAAGCGCGTTGTACTCGTGAATCGCATAATGCAGGTTAGCTGGCTGGTTCGTTCGCAGCCACAGGTCGTGAAACACATCGCGCAGGAAGGCCGCCTCGTCGCGGACCCCGTGGATGCGGTCGAGGAACCGCGCCTGGGCGAGGTCGATTGCATCGCTGGAGAGCCGCTTGGTTTCAAATGCGTTCAGGTCGGCGACCAGCCGCTGGCTTTCGACATAGTGTTCGTGCATCCGCGCGCAGTAGCGCAGGTAGTCGACGTCCCCCTTCCGGCGTACGACCAGCGGCTGAAGCAGGCCACAAAGCTTTTGCGCCGTCCGCGCGTCCTCATAGACACGATACAGCTCCTGGGTCGTGTGCGGCCGCTCGTCCTTGCGAGGCAAAAAAGGGTGCCGAAAATAATCGAGCATCGGAAACCACCACGGCCACTTCTCCAGCAGGGCGTAGATGGCCTCGAAGTACGGCGCGGTGCCCGGACCGTTCCACAGCGTGAAGAACCGGTCGGAAAAGCTCGAGACATCGGTCGAGTCGGGCGACCAGGTCACCTCGGCTCCGTAAGCGTAGCCGTAGTAGAGCAGCTCGCGCAGATTCTTAGAGCCGTTGTCGCCCCAGGTCGAAGTGATCGAGCCCAGCGGGCGGGGCTGGCGATAGCAGTCGAGCGTGAAGTTGCGGATGTTGATCATCGCCTTGGACATATCGGGAAAGATCCGGTCCCAGTTGCTCATGCCGGGCAGCACGAGGATGGGAAACCCCTTCGAGCCGAGCACGTCGACCGTCGGGTAATGGTCGAGGGGCTCGTACTGCCAGTCCATCAGCACGATGTCCTTGGGGATCAGGTCGAGAATCTCGGGATACTTGAGAATGATGTCGCCGTACATGATCATCGTTTTGCCGCGGCTCTTGAGCAGGTCGTTGATGCGGCGGTAGTGGGCCGCGTGTGCCGGCCCGCGCCCGGCGCGCTTGACCAGTTCTTCGCTCTTTCCAAAACCCAGGTCCCACGACTCGTCGAGCCCGGCGTGAAAGTATTTTGAGTCGAAGGCGTCGGCCATTTCTTCGAAGCAGTTCTTCAAGAAGCCAAAGGCTTCGTCGTCCACCGCGAACGAGTGGGCGCCGGGATACTCGGCAAACGGCCGCACTTCGTCGAGCATCAGCAGCGCGCCCTGGTTGCCCAGCATCTCGAAGACGGGGAAGATCTCGACCCCCAGCGGCCGGGCGAAGGCTTCCAGCTCGTCAATCTGCTCGCGCGAGAGGGCGCCGCGGCCCTCGCCGATCGTTGGGTAGCGCTTGAAGCGAAACGTATCCTCGAAATAGATGATCAACGTGTTCATCTTGAAGTCGGCCAGGAAGCGGATCATGTCTTTGAAGTTTTCCATGGTCGAGACCTGGCCGTAGCTGATCTCGTCGTGGATGCCGCGCATCGCCATCTTCGGCCAGTCGCGCACGCGCACCGCCGGCAGGGGCGCGCTTTGACCGCGGCAGACCAGCATCTGGCGCAGGGTCGCGGTGCCGTAGAGCAAGCCCCGGGCGCTTTCGGCGCCGATCACGATGCCGCCCGCGCCGATACCAAGCACGTAGCCCTCCTGCGCCATCGCCTCGGTCAGCTCCAAACCATAGGCTTTCAT
>CAZPYU010000266.1:0-10824 GCA_964590905.1 uncultured Thermoanaerobaculia bacterium
CTGCAACGGCGTCAACTGCGCCTTGAGCTCAGCGTCCGACGGTTTGAGGTAGTTCACGAAGCGCTCTCCTTTCGCAGTCGGCGTCGCGGCCGCGCGGGAGTCTGCGGTCACGCGCTCGGGGGAGCAAGAGACGAGAAGGCCTAGGAGCGCGAACGCGCTTCGGCCACGGAGTCGACGGCGGTACATCGGTCTTCCTCCCGTCCGGCGTTACGTACCGGCGAACCTCTCGGATGCGCCGGCAGCCGAACGGTTTCGTCAGCAGGTGCCAGAATCCCTCTCGTGCTCCGCCCGCACTATCTGCTCTTCGGCCTCGTCGCCTATCTCTTGGCGATCAAGCCGATGATCTACCTGGTCGGTTTTCTGGCCAATTTCGCGGTGCCCAAGTCGGTCGACAGCGGTCCGACCGGTCCGCTCAGTGTAGCGTTGATGGTCGATTGCACCCTACTGCTCTCCTTCGGCGTCGTCCACAGCCTGCTGGCGCGGCAGAGCGTCAAGGCGTTCGTGACGCGCTGGCTTCCGAACGAGCTCGAGCGCAGCTTCTACTCCTTGATCGCCGGGCTCCAGATCGTCCTGCTGCTCTGGCAGTGGCGCCCGGTCCAGCATCTCGTCTGGCAGGTCGAATCGCCGCTCGGGCGAGGAGTTGTCTGGGCGCTCTGCGCCGCAGGCTGGGCGACCGTCGTGGCCGCGCTCCTCTCGATCCGGAACACTCACCTCTTCGGCCTGCGACAAGCGTGGGCCGCGGCGCGTTGCCGCCCCTATGTCGAACCGGAGATCGCGGCGCGCGGTCCCTACCACTTCGTCCGCCACCCGCTCTACTCGGGAACGATCGTGGCGCTCTTCGCGACTCCCGATATGAGCGCCGGGCACCTTCTCCTGGCAACTCTCTTCACGATCTATATCTGGATCGGAATGCGCTTCGAGGAGCGCGATCTCGAGCGCAAGTACGGCGAGGCGTGGTCCGCCTATCGCAAGCGAGTTCCGGCGCTGATTCCGCGTCTCTGGCCGCGCAGCTCCGCGTAGAACTGCTCTCTCCCGCCGAGTGCGTTCGCCTCGCACATCGACACCATCCGGCCGCCGAGCGGCACCCGAAAGACGCAAGCGGCAAGGCGCTCGCGACCGCGCTCGGTGGCGAGCTCTTTGCCGCTCATGAAGTGGTGTGAGACGACCTGGAACGAATCGAAGCGGATCCGCTTTCGCGCGCCGTCGACGAACAGCCGAGCGAGCGAGCTCCCGACTTCGGCGGCGCGTTCTCCGGCCCAGCGCCGCAGTCGGCCGAGCACGAAGCCGGGGGCGGCGGCGAGGACTCCTAGACTCCGGCAGGTCCGCTCGAACGGTGAGTCGTCGCGAAAATTGAGCCCGCCCAGGCCGAGCTCTAGAAAGAGGTGGGCGAGCTCGGCATCTTCGGGGTGCCCGGCGCGGACGATCGGCAGCAGACGCGGCGCTTCACCCTCCCGTTCGAAGACCAGGAACGGCTCCAGTCGCGTGCAGTCGGCGTGCCCGAGCTGTAGCGGGGAGCGGATCCCAGAACGGTAGCCGTAGGCCGCGAGAGCGCTGCCGATTCGCAGCCAGAGTTCGTCGGGCTCGACGCCCTCCAGGTGATCCCGCGTGCGTCCCACCTGGGCGAGGGGCTGGAACGAAACCAGCCCGAAGACGTCGCGATGGTGAAAGCACCAGTCGACGACCTCCGGTACTTCGTCCAGATTCTGTCGGGCGATAGTGAGCGTCGTCGCGGCGCGCAAGCGGATCCCGGTCTCCTGGCGCACCTCCCGGATCTGCTCCGCGAATTCGGTCCGCATCGGCATCAGCTCGGCTTCGGATCTGGCGCTGCCCAGCGGCCCTCGCCGTCCGCGCTGCAGCGAGTCGACATGAATCGAGACCTCGCGCAGCCCGCCCTCCCGTACCAACCGCTGCAACAGCTTCGGCTTGCGGCGGAACGTGTCGCCGTGGCTCATCAGCATCGGAGTCGTGCCGAGCCGCCGCGCCTCCCGCACCAACGCCACCAGCTCGTCCTCCGGGAGGAGTGTCAGCTCGCCATCGGTGAGCTGGACGTTGCCCTTGGGGCCCAGCCAGCGCCGGAGAGTCGCGAGCTGCTCGAAGCCCGCCGCGAGCGTCGCGCGCGGGATCGCATTCGCCTCGCCGCCCAGATAGCAGCCTTCGCAATCGAAGTCGCAGCGCGGCATGAGCCCGATCGTCGCGCCACAGCCGGTCGTCTGCCGGCCGAGCCCTTGCAGTGGAGTCCGGATCTCGGGGTCAAGGCTCGACCAGCGCTCACCGAGCAGGCGACGCTTCTCCGCCGGGATTGGCTCGACGATCAGGCGGAGCGCAGCGAAAGGGCGGCTTCTGGTAGGCACCGGGCTCTCCTCGACAAGGAGCTACGGCTCGCGCACGAGAACGTCTGGCAAACTCGAAACTAGACGGCCATCCTACTGAAGGCTCATCCGTTTCGGCCCGCGCGCCGTACAGAATTCATCCCGCCTCGCGGCGGCCTCGGGAGGGCTCGATTGACGCTACCCAGACTGACGCTGACGCTCTTCTTAACTGCCTCCGCCGCAGTGGCCGAACCGTTCTCTCACCGCGACTGGAGCGCCGTCCTCGCCCGCCACGTGGACAGCCGTGGCTACGTGAACTACGAAGCGCTGTCGCGCGACCGCGTGGAGCTCGACCGCTACCTCGCGGCTGTCGAGCGGACCAGCCCCGACTCCGATCCGGCTCCCTTCCCCACCGATTCGGACAAGCTCGCCTTCTGGATCAACGCCTACAACGCTTACGTCGTCAAGGGAGCCCTCGGGCGCGGCCCGGAGCGCGAAAGCGTTTGGGGCGACGGGCTGTTCGGGATCAGCTTCTTTACTGCCAAGAGCGTCGTCGTGGGTGGCAAGACCTGGAGCCTCAAGGCGCTCGAAGACGAGATCGTGCGCGGCCGCTTTCGGGATCCTCGCATTCACGCCGCGCTCAACTGCGCCTCGAAAAGCTGCCCGCGCCTCCCCCAGCAGGCGTTCGAAGGGCCCTCCCTGAACGCCGAGCTCGACGCTGCAATGCGTGAGTTCGTCGCCGAGGCGCGAAACGTGCAAGTCGATCTTTCTGGAGGAACCGTAATGCTCTCCAAGATCTTCGACTGGTTCGACGACGACTTCCTCGCTTACGAGAGGCGCCAGGGCTCCGCCCGACCGAGTCAGGTCGACTACGTGAACCGCTACCGTGCCGCCTCGGCCCAGATCCCGATCGGGCTCGACCTCGAGTTCTTCGCCTACGACAAGGCGATCAACGCGCAGTGACCGACGACAGCTTGACCGCACCGCCGAAGCCGCCGTAGGTTGCAGAAGATGAGACGCCATCTTGCCTGGGTCGTCGTCGCTACCGTCGGCCTCGCCGCCGAGCTCGGAGCCCAGTCCGTCACACTCCCGGCGGATGAATTCGTGAAGTCCAACGCCGAGTGGAGAGAGTGGCGCCTGGAGCGCCTGACCTCCGAGACCGGCTGGCTGACGCTCATCGGTCTGCACTGGCTCGTCGAGGGCGACAACGCGCTCGGCAGCGAACCCGGCAGCCGGTTGCCCCTTCCGGCCGAGAAGGCTCTATCCAGAACCGCTCTCCTCCGCAACGAAGGGGGCATCGTGACTCTCCTTCCCGAGGCCGGAAGCGGTCTCTCTGCCGACGGGAAGCCAGTGACCACTCCGCTCCCGCTCGCGACCGACGCCGCCGAGAAGCCGACGCTCCTCGAGCTCGGCTCGCTCAACTTCTTCCTGGTGGAGCGCGGCGAGCGGGTCGGCTTGCGGCTGCGCGATCGCGAGGCGAAGCTCCGTCGCGAGTTCGTCGGCCTCGACTACTTTCCACCCGACCCGGCCCTGCGCGTAGAAGCGCGCTTCACCGCTAATCCGCCGGGAACTACGATGGCGGTCGCTACAGTTCTCGGCACGACCGAGCAGATGCCGTCGCCGGGCAAGCTCACCTTCACTCTCTCGGGCGAGGAGCGCACGATCGTCGCTCTAGACGACACCGGCGACGGGCGCCTCTACCTGATCTTCGGCGACGCCACCAACGGGCACGAGACCTACGGCGCCGGCCGCTTTCTCTACGCCGATCCGCCCGCTAACGGCGTCGCGATCGTCGATTTCAACCGCGCCTACAACCCCCCCTGTGCCTTCACTCCCTGGTCGACCTGCCAGCTGCCGCCGAAAGAGAATCGACTGGCGCTGCGGATCGAGGCAGGCGAGAAGAAGTACGCCGGCGCGCTCCACCCGTGACCGCCCCGCCGGGGCTCTACGAACAGGTCCTCGCGGCTGCAAGCGGCGCTGTGCCGTCGCCCAAACCTCCTCGCGCGTCGGCCGCCGTCGTTCTCTGGCGCCGGAGCGGCCGCGGCATCGAGATCTACTGGATCCGGCGCGGCCGAACGTTGCCGTTCATGGCCGGCTGGCAGTCGTTCCCGGGCGGCGGGCTGGACCGCACCGATGCCGAGCTGCCCGTCGTCGGGACTCCGTTCCACCCCGCTCCCGGTTTGCCGACCTCGCCTTCCCCCGAGGCGAGCTCGCCGCTCGACGACGACCTCGCACCCGGCATCGCCGCCTGCGCGCTGCGCGAGCTCGGGGAGGAGGTCGGCGTACGGCTCGACGCCGCGCGGCTCCGCTTCGCCGGTCGTTGGTTGACGCCACCGTTCGGAGCGGCGCGCTTCGACAACCGCTTCTTCCTCGCCGAATGGCAACCGGAGGACGGCGAGCCGACGATCGTCTCCGCCGAGTGCGAAGCCGGAGAGTGGATCGCGCCGGCACTCGCTAGGGCGCTTATGGAGAGCGGCAAGCTTCTCGCAGCGCCACCGATCCTGCACCTCTGCCGCGTGCTCGCCGAGGACGGCCCGGACGATTCGCGCGCGCGCCTGCTCGATACGCGTGAAGCGAACTTGGGTCCGCTGCGTCGCATCGAGCTGCGCCCGCACCTGCTCCTCTTCCCGTTGGCAGCGGCTACTCTGCCGCCGGCGACCCACACCAACGCCTACGTACTCGGCAGCGGCGACTGCGTGCTCGTCGACCCCGGTTCGCCGTTCGCCGCCGAGAACGAACGACTCGTCGCAGCTCTCGCGGCGGCGCGCGAACAGCTCGGACGGCGAGTAACCGAGATCTGGCTCACCCACCACCATCCCGATCACGTCGGTGGCGTCGAGACGCTTCGCCGGGCGCTCGCCGTTCCGGTCGCCGCGCACTCGGCGACCGCCGAGCGGCTGGCGGAGCAAGGTATCGCGATCGATCGCCTCCTCGACGCCGACCAACGGGTGGAGCTCGCCGGCGACCCGCCGGTCCGGCTGCGGCTCCACCACACCCCGGGGCACGCGCGCGGCCATCTGGCGATCGAGCTCGAGGAGCGCGGCGATCTCATCTGCGGCGATCTCGTCGCCGGCGTCGGTACCATCGTCATCGACCCGCCCGAAGGCGACATGGACGACTACCTCGCCTCGCTCGAACGGATGCGCGGCCGCGGCTTCCGCACTCTCTTTCCCGCCCACGGCGCGCCGATCCTGAACGTCGACGCCAAACTCGACGAGTACATCGCACACCGGCTGGAGCGGGAGGAGCAGGTGCTGGCCTGCTGGCGCGAGGGCCGACGCCTGCCGGAGCAGATGATGGCGACGGTCTATCCAGACGTTCCCGAAGCGGTCTGGCCGCTCGCCGCACGTCAGATCGTCGCCCACCTCGAACGGCTCGAGCGACACGGCCGATTGGATTAGGCGGACGGTCGGGAGGCTGTCCCCTACCCTTCGAGCTGACAGGTTCCCTGAACGCGCACCGCGACCACGCGGGCGCGACCATTGTTGCGTCTCACCCGAAGAGTCTCGACGTAGTTGCAGCGGATTCCTCCCATGACCGCGATCACCGCGTCGGGAGTCTCCTGGATGGCGAGCGGTTCGCCAGTCGCCGAGAGCGCCGTATCGTCGATCGTCACCACCGACTCGCCGATCCGAACCACGGTTCCCTCTCGGCCGCTCGGGTCGACGCCGAGGCTCTCCACGGTGGCGCTCTCGGTCACCAGCGCGTTGGACTGCTCCTCCACCGCCCGCTTCCCCATCCAGTGCACGATGAGACCCGGCCGTCCCTCCGTCATGGCGTGGAAGCTCGATCCGCCTTCGAACGAAGTCGTGAAGTCGACGCGCGGATCGATGAGGTCGGAGAGCTCCGCGGCGGTTCCGAGGCGCGCGATGTTTCCGATCTCATCGATCAGTTGGACGAGGTCCTGCTGGGTGAGTGGAAGCTCGGGAGCCGGCGGCGCGGCCGCACTGGCAGCTCGCGATCGATTCGCCCGGCTCTCACCCTCGACGAGCGCGCTCGTCGCCGACAGCGTTCGGGCCTGGCTCGTCGCCGAGCCGTCCGCGGCGGGCGCGCTCGGCGCGGAGTCGCTTCGCAGGGCTACCCAGATCAGAGCCGCCAAACCCGAGAGCACGATCGCGACGAGAAGTGCTGGTCCCCTCACCTCTCTCGGGCGCGTCGCGTCGGCAGGTGGCGCTGGCGGAGGGGCCCAGATCTGCGATGGGTCGGCGCGCGCCGGCAGTTTGACCTCGTAGAGGAGACCGCACCAGCCGCACTCGCGGGCGCGGGGGCGCAGCTCGACGTTGCCGCAACTTGGACAGCGCACGGATCGCCGAGCCGACCCCTCGGTTCAGGCCGCGGGCGGAGCTGCCGGCGGAGGCGGCGCGGGAGGCAGCACCTCGACCGCCGGCTCCCACCAATCGGCGCCCAGCACGAACTCGCGTCCTTCCTGGGAGCAACTCGAGGCGACGTGATCGCGGCCCCAGCTCGGCTTGCCGACGTGCCGCGGCGCGAAGAGCGGATAGACTGAATGACAGCTCCGGCAGAAGCGCCCGACGACGCGACCCCGCCGCTCCGCGGCCAGCGCCGACTCCGGCGCCGATGCTACGCTCTGGTGCATCGCGAGCCCCCCTCTCCCGAGTCCGAAGCAACCCGTTCGTTCGCGACGATCCTAGCTCGCGGCGATGAGCTCCGCCGTCGAGAAGAAAAACGCCAACTCCTGAGTCGCATTCTCGGGCGAATCCGAGCCGTGAATCGCGTTGCGTTCGATCGAGCTGCCGAAGAGATTGCGGATCGTCCCAGCGGCCGCCTTGGCGACGTCGGTCGTCCCCATCACCTCGCGCAACCGGGCGACAGCGTTGTCGCGCGCCAGGGCCACCGGCACGACCGCCCCTTCGGTCATGAAAGCGACCAGCGATGGGTAGAACGGGCGCTCACGGTGGACAGCGTAAAACGCTTCGGCCTGTGCGCGGGTCAGATGGATCACCTTCAGGCCCCGGATCGCGAACCCTTCCCCTTCGAGGTGAGCGAGCACCTGGCCCGCTCTGCCTGCCGCAACCGTGTCGGGCTTCAAGATGGCGAGCGTCATCTGCATGCGAGAGTCTCCTGTCGGAAAGTGAATCGAGCCGATCGCGCCGCGCTGTTCTCGTCAGGACACGAACGGCACTCGACCGTCACGAGGCGGATTGCTGCGCCTCGATCGCCGCTAGCACGTCGGCGGCCTGCTCGGTGGTCGAAGCGGTGAGGTCGCGCCAGACGAGCAGTCCGTCCTTGAACAGGAACGCCTGCCGCTTGGCGAAGCTGCCGGCGTGCGGAACTCCGAAGGCGTCCATCACCCTGCTCTCGCTGTCCGCGAGAAGGGTAAACGGCAGCTTGTACTTGATCTGAAACGCCTTCTGCGCCGCCGCGTCATCGCCCGAGACTCCGAACACCCGCACGCCCTTCGCTGTCAGCGCAGCGTAGGCGTCGCGTAGGCTGCACGCCTGCTTGGTGCAGCCGGAAGTGTCGGCCTTGGGATAGAAGTAGACCAGCGTCCAGCCGCTGCCGCCGGCAACAGCTAGGTCGACCGCGGCGCCGTCCTGGTTGCTCACCGTCACCGCGGGCAGCTTCGTCCCGGTTTCGATCTCGGCGGCGACGCTCGGGCGGAGAAAAGCCACCAAACCCCCGAGCCCGAGGAGCAGTATCGAACGGATGCGCATCACGGCGACTCCCTTCTCCCATCTCGGCGGTTCCGTCGCGAAACCACCGCTTCGGATTCTATCGGTTCGAGCCGTCCGGCGGCGACGACTCTCCGGTCAGCGGCACCAGGTCGGCGTCGGCCGCGGCGAGCGTGAAGACGCCTCCCACAGCTTCGAAGCTCCCCGCCGGCCCGAGGAGAAGGGCGCTTCCCGAGGCCAGACCGACGCCTCGTTCGACGCCCGCCTCGCCCAGGAGCTGCCGCAGCCGCCGGTCGTGCCCAGGATCGAAGTTGGTTTCGATGCCGAGCGTGGGCGCCAGGGCGAAAGCGGCGAGGAATCGCCCACCGAAGACGCTCCGCGCCGCCGCGCCGCAACACTGAGCCGCCGCCGCGATAGCGACCACGACACCACCCGATTCGAGCTTCGCCAGGAGTGCCTGCTGCGCAGGCGAGCCGAGAATCGCGTCGAGCAAGTGATCGGGAACCCCGCCTCCCAAGTAGACCGCCGCACAGTCGCGAATCCGCTCGCAGTTCCTGCCCCTGCGGCCGTCGCGATCGCGGTAGATCGGAATTGTCTCGACCTCACGCTCGAACTCGACTCGCATGTATTCCGCGAAGTGGCGCGGGTAGTCGGTCGAGCCCGACGCTGCGGGCAGGAAGCCGACCGGACCCGGCGGCGTACGCTCGAGCCAGGCGCGGTCGGCCTCCTCGGTCTCGCCGAAAGAGAACTCGCCGCCTCCCAGCAGGACCAGCCAGCCGCGGCTCAGTTAGACCTCCGCACCGAGAGGACCGCGACCGGATCACGCAGCACCTGACCGTCGGCGGGGCGCCCATGAATGTCGCGCACGACCTCCATTCCCGAGACGACCCTTCCGAACGCCGCGAAGCCTTGGCCGTCCGGATTGCGCATACCGCCGAAGTCGAGCTCCGGCTGATCGCCGACGCAAACGAAGATCTCCGAGCTGGCCGATCCCGGTTCGTTGCGCGCCATCGAGAGCGTGCCGTCGAGGTGGCGAAGGCCGGTGGTCGCCGTGGTCTCGTGTGCGATCGGCGGCAGACGCTGTTCGCTCTCCGCGAAGCCGAGCCCGCCCTGGATGACGTCGATCTTGATCGCGCTCTCCGCCTGATTGTCGTCGCGGACGACGCGATAGAACGTCGCTCCGGCGAAGCGCCCTTCGTCGACGTAGCGCAGGAAGTTGGCGACCGAGACCGGCGCCTTTTCGAGCTCGAGCTCGACGATCAGAACGCCGCTCGTAGTGTGCAGCTCGGCCCGAGGCAACGCGGGGCTATCGCCGGCCGCGCCCGCAAGGCCCAGTACCAGGCTCGAGAGCCCCGCGGCAAGAGCTCCTTTCGACATCTTCATCTCTCCGTTTGTCCCCGCGTCAGTCTACGGGAGAACCTACACGGAGGCTGACTGCGAGAGCGTCGATCGGCTATCGTTCCGGCAGCTTCGAGGAGATGCGATGTCGAGCTGCCGACCTACTGTCGCCCTGCTGTTGTCGATCCTCTTCGTGCCCGTCGCCCAGGCGAGCCCGACGGATCCCGTTGCAGCCACCGCGAACAGCCCGCGCACCCTCGTCCTCGTCCGCCACGGCGCCTACCTCCCCGATCCTCACGCCGATCCCAACCTCGGCCCCGGCCTGGTGCCGATCGGAGTCGCGCAAGCACGGCTCTCGGGAGCGCGGCTCGCCGGCCTGCCGCATCGCTTCGACGCGCTCTTCACGAGTCCGCTGACGCGCGCGCACGAGACCGCCCGCGTGATTGCGTCTGATCTGCCGGGCGTCGTGGTCGAAGTTGTCCCCGACCTCGCCGAATGCACCCCGCCGACCCGCCGTCTCGAGGTGATCGCCGACGAAAAGGCCGAGGACCTCGCCGCTTGCGCCGGGCAGCTCGACCGGCTCTTCGCGGCCCGCTTCGTGCCGTCGCTCGGCTTGGAGCGACGCGAGCTGCTCGTCTGCCACGGCAACGTGATCCGCTACCTGGTGACCAAGGCGCTCGGCGTCGACACCACCGCCTGGCTCGAGATGTCGGTGGGACACGCCAGCTTGACCGTGATCCGCGTCGAAGCCGACGGCCGCTTCAAGGTGATCGCGGTAGGCGACGTCGGCCACCTGCCGCCCAACCTGCAGACCGGCGCCACCGGGATGTCCGAGCGCGACCTCGCGGTTCCAACTCCCTGACGAACCCGAGCCCGCCCGGGATACCGCGAGCTGGAATGTTTGGGAGTCAGCTGTACTGACCTGATCTCGACTAGCGTGATGAACGACTCTGCAGCGCCCTCGCCACCGTGGCGCCGAGCTCGGCCGGCGAGTCGCAGACGTGAATGCCGGCGGCGCGCAGCGCGTCGATCTTGGCCTGCGCGGTCCCCTTGCCGCCGGAGACGATGGCGCCCGCGTGGCCCATCCGCCGCCCCGGCGGCGCGGTGCGCCCGGCGATGAAGCCGATCACCGGGCGATCGAAGTTCTCGGCGATCCAGGCCGCAGCGCTCTCCTCGGCATCTCCCCCGATCTCGCCGATCAGAATCACCGCCTCGGTCTCTCTGTCCTGCGCGAACGCCTTCATCACGTCGAGGAAACTGGTGCCGTTCACCGGGTCGCCGCCGATGCCGACGCAGGTCGACTGGCCGAGGCCGTGCCCGGTGAGCTGCCAGACCGCCTCGTAGGTCAGCGTGCCGCTGCGCGAAACGACTCCCACCTTGCCTGGGCGATGAATGTGCCCCGGCATGATGCCGATCTTCGCCTGCCCAGGGGTGATGATGCCCGGGCAGTTGGGACCGATGAGACGGGCTCTCGGATAGTCGCGTAGAAACGCTTTCACCCGCAGCATGTCGACCACCGGGATGCCCTCGGTGATCGCCACGAT